>JAZQUC010000107.1:0-9445 GCA_045631075.1 Candidatus Fimenecus sp. | reverse complement strand
TTCCACAACCGTCATCAGTAACACGGATATATGAAATTCCACCGTGCTGAATTTCAACTGTTATGGAAGTAGCGCCGGCATCAACAGCATTTTCCATAAGTTCTTTAACGACAGATGCAGGGCGTTCAACCACCTCACCCGCTGCGATTAAATCAGCCATATGTTTTGGAAGTTTATTTATTTTTGCCATTGATGTTCACCTCGATTATATAATTATTGTTTTTGCCTCCCTCTGACGAGGGAGCTGTCAACGAAGTTGACTGAGGGAGTGATTATTTAAAACTTAATTCTATATTATCTATCTCTCCCTCCGTCTTTTGCTACGCAAAATCCACCTCCCTCGTCAGAGGGAGGCAAAAACAATAATTATATAATCGAGGTGAACATCAATGGCAAAAATTAATAAACTCCCAAAACACATGGCTGATTTAATTGCAGCGGGTGAGGTGGTGGAACGTCCTGCATCCGTTGTAAAAGAACTTATGGAAAATGCCGTTGATGCTGGCGCTACTTCCATAACAGTTGAAATTCAGCACGGTGGAATTTCATATATCCGCGTTACTGATGACGGCTGTGGTATTGACCGTGACGATGTAAAAACTGCATTTGTAAGTCACGCTACAAGTAAAATCAAAACTGCCGATGACCTTAATACAATATTGACCTTGGGCTTCCGTGGTGAGGCTTTACCGTCAATCGCAGCTGTTTCAAAGGTCAATATGATAACAAAAACTAACCACGAAGAAATGGGTACAACTCTTTCTATCGAAGGTGGAATTATAACTGATTTTTCCGATGCAGGTTGTGCTGTAGGTACAACTATGATTGTCCGTGAGCTTTTCTTTAACACTCCTGCACGAATGAAATTTCTTAAAAAAGATGTTAGTGAAGGCAATTTTGTTGCTGCAGCAGTTGAAAAACTTGCACTTTCTCACCCTGAAATAAGTTTCCGTTTTATCCGTGACGGTAAACAGGTATTCACAACAAATGGTGACGGTAATTTACAGAATGTATGCTTCTCTGCATTCGGAAAAGACTTTGCAAACGGTCTTTTGAATGTGGATTCTGCAGTAGGTAATGTGTTTGTTTCAGGTCTTGTAACACCACCGTTTAACTGTCGTGGTTCACGCGGAATGCAGTATTTCTTCGTAAACGGCAGAAGTGTTAAAAATACAACTATTATGGCTGCATTCGAAAGTGCATATAAAAACAGTGTAATGGTGGGTAAATTCCCTGGTGGTGTGCTCTTTATCACGTTACCACCTGAGCTTGTGGATGTTAATGTGCATCCGTCAAAAATTGAAGTCCGTTTTTCTGATGAACGAGCAATTTTCGATGCAGTTTATCATTCAGTAAAATCTGCACTTAGTGAAAACACAGCATTAAAACAGGCTGTATTACCTGAAAAGAAGCCAACTTTCAATGACTTTATCGTAAAGCCACAACAGGATTTCAAGCAGACAACCGTTCAGGAAAATATAGCATTCACAGAAAAGGTTTTAAAACCACTTACCGAAACTACATTTGTTGTTAATGATGTTAAAACAGAATATTCAGCAGATGTTGATGATGACCCGTTTAATATTGAATTTCCAATTGCAAAGCCTGTTGAAAAGCCGATTGTAAAGCCTGAAATTTCCGTTGAAATAAAGGAAGAAAAACAGGAAAGCACAATTCGTCTTATAGGTGAAGCATATAAAGCATATATACTTGTTGAGGTTGATGGTACTCTTTGCGTAATCGATAAACACGCAGCACACGAAAGAATTCTCTTTAACAAGCTTAAAAAAGAATCACAGAATAGTGGTAGCCAGATGCTTTTAGCACCTGTTACAGTTTCACTCGGTAAAGAAGAGTATTCAGCAGTAACCGAAAATCTTGAAATTATCTCAAAAGCAGGTTTTGAAATTGAAGATTTTGGTAACGGTACAGTAATTGTACGTAGTTGTCCGATGGATTTGGAAGACTGCGAAATCGTACCACTTATCGGTGAAATTGCAGAATACATAATTAAAAATCGTCGTGATATTACAAACGAGCATCTTGATTGGATTTATCACAATGTAGCTTGTCGAAGCGCCATAAAAGCAGGGGACGAAAGCTCTGAAATGGAACTTTTAGCACTTGTAAAGCAAGTCGTAAACGATAACGAAGTACGTTTCTGTCCTCACGGAAGACCTGTGATGATTGAACTTTCAAAATATGAATTAGAAAAACAGTTTGGTAGAGTGTGAAAATGAAAAAAATTCCCGTTATTGCAGTTGTCGGCCCAACAGCTTCAGGAAAAACATCCTTGTCAATTGAAATTGCAAAGCATTTTAATGGACAAGTTGTATCGGCTGACTCAATGCAGATTTATGAAAAAATGAATATTGCAACTGCAAAGCCAACTTTGGATGAAATGCAGGGAATTCCTCATCATCTTATCGGTTTTCAGCCAATCTCTCAAAAGTTCAGCGTTGCAGAATATGTAAACCTTGCAAATGAATGCATTGAAAAGATTCATAACGAAGGTGACTTGCCCGTTGTTGCAGGTGGTACAGGGCTTTATGTTGACTCTTTATTACAGAACATTCAGTTCTCAAAAGAAGAAAGCAACGAAGAAATCCGTAAGGAGTTAACTGACCTTTTTGACGATAAAGGTGCAGAATATATGCTCGAAATGCTTCGTGAAATCGACCCTGAAACAGCAGAAAGATTGCACCTTAAAGATAAGAGCAGAATTATCCGTGCTCTTGAAATTTATAAGCTCACAGGCAAAACAATGACCGAGCAAAAAATTCTTTCCCGTGAAGAAGAAAGTCCTTATGATGTAATGTATATCGGTATAAATTATCGTGACAGAAATGTTCTCTATGACCGTATAAATCTTCGTGTTGATTTAATGCTTGAAAATGGTTTGTTAGAAGAAGCAAAGGATTTTTATAACACATCATCTGACACAACAGCTTGTCAGGCAATCGGATACAAGGAATTAGCACCATATTTCAATGGTGAAAAAGACCTTTCAGAATGTGTTGAAAAATTAAAACAGGAAACAAGACACTATGCAAAGCGTCAGCTTACATGGTTTAGAAAAAATGAAAGTATTAACTGGATTTATCCCGATGATTACAGCAATTCACAGGATATGTATAATTCAGTTTTTGATATGGTAAATGAATTTTTAGGAGGATAGTTTATGGATTTTAAATTTGATAAATTAAATAAAAATCAAGTTAAATATATTGTCTTTACATTAATCGGATTATTCATAATCTTTTACTTTATTCATCAGGTTGTTCAGATGAATTCATCACCCTATAAAACTGAAATTGCAGTAAAACGAGATATGCAAAGAGCTATAACAACAGAAGCCTTTGTTGTTCGTGACGAAACATATATTACAACTGATAACTCAGGCGGTACTGTGGTTTCAATTGCCGAAGACGGTAAAAGAGTTTCAAGCGGTGACGGTGTTGCCGTTGTATTTCCAACATCCGAAAGTGCAGCAGCATATGTGCGTATAAACGAGCTTGAAAAGGAAATTGAATATTACAGTCAGCTCAAAAACCGTGTAGGTATAGGTACAAATGCACCTGCGTCATATAATAAACTTATTGATGATGCATGTATTGCCTTTATCTCTGCATCAAGAGAAACTATCGGCAGTAACTTTGATGAAAAATTAACTGATTTACGAGATGCTATTACAGCACGACAGTTGGCTGTTGGTGAAGAGCTTTCAGTTGATGCAAAACTTGCAGAGTTAGAGGCTGAACTTCTCTCAATCAACAACAAAAGCCTTGATTACAAAACAATCGCATCACCTAATTCAGGATACTATATCGGTTCTGCTGACGGATATGAAAACATTGTTGATTACAACAAAGTCAGCGAAATGACTTGTAAGGAAATTGATGTTTTGCTTAATGCCAAGAAACAGGAAGTGCCTAATAATGTAATGGGTAAGCTTGTTGACGAATTTGACTGGTATTTTGTCTGCACAATTCCTTATGATGAATCGGGTGAGCTTACAGTTGGCAAAACAGTAAGAGTCAATGTTCCTAATACATCAGTGGGAATCATCAACTGTACTGTTGTGAGCAAGGGTGACAAGGAAGATGACAGAGTTGCTGTTGTCCTTAAATGTAACTTAATGAATCGTGATGTAGCAAATCTTCGTATTCATGATATTGAAATTATTGTCAGCGACTATGTTGGTATGAAGGTAAATAACAAAGCCATTCGTGAACTTGACGGTGAAAAGGGCGTATATGTTCAGCGTGGTAACATTATACAGTTCAGAAAAATCAATATTATTACTTCAACAGAGGATTATTCAATAGTTGAATGTGTAACTGATTCAGCATATTTGCAACAGTATGATACAATTATTACGGAAGGAGTTGACCTTTATAATGGAAAAGTCGTTTCTTGAAAAACGTAAAGCCGATATTCAGTATAACCTTGATGTAATCAACGAAAAAATTGCTGAAAGTGCCATTAAAAGTGGTCGTAATCCAAGTGATATTCAGCTTATGGCGGTTACAAAAACAGTTGACCCGATTTTTATAAATTATGCACTTGATTACGGTGTTAATATGATTGGTGAAAATCGTGTGCAGGAAATTCTTCGTAAAAAGCCTGATTTACATCTTGAGAATGTGCAAAAGCATCTTATAGGTCATCTCCAGACTAATAAGGCAGGACAGATTGTTGGCGAAGTTGATATGATTCAGTCAGTTGACTCATTGAAAATTGCAAAAGAAATTGCAAAACAGTCTGCAAAAAAAAGAATTACAACTGACATACTTCTTGAAATCAATATTGGTGACGAAGAAAGTAAAACAGGTTTTTCAAAGTCAGAATTTATGGAAAATTTATATCAGATTGCCGAAATTCCTGAATTAAATGTCAAAGGATTAATGACTATACCGCCAATTTGCGATAATAACACAATTCTTTGTGAATTTTTTGAAAATATCTACAATATCTATGTTGACATAAAGGCGAAAAAGTTAGATAATATAAATATGAATATTCTGTCGATGGGTATGTCGGGAGATTATGAACAAGCAATTTTATGTGGGTCAAATCTTGTAAGAATCGGTTCTTCAATTTTTGGTCCGAGAATATATTAATGGGAGGATTTTTAAAATGAGTTTTTTGGACAAAATCAAAAATATTGTTAATGTTGATGAGGACGGATATTATCCGGATGATGATGTAGATACAGGTTCATTTATCGGTTCTGATAACTTTGATGAACAGGAAGAAAAGGCAGCAAGACCACAGCGTCGTGTACAGAGAAATCCTGAGGATAAGGTTGTTAATATACATACAACTGCACAGCTTCAGGTTGTTCTTGCAAAACCTGAAAAGTTTGAAGAAGTTCGTGGAATCGCAGATAACCTTAACGAAAAAAGAACTGTTGTTTTGAATCTTGAATCAGTAAGCAAGGATGTTGCTCGTCGTCTTATCGACTTCCTTACAGGCGTTGCTTATGCAAACAATGGTCAGATTAAGCGTGTTGCTAACAGCACATTTATCATCACTCCATACAATGTTGATGTTATGGGTGACTTACTTGATGAGCTTGAAAACAACGGAATGTTTTTCTGATTTTTCAAGAAATCTCTAAAAAATAGTATTGCCGTATGGCAGAATGGGAAGGATATATATGCTTACACCAGACAGAATTAAAGAAAAAACTTTTCAGACAACAGGCCGTGGCTCTTATCGTGCTGAGGATGTAGATAGCTTTTTGCGTGAAGTATCTGCTTCATATGAACAGATGTTTAAGGAAAACACAGATTTAATCAAGAAAATCAGTGTTTTTGCAAAGAAAATTGAAGAATACCGTGCTGATGAAGATAGCCTTAAAATGGCACTTCTTAATGCACAGAAACTTGCTGATAAAATCGTTGCTGAGGCAAAGGAAACAGCAGAAAAAGAGGTTGCATCTGTAAAGGGTGAAACTGACAGACTCCGTGCGGAGGCTGCTTCTGATGCTGCTGCTTTGGAGCTCAATGCAAAGAACGAGTCTGAAGCAATGCTTTCAAGCGCAAAGAAGGAGTCTGATGAACTTCTTGCAAATGCAAAGGCACAGGCTGAAAACCTTATTGAAGATGCTACTAAGGAAGCAAAAGAAATTCTTGGAAACATCAACCGTAAGGTTACTCACGAAAGCCTTGTATATGAAATGATGCAGAAGGAGTCAACAATCTTTAAACAGAGACTTGTTTCAATGTATAAGGAACATATCAACCTTATCAACAAGCTTCCTGAAATCGTTGATGAAAAGCTTGATGAAGAAGCTGCACAGGAAGAAGCAGCTCAGGTTGTTGAAGCACCTGTTGAAGAAGTTGTTGTGATTGAAGAAGAAACTCCTGTGGTAGTTGAAGAAATTGTTGAAGAAACAGTTGTTGAAGAAACAGCTCCTGTAGTTGAAGTGGAAGAAATTGTTGTTATTGAAGAACCTGAAGCAGTTGTTGAAGAAACACCTGTTGTTGAAGAACCTGCTGTTCAGTCAAAGCCTTCTTTCAGCTTTGATATAAATAACATTGATTTTTCAGATGACGATGAACCTGAAATTCCTGTTTCAACATTTGAAAGATTTGAAATGGAAGACAATGCTGAAACTCCTGTTTTTGAAGAAAATGACGACGATGATGATAATTCAGGTTCAATTTCATTTAAAAACTTTTTTAAGAAAAAATAAAATAGACGAGGTAATTTAATGCTTCAAGTAATTACATTAATTATAATTGCAGTTCTTGTTGCAATTGACCAGCTTATAAAATTACTTGTGATTGAACATCTCGAACCGATTGGCAGCCTTACTTTAATAGACGGTTTTATTCGATTGAAATATGCCGAAAATACAGGGGCTGCTTTTGGTTCTTTTAGCGGAAAAACATCATTTTTATCCATTTTCACATTTGTGATTATCATTTTGGCTTTGATTTATCTGTTTGTTAAAAAGCGTAAGGTTGATGTGGAATATGTTTGTATTTCTCTTATAATCGCAGGTGGATTGGGAAATCTTGTGGACAGGGTTTTCCGCGGATTTGTTGTTGATTATATTGAACCTCTTTTTATTGATTTTGCAATATTTAATTTTGCCGATATTCTTGTGACTTGCAGTTGTGTTGTATTGGTTTTCTGGTTGATTTATCAGATTTATTGCGAATCAAAAAATGAAAAAGGTAAAAATGATGAGTGAGATTTTAATTGATGTTCCTCAGGAATATGAGGGTGAAAGAATAGATAAGTTTTTATCAGTTCTTGTTGAAAATGCTTCAAGAAATTCTATCCAGAAATTGATAGAAAGTGAAAAAGTGCTTGTTAACGGTCAGCCTGTAAACAAAAAATATAAAGTAAGTGCTGATGATGAAATAACAATGCTACCGGGTGAGCTTAAGCCTTTGGACGCTCAACCTGAAAATATTCCTCTTGATATAGTTTTCGAAGATGAGCATTTGCTTGTGGTTAATAAACCAAGAGGAATGGTTGTTCATCCCGCACCGGGAAATTACAGCGGAACTCTTGTTAATGCGTTGCTTTATCACTGTAAGGATTCTCTTTCAGGAATCAATGGTGTTCTTCGACCTGGTATTGTTCACAGAATTGATAAGGATACAAGCGGACTGCTTATAGTTGCCAAAAATGATAAAGCACATATGGGTCTTGCTGAACAAATAAAAGAACACAGTTTTACCCGTGAATATAACGCTGTCATTGTTGGGCATCTTAAGGAAAACGAGGGAACAGTTAATGCTCCAATCGGAAGAAATCCCAAGGACCGCAAGAAAATGTGTGTCACTTATCAGAATTCTAAAAACGCCGTTACTCATTATTCCGTAATTAATGATTATGTGGGATATTCTCATGTTTCATTAAAGCTTGAAACAGGAAGAACACATCAGATTCGTGTTCATATGGCTCATCTGGGTCATCCTGTTGCTGGGGATTTTGTATATGGAAACGATAAAAAAAGTGCTTACCTTAACGGTCAGTGCTTACATGCTATAAAAATTGGATTTGTTCATCCTGTAACGGAAGAATATCTTGAGTTTACTACCGATTTACCTGATTATTTCAAGGAATTTTTAAGTAAGCTCAATGTCACCTAAGGAGGTGCTTGAAAAGATGGAAAATAAAGATTTATCAAACTGGCTTGTGGTGTCTGATATTGACGGAACACTCAATAATAAATTCAGACAACTACCAAAACGCAATTACGAAGCAATTTGTCGTTTTGTAAACGAGTATAACGGTCACTTTACATTAGCTTCAGGCAGAAATGTTCAGTCGATGCGAAAACACTACGAACGATTACCAATTAAGGGTACACCTGCTGTAATCCTTAATGGTGCAGGTGTTTATGACTATGCCAACGAAAAAATGCTTTCATTTGATGCCATTAACGAGCATGCAATGGACTTGGTTTTTGAGATTTATAAAAGATTCCCAATGGTTGAAGTTGAAATTCTTACCGACAGAATGATTTATACACTCAACTCAAAAATCTTTGCAAAGGTAATGGTTAAGGCTGATAAATTGCATTATAAAAATTGTAAACATCCTGGTGAAATCCCAAGAGAAAATTGGGGTAAGGTAATTTTCCTTGGTATGCCTGACCTTATAAGAAGAATCAGAAAATATGTTGATACATTGACTGATACAAGAGCAAACTTTATGTCAAGCTCAATTTCATCATTTGAAATGCTTAACGAAGGTGTACATAAGGGCACAGCGCTTATGAAGATTGCCGATATGTATGGTATTGAACAAAGTCATACTGCTGCAATCGGTGACTATTTTAACGATTATGATATGTTAAAAACAGTAGGTCTTCCTGCATGTTGCGGACAAGCACCAAAAGCAATGCACGAAATTGCAAAATTCCATGCTTGTCATTGTAATGGTGGTGCAGTTGCAGACTTGCTTGAACACATAATGAATGATAAAAAATGAAAAAATAGGGGGAGTAAAAATGAACGCTTCTTTGAAAAAGGAACTTGAAATTTTTGCAACAAAAGAAAGACTTCTCTTGTTAGAAGGTATTTTTAATGCAAAGGCTGGCCATCCGGGTGGCTCACTTTCAATTGCTGAGCTTATGGCATATCTTTACAATGTAGAGATGAAGGTTGACCCTGCAAATCCAAAATGGGATGACAGAGACCGTTTTGTACTTTCAAAAGGTCACGCAGCACCTGCTCTTTATGCAACACTTGCACTTAAAGGATTTTTCCCAACAGAAGATATGAAAACTCTTAGAAAATCAGATTCTTATCTTCAGGGACATCCAAGCATGAAATGTGTACCTGGTGTTGATATGAGTACAGGTTCACTCGGTCAGGGTATCTCAGCAGCTGTTGGTATGGCTCTTGCTGCAAAATTTGATGAAAAAGATACAAGAGTTTACACAATTCTTGGTGACGGTGAAATTGAAGAAGGT
>JAZQUC010000106.1:0-3490 GCA_045631075.1 Candidatus Fimenecus sp. | reverse complement strand
TATGCAAAAGAGGAAGGCGAATTTGGTGTTGCCTTTGCTATTGCTGCAATTCTTATGATTTTAACATTACTTATAAACTTGTCTGCCACAATGGTAGGAAAACATTTTTCTAAAAGGAGAAGCGTATGAGCGAAATAATGAAAGCTAAAGATTTATGCTTATGGTATGGCGAAAATCAAGCTTTAAAAAATATAAACATATCAATTCCTGAAAAGAGCATTACAGCTTTAATTGGTCCTTCTGGTTGTGGTAAATCAACCTTTCTTAAAACTCTCAACCGTATGAACGACCTTATTCCTACAGTAAAAATTGAGGGTGAAGTTTCATATAACGGAAAAAACATTTTTGATAAAGATATGGATGCAAATGAGCTTCGTCGTGATATTGGTATGGTATTCCAAAAGCCAAATCCGTTTCCGATGAGCATTTATGATAATATTGCTTATGGCCCACGTACACACGGAATCACAAGCAAAGTAAAGCTTGATGAAATTGTAGAAAAAGCTCTTAAAGATGCAGCAATATGGGATGAAGTAAAAGACAGACTAAAGAAAAATGCTCTCGGCCTTTCGGGTGGTCAGCAGCAACGTCTCTGTATTGCCCGTGCTCTTGCAGTGGAGCCTAAAGTGTTACTTATGGACGAGCCAACATCAGCTCTTGACCCTATTTCAACTTCCCGAATTGAAGAACTTGCATTGCAATTAAAAGAAAAATATACTATAATCATAGTAACTCATAATATGCAGCAGGCAGTTCGTATTTCCGATAATACAGCGTTCTTCCTTCTTGGTGAATTAATTGAAGTTGATAAAACAGAAAAATTATTTTCTCAACCCGCAGATAAACGCACAGAAGATTATATTACAGGAAGGTTCGGATAATATGAGAAGCAGATTTGATGAGCAGCTTGGTTTGCTTAATAATAAGATGATAAATATGGGGGCACTTTGTGAGGAGCTTATTGCTTTTGCGACAAAATCACTTTTAAACGGTGATGTTCAAGGAGCAAAAGAAGTAAAGACCCGAGGCGAAGAGATTGACCATATGGAGAGAGAAATAGAAGCTATTTGTTTAAGGCTTCTGCTTCAGCAACAGCCGGTAGCTAAAGACCTTCGTGTTGTTTCGGCAGCACTGAAGATGATAACAGATATGGAAAGAATCGGAGACCAGGCAGAAGATATTGCTGATATAATTCCGCTTCTCAACGGAAAAACAGGTGCTGAATTTTCTGATTTTAAATTTATGGCGGAAGCTACCTGTAAAATGGTAACTGACAGTATTGATGCCTATGTAAGGCAAGACGTAAAGCTCGCTCGAATGGTTCTTGAGCACGATGATATAGTTGATGATGCTTTCAGAAAAATGAAAGATACCTTAATTAAAATGATTACAGATAACAGTGCAGACGGTGAATATGCCATTGACCTGCTTATGATAGCAAAATACTTTGAACGCATCGGAGATCATGCAACAAACATTGCTGAATGGGTTGAATTCTCTGTTACAGGCATTCACAAAGGAGGATAAATTATGATTTGGTGTGTTGATGATGACAGCACTATCCGTGAGATAGAGGTTTATACATTAGAGCAAACAGGCTTTGAGGCACGAGGCTTTTCTGACGGCATCTCTATGCTTGAAGCTCTTAAAAGCGAAACTCCCGAACTTATTATTCTTGACATTATGATGCCCGAGCTTGATGGTGTTGAGGTGCTCAAAAAGCTTCGTTCAGATTGTGCATATAAAGATATTCCCGTTATTATGGCTACAGCCAAGGGAACAGAGATGGACAAAATCAGTGGTCTTAATTCAGGTGCTGACGATTATCTTGTAAAGCCCTTTGGTGTTATGGAAATGGTTGCCCGTGTAAAGGCCGTTCTGCGTAGGACGGTCAGAGAGCAAACTTCCGACAATATCACCGTGGGCGGTATTGTTCTGAATGAAAAAGAGCATAAAGTACTTGCAAACGGTGAGAAGGTTGAGCTTACCCATAAGGAATTTAACTTACTTAAGTTATTTGTAAAAAATCCCGGCACAGTATTTTCAAGAGAAATGCTTATGAGTGAGATATGGGGTGTTGATTATGTGGGTGAAACCCGTACCGTTGATATGCATATCAAAACTCTTCGTCAGAAGCTCGGCAGCTGTGGCGGTCAGATTAAAACGGTAATTAGTGTCGGCTACAGATTGGAGAATGAAGTATGACAAAAAAGATATTTCGCTCCATCTTTACAGTAGCTCTGGTAGTTCTTCTTGCAAGTATCGGTATTGCAACCAGTTTTCTGTACGATTATTTCAATGATTCTCAGATAAATCAGCTTAAGGCAGAGCTTTCTCTTGCGGCAGATGCTGTCAATGAGGTTGGAACCGAATATTTTGAGAATTTCGATTCCTCGGTGTTCCGTTTTACTGTTGTTGATACTGATGGTACCGTTCTATACGATACACAAATCGATACTGCTGAAATGGAAAATCACGCCGACAGAGAAGAAATCATTGAGGCCTTTGAAACAGGCGTAGGCAGCAGTTCAAGAAACTCAGAAACCCTGACTAAAAAGACTTATTATGAATCAGTACTGCTTGAAAACGGTAATGTTCTTCGTATCTCTGTAAGTCAGATGTCAATAGGTGCTCTTGTATTCGGAATGACACCTGCTATTTTTGCAATTCTGCTTGTTGCTACTGTTGTTGCAATTGTGCTTTCATTCGCAATGGCAAAGCAGGTTACCGAACCGCTTATGAAGCTTGACCTCGAGCATCCCGCTGACAATGTTGCTTACGAGGAGCTCACTCCTATACTTACAAAGCTTCAGAAACAACATAAGCAGATAAAAAGTCAGATGGAGTCAATCCACAGAAAATCAGATGAATTTGAACAAATAGTTGCTTCGATGAATGAAGGCCTTGTTTTACTTGATGAGCACGCTATGGTGCTGAGTATGAATCAGGCGGCAAAAAAGATTTTTAATGTCAGCAAGGACATAAAGGGCGACGATTTCCTTTTATACGACCGTGGCACAAAAATGAGCAACGCAATATGGAACGCACTTGAGGGTAATCATACTGAATATACTGAGCAGAGAAACGGTTCAGAATATCAGATAACCATTAATCCGATTGAGTCATCAGGTAAAATTAAAGGTGCAATTATACTTATTTTTGATATTACCGACCGAGCCTTTGCGGAGCGTAACCGTCAAGAATTCACAGCAAATGTAAGTCACGAGCTGAAAACTCCCCTACAGTCAATAATCGGCAGTGCAGAGCTTCTTGAAACTGGTCTTGTAAAAGATGAAGATAAAGCTAAGTTTATCGGTAACATCCACAAGGAAGCCTCAAGACTCGTAAGTCTTATAAACGATATTATCCGCCTTTCACAGCTTGATGAAAATAATGAGGTTGCGACTGAATCGGTAGAGCTTATGAGTGTTGCCAATGAGGTTGTGGAGGTATTGAGTACATCCGCAGCAAAGAAAAATATTTCTTTGAA
>JAZQUC010000105.1:0-9437 GCA_045631075.1 Candidatus Fimenecus sp. | reverse complement strand
TGGCTCACAGAACGACATGGCTACGATCCGACTTCTTGTGAAACAACAGTAACAACAGGACAAGTTCTTGTTATGGGTGAAATCACATCAAAAGCTCAGGTAAACATTCCTGAAATCGTTCGTAACACAGTTCTTGAAATCGGTTATGACCACAGTGATAAAGGCTTTGACGGAAACACTTGTGCTGTTCTTGTAGCACTTGACAAGCAGTCAGCTGACATTGCTCTTGGTGTTGACAATTCAATGGAAATCAAAGAAGGTAATGATGACTTCTATAACCTTAATGGTGCCGGTGACCAGGGTATGATGTTCGGTTTTGCTTGTGATGAAACACCTGAACTTATGCCAATGCCAATTTCACTTGCTAACAAACTTGCTGTTCAGCTTACAAAGGTTAGAAAAGACGGTACACTTCCTTATCTTCGTGCTGATGGTAAGACACAGGTTACTGTTGAATATGATGATGACAGAAATCCAGTTAGAATTGATGCTATCGTTGTATCATCACAGCATAGTGCTGATGTTGAACTTATACAGATTCGTGAAGATATCAAGGCAAATGTTATTGACCCAATTATCCCTGCAAATCTTGTTGATGAAAACACAAAGATTTTTGTAAATCCAACAGGTAGATTCGTTATTGGTGGTCCTATGGGTGACTCAGGTCTTACAGGTAGAAAAATTATCGTTGATACATACGGTGGTTATTCTCGTCACGGTGGCGGTGCTTTCTCAGGTAAGGACCCAACAAAGGTTGACCGTTCTGCTGCATATGCTGCAAGATATGTTGCCAAAAATATTGTTGCTGCAGGTCTTGCAAAAAAATGCGAAATTCAGTTAGCATATGCAATCGGTGTTGCAAAGCCTGTTTCAGTTATGGTTGATACATTCGGCACAGGTGTTATTAAAGACTCGGAACTTGGAGATATTGTTAACGAAGTATTTGACCTTCGTCCTGCTGCAATTATCGACAACCTTAAACTTCGTAATCCTATCTACAAACAGCTTGCAGCTTATGGTCATGTTGGCAGAACCGACTGCGATGTTATGTGGGAAAAGACAGATAAAGTTGAAATTTTAAAAGAAAAAGCAAAAATTAACTAAAAATCAAAAATTGTATAAAGCATTAAAAATTACTCATAATAATGTTGCACATAAAAATGATGCTATTTAAGGAGTGAATATAATGCTTGACAGAATTTCATTGATTCTCGTTGTTATTGGTGCAATCAACTGGGGTGCAATCGGTCTTTTTCAATTTGACCTTGTAGCCTGGATATTCGGTGGACAGGATGCAATAATCAGCAGAATTGTTTACACACTTGTTGCACTTGCAGGTATCTGGTGCTTGTCACTTTTATTCCGTCGCAACGAAATTTTAGTTTCAAATGATGAAATGTAATTGACAGATAACTCTTCCGATTAAATTCGGGAGAGTTTTTTCTTGCTTTATTATATATTTATGTTAAAATATAAAAAAAACTTAAGGAGAAACATTATGTTAGTTACTATTAAATCTATTATTTCAGTTGTTAATGCAATTATATTGACAACTTTTCCCGGATTGACATTTCAGGATATTGTTGATGCGAAAAAAGAGTGTTGTGAATATGCAATCGAAACAGCAAAAGAGCTTACAATCTTCGAAGAAATGTATGATGATTGTCTTTTAAACGCATCTATTGTTTCAGATATACATATTGATGTTGATTGGCCTATCGGTGAATGGGTATGGGCAAACGGTCTTAATGACCTTGAACGCTCAAGAGATACAATTGACGCTTTGATTGTTTCAGGTGACCTTACAAACTACGGTGATGGACCTTCGATTGAAAGCTTCTTCAATATTATGGCTGAAAGTGATTGTGCTGAAAATTGGGTCACAGCAATGGGTAACCACGATGTTGGTCATGTTGACGATACAACACAAGAAGGCGCAAGACAGCGATTTGTTGACTTATATAACAAATTAAATCCGTCAGGCGAAAAAATTGACAAGGCATATTATAAGACAGATATTAACGGTTATCGATTTGTTGTGCTTTGTGACGATGGTGATGACACATGGGACACTCCTGATATGAGTCCTGAACAGATTCAGTTCCTTGATGATTCTTTAAAAGAAGCTGCTGACAGAAATCTTCCTATGTTTGTTGTTTGTCATGTGCCTTGTAACGGTGTTAACGGTCTTGATACAATATGGCCTGACAACGGATTAAACGAAAACAGCGACACAGTTAAAGCAATAATGGAAAAATACAAGAATGTTTTCTTCATAAGCGGTCATGTTCATACGGGCATCAATGGACCGTTGGTAGAAAATGTATTTGGTTTTTCCTGTGTTGAAAAACATAATGGTGTTACATACGTAAATCTTCCAACATATATGATAGTAAACCGTTATGGTGTGCCTTGGGGTGGTATGGGCTTCCAGATGGAAGTATATGAAAATGAAGTTCTCTTCAGAGCAAGAAATTTTGGTTCATCAACATGGTATCCTGTATATGACCATTCAGTAGAATTAGATAAATAAAATTTCGCGTAGGGACAGACATCCTTGTCTGTCCTTGTTGATTTGAGGTATCAATATGGAATTTATAAAATATGAGGACATAAAAGAGTTATCAAATCCCGGTGTCGTTTCAAGACAACTAATAAATCCTGATAACTCTAAAAGCAAACGAGTTACAATAACAGAGGTGCATCTTGAAGTCGGTGCAAGCCAGCCAAGACACAAACATGATACATCGGAACAGATTTGGTATGCTGTTAAAGGAACAGGAAAACTACTCCTTGCAAATGATAAAGAAATTATATTTAATTCAGGTGATGTTGTAAGATTTGAAGAGAATGATATACACGGTTTATTGAATGATGGTGATACTGAATTTATATATATTTCTGTTACTTCACCTCCAATTGATTTTGAATATGCATATAAAAAGAGTGAATAATTTTGTACTCTACGATTCATAGGTTGATTCTTTTTGCTTTTATAGGTACAATTTCGTTGAGGTGATAAACATGGATGTTACAAAAATAGGTTTATTTATTAAAACTCAACGAACAGAATTAAATATGACACAAAAAGACCTTGCTGAAAAAATAGGATGTACCGACAAGGCTGTTTCACGATGGGAAACAGGTAAAGGCTTACCCGATATGTCATTTATAATTCCTTTATCAAAAGAATTGAATGTATCAATAAATGAACTTCTTATGGGTGAAAAGATTATAGCAGAAACAGGAACATCTGAAGCAAACGAAGTTGTAACGGAAATCATCAGAAAAAATGATGAAAATCTTACAGGAGTAATTAAAGAAAGTCAAAAAGTTATCAAACGACAGTCAAAAATTTCTTTAGGACTTTTAATTTTACTTTGTTTTCAAATGATAATTTTCTTTGTAATTCCTAACTTTATACCAAACAACTTTGCCCCCTTTGAAATAATGCTTACTTTATCTGCAATTGTTTCATTTCTTGTTGGATTGAGTAAAAACAAGCTTAAATGGCTTTTTCCGTTAGCTATATCATTAGTGTTTTTAGTTATAAATCTTTTTTATCGTACTGAGGAAGGTTATCTCGGAGTTGTTATTTCTCTTTATTTTGCAGCAGGGTCAGCGATTATAATTGCAATTAGTACATTTGTATCATTTATCTACCGCAAACTAAAAAAATGATAACAGAGACCCTTCACTGCGTTCAGGGTGACCTAATACTTTTCTTGCGTAGAAACAGACAAATTGGCGTTTGTAGAGATGTTTAAGGTTAGTGTCATTCTGAGGAACAAAGTGACGAAGAATCTCTGTCCTATTTTAATAGACCCTTCGTTTCACTCAGGGTGACTGATGAAATGCGAGAGATTCTTCGCTACGCTCAGAATGACTTTTCAAATTGGTTGTTCATCCCGACAAATTATAATTTATATAATAAAACAATATAGGCGGGGTCTTGACTATTTTAGTCTTGACCCCGCCTTAACTATTCATTTTATTCTAAAATAAGTTTTTCAATCAATTCTTTTTCAGGTGTAACGTAAATCGTATTATAAGTATTGTATATTACTTTACCTGGTTTTGCACCTGATGGTTTTTTTACATTTTTAATCAAAGTGTAATCAACTGCTACTGATGATGAACCCATTGCTTTACTGTGATATGCAGCAACACAAGCCGCCTCATAAATTGCTGTTTCTGTAATTTCTTTTTTATCGGCAATAATCACAGTATGTGAGCCTGCAAATTTCTGCACATGCAACCACATATCGTAATTCATTGCAGTTTTTAATGTAAGAATATCGTTCTGTATATTATTTCTACCCACAAGAATTTTAAATCCGTCACTCGATTTAAATTCAATTGGTGGTAATGGTTTTTCTTTTTTCTGTTTATTCGACCTCTTGATTTTTACATATCCACCCTGCTCTAATTCTTCACGAATTTCAGCAATTTCTTTTTCTGAATCCGCACGAGAAAGATTATCAAGGACAGTATCAAGATAAACTAATTCCTGTTCGCCTTCATCAATAAGATTATGAAGAAGTTTTTCGGCATTAACTGCTTTTTTGTACTCTTTAAAGTACTTTTGAGCATTCTGCAAAGGACTTAATGCTGGATTAGCAGGAATTTCAATAATTTTATTATTGTCATAATAATTTTCAAGATTATAAACAGATGCTTTTTCGGTTAATCTATATTGATTTGCCGTAATAAGTTCTGCATAAATACGGATTTGTTCACGATTTACACTTTTTTCTAATTCCTGTCGTCTGTTATTAATTTTTCGTGTTGTTCGCTCAACAGCACTATTTAATAATTTGAACAAGTCAGAAGCTTTACGCTTGATTCTGTTTATTTTATCTTTTTCAAAATAAAAATCATCAAGTAATTCAGAAATTGAATCGTACTCTTTTTTATTAAGAGTTGTTCCGTATTGACGAATGTTTGTAAATGAAAACTCATAAGGAATACCATCATTTTGAGTTAACATAATAAATGATTTATTTTTTATAATTTCATTTTTGATAATATTCAATTCGTTTTCTAATCTTTCTTTTTCAATTTCAGAAAGAAGACCGACCTGTTTATCACCAAAAATTGTTCTATATGCTATTTCCCTACCCACAATCGGTGAAAAACCTTCAATCACATCTAAAATAGCTTTTGAAAGCATTTTTTCACTGCGTGACAATATTTTACTTGTCATAAAAGAAATATCATCAACAAGAATGTTACATTTTTCTTGTGACGGTGGTAATTCATATCGTAGTCCAGGCAAGATTTCTCTTACAGAAGACTTTTCTTCATCAATTCGTTTAACAGCATCAATAATTCTGTAATCATTATCACAAAGGATGATATTACTTCGTTGACCCATTATTTCACAAACAAGATAATATGTTGTTTTATCCCCTATTTCTGTTGTTCCATCGAAAACGAAAACAAGAATTCGGTCGTTTTTAATTTGCTTGATTTCAGTTAAAATTGCACCTACAAGCCTTTTACGAAGAAGCATACAAAGCATTGGTGGAACTTTTGGATTTTCAAGATTATAACGACTCATCTGAACTCTTGGGCTTTGACCATCACAGGACAAATATAGTCTGTATGCACCATTTCGGGTACGCATAATAAACACCAACTCATTTTTTGATGGTTGATGTATCTTATCTATTTTTGAGCCTACAAGATACTCTGTAAGCTCTTTTTTTATAAGTCCTATGGTAATTCCGTCTAACGCCATAAAATCCTCTTAAATCGTAATAATGGGTGTTTCCTGATGTGCTAAAACACAAGCAATATCAAATTGATTTTTTATTTTATTCATAAGCGGTTCAATCGCAATCATTTCTGTTTCAAAATGACCTGCAGCAACTAACAACATATCCATTTCGTCTGCATCAAGGAAAGCATGATGAGATGCATCACCTGTAAGTAAAGCATCACAATCAAGTTCCTTTGCAAGTGATAAATAGTCACTACCTGAACCACTACAAACTGCAACTTTTTTTATATTCTTATTTAAATAATTATATCTTACTGTACCATTAAGAACACTCTTAATGTGATTTACAAACACATCAGTTGGAACATCAATGTTGTATTCAGCAACATTAAGACAAGTATTTTCAATCTTTTTGAAAGAGTCAAAACCAACAGTATAACATAAAATGTCATTGACACCCTCTATGGCTTTATCATAGTTTGTATGAGCGCAAATTATGCTTATATTATTTTTAATGAGTTTGTATATCAAACTATCACTTAAAACATCAGAAACAGGCTTAAAAATAATTGGATGATGAGTAATAATAAGCTCCGCACCACAGTCAACAGCCTGATTTATAATATCGTCTGTAACATCAAGTGCAAATAGAATTTTTGAAACTTCTGCAGTTTTATCGCCGACTAAAAGACCTGAATTATCCCATTCTTCTTGAGTGTTAAAGGGTGCTATTGTATCTATGTAATTATAAATTTTCTCTACTGTAACCATTGTTTGAACTCACCTACCAAATTTTCAAGGTCTGTACATTCCTTGCCTGCCTTTTTTAAGGCATCAAGCTTTTTGTTATATTTATTATGCAGTTTTAAAAGATATTCTTTAGATAACTCGTCATTATTACATAGTAATTTTCCGACAATTAAATCAAGGTCAGTATATGCTGTCTGTCCTGCATGATAATAAACGCTTAAAATTATGTAAAGCTTATCTCCATCTTTTGCAACTACCTCTTTATCAATAATAAAGCCATTATCAAAAAGAGTTTTTCTCAATTCTTCAACATGAGTCATTGGTTGTAAAATCAAATGAATATTTTCATTTTTAAGCCAATGGGTACGATTTATAAACTCTGAAATAAGTAATCCACCCATACCTGCAACAGCAATTTCTTCAACTTCATTTTCCTTGAAGTTATCAAGGCCGTCAGAAAGTCTTAATTCAATTTGTTCAGAATATCCGTATGAAACAACAGCATCTCTTGCATTTTCAAGCGGACCAACTCGTAAATCAGCAGCAATCCCCTTTTTTATTGTATCATTTTCAACAAGATAAACCGGAAGATATGCATGGTCTGTACCAATATCTGCAAAAACTTTATTTTTTCTTACTAAATTAGCAATAGCCATCAATCTGTTATCAAGTTTCATACTAATCACCACACTTTTTAAAAATCCTCCTATGAAATATAGGAGGATTTTTTAGTTAATTATTTATCTGCGTTTTCCTTAAGAAACTGGTTGATACCATCAACAAATTCATCAGGGTCAACACCGTGAACCATACAAGCCTGTTCAACAGTTTCTCCTCTTGCAGAAGGACAACCAAGACAATGCATACCAAGACTTAAAAAGAATGGTACAGTCTCTCTTGCGTTATCAAGGATTTCACCGATATTCATATCTTTAGTAACCTGAAACATCTTTTATTCTCCTTTTGCTACTGATACAGTAACCTTTTTGTCATTTACTGTAAATTCATTCGAGTAATCTGCTTTTAATTCAGCATTAATAACAAGATTATCTGCGAGAAGTTCACTTGCAATAAATGCAAGCTTTTCAGTAAGTGCATTTACGATAAACTCATCATCAACATTAATTGCAGCAATAATTCTCTGTTCAACCTGATATCCTGCTTCTTTACGTGCAACCTGGCACTGACGGATAATATCACGAACTACGCCTTCTTTAAGAAGTTCATCAGTAAGAACGATATCAAGAGCAACAACAGCACCCTGTGTAAATTCAGCTGAAACAACGCCATCCTTTGTCTTTGACTGAACAGCGAAGATTGAAGAATCGAACTTTTCGTCCCAGCCTGGAACTTCAACATCACCACCAGCAACAACTGATGTTGTAAGAGCTTTCATTTCGTCTGCAGAAAGACCTTCAAGAGTCTGTTTCATCTTATTAACATTCTGTTTAAGAACAGCACCTGCAACCTTAAAGTTAACAGTAAGGAACTGGTCTTCAAGAACATTGATATCATCAATATATTCAACTGCTTTGATATTAAGTTCATCAAGAATATTCTTCTCAAAAGTCTTAATTTTATCAGCAGTTTCGTTATCACAGCAAACAAAAATCTTTGCGAGTGGCTGACGAACCTTAATCTGCTGTTCATTACGAAGTCTCATTGCAGTAGCAATAACATCACGAACAAGAGCTGTCTGTTCGATAACACCATCATCTTCAATGCCTTCAATTGCTGTTGGCCAGTCACTAAGGTGAACTGACTCTGCAACTGTTGAGTCGCATTTTCTGATAAGATTCTGCCAGATGTAATCTGTCATAAATGGAATAATTGGAGCCATAGTCTGAACACAAACTTTAAGAGCATTAAAGAGTGTCCAATAAGCAACCATCTTATCCTGCTGGTCTTCTGTCTTCCAGAAACGACGACGGTTTGCTCTGATATACCAGTTAGAAATATCATCAACAAACACTTCAAAATCTTTAATAAGAGCAGCTGATTTATATTCATCCATTGATGTAGTTGCTTTCATAAGATATTCGTTTGTTCTAACAACAAGCCATTTATCAATTGGAGTTAACTTTGCAAAATCAATTTTGTATTCAGCAAAGTTTGGTTTATCAAGCTGTGCATATGTTTCAAAGAATGTATAAATATTCCAGAAACCAAGCATCTTTCTTCTTGCTTCGTCACCAAGATTATAACCGAAACGAACATCATTTGTATTTGGCGCACTTCCGTAAAGGTAACGAACAGTATCAGCACCAATCTTTTCAGCAGCTTCGTCGAACTTAATCATAAAACCTGTCTTTGAGAACTTTGAGCCATCTTCAGCAACAACCATACCGTTAGTAACAACTCTTTCATAAGGAGCTTTACCAACAAGAACAGTGCTCATAAAGAGCATTGAATAGAACCAAAGTCTAACCTGCTCGTGCATTTCTGTAACCCATTCAGCAGGAAAATTCTTTTCCCATGCTTCACGGTCTGTGAAATAACCAAGTGTTGAGAATGGAACGATACCAGCATCAAGCCAAACGTCACCGATGTCAGAAACTCGAGAAACTTCCTTACCACAATGAGGACACTTAATCTTAACTTCATCAACCCATGGTCTGTGAAGTTCAGGAAGTGCATCTACCTGTGCAGGGTCAACTGCATTTTCACGAAGTTCAGCCTTTGAGCCGATAACTGTAATATGACCACAGCTACATGGATAGAAAGGAAGTGGCATACCATAGTAACGCTTACGAGAAATATTCCAGTCACCCATATTTGTGAGCCAGTCATTCATTCTCTTACCATTTGATGCAGGTTCCCATTTAACAGAATTTGCACATTCAATAAGTTTAGGCTTAATTTCACTTGTCTTAATATACCAAGCTGGAACAAGACGGAAAACGATTTCACTCTTACATCTCCAGCATACTGGATAGCTATGTTCGTGTGGTTCAACTTTATA
>JAZQUC010000104.1:0-16297 GCA_045631075.1 Candidatus Fimenecus sp. | reverse complement strand
GTGTTTGCTGAGTCGATTGAGCCACCAGCACTGATGTTGTACTGGAATGCGTAGTCATTACCGTCACGGAATGCTGTCCAGATTTCTGGGTCAGCAACTACCTGTGGGTCTGTCTTCCAACCAAGAAGGAAGTTAAGGAATGGAAGAAGAACGTCAACTGTATGGTTTGTGATACCTGCTGTGTAAAGAACACCAACAAGGTTCTTAACCATTGTTACAAGGTTAGACTGATTTGCGAGTGTATCGAAGTCAGTGATAACGTCTGGGATGAACTTGTATGAACCGCCGCCAACTTTCTGGAAGAGGAAGTTAACGATGCCCTTGAGCTTTGTTGCAAGCTGGTCAAGAACATTAGCGTTTCTTACAAAACCATCTGGAACCTTGAGTAAATCAAATACATCAGCCCAACGAAGGTCAACAAGACCAAGGATGAGGTCATAACGAAGGAGCTGTTCAAGCTCTGTTTCGCAATCAGTTGCTGTTACGTTGAGGATTTCGTCAACTGGAAGAAGTCCGTTAAGAACTGTATCAAGCTTAACCCATGGGTCTTCTGCTGTTGCAAGGTTTACGTTAGCAACGTCAACCATGTAACCCATCTTCCATGACCATTCATAATCTGTTGCAAGAGCCCAGTCGATGATATAGTCGAGCATGCCTTCCCAGTGAGCGTTAAGTTCAGCCTGAGTCATGCCTGCTGCGTATGTCTTACCATCAACAGCGTAGCCTGAGTATGCTACGAATGAGTTCCACTGTGTTGTGCCTTCACCCATATCAGCGAATGCACGAAGGTATTCAAAACCAACGTTGATACCCATTGTGAGACAAACATCGAACCAGTAACCTGATGCTGTCTGGCCTGCTGAAAGAAGACCTGCTGCTTCAGGGTCAACGAATGTCTTAACATTATCGTTTGTTGTTGTACCGAAGTCTGTGTAGATAAGTGCGTCGAAGTTGTATTCAGGTGCAAGGTATGCAGCGAATTCACGAATAACTGCTGCAAGGATTGCGCCAACCTTAGCCTTTGAAGCAAGAAGGTCTGATTTGCCAGGAAGTGACATTGATGGCATAATCATGTTTACAAGGTGAGCAGCGATACCTGTAAGAACTGTATCGTTGTCATCAGCGAGCATAAGTTCTACATAGCATCTTTCGTTTGTTGCATAGTCAGAACCGAATACGTGCTGAGGAGCAAGACCGATAACTGCCTGTGCAATTGCCTTAAGTGTAGCAACAAGGTTTTCGTTGCCACCCTTTGTAAGAGCTGGGCGTACCCATTCTGCTTCAAAACCAGAAATTGCATCAACTGTTGATGCTGATGGTTTAAGAGCTGTTTCAGCAACTTTGATAAGGAAGTTGTTGAAGTTCATAAGTAATGTTGAAGACTTAGATGGGTTTGTTGGGATGAATTCATTGAGGAAATCACCAGTGATTTCATAATCCCAGTTAATGATGTCAAAGTAGTTATTCTTGTTTGAAAGGTCACCAACGAAAATCTGGTCTTCAAAACGATAGTAGTGAGTACCATTGATTACTGCGTAGTTTGACCATTCCCAAAGATATTCGCCCTGTTCTTCTGTGAAGAATGCGTTTGAAGAATCTGCAAGAGCTTCAACTGCATCGTCACCAACCTGGCCAACATATGAGAACTTAACGCCAAGGAATTCAGCAAGAATCTTCTTGATTGAACCGTTGAGAATAACTGGAGCCATATTTTCGAATACATATGGAATGAACATGTAAAGAAGGTCAGCAAGGCTCTGATTTTCGAGGTCAATCTGATTACCTGAGAATCCTGGAAGGAACTGTGAATCATCATTGTACCACTTCATTGACCATGTGTTGCCGAATTCGTCTGTTGCTTTCCATACATATGTTTCGCTACCTTCTACTTCCTGAGCCATAACATATGTCTGAGCTTCTTTGAAGTATGTGTAAGCAGCTGGGCTACCGTTAACTTTGTCTGGAGTCTTAGCAAGAGCTTTAGCTTCAGCTTCGTCAACGATATGGTAAACTGTCATAACAGAACCAGGAGTTGTACCAGTAATCTGGTAGTAGCATCTTGGGCTGTCAGCTGATGGTGTACCAGGAGCTGCTGTGTAGATAGGCATCTTTGTATGTTCAGATGTCATGTTACCGTTAACGTCGTACTTAACAGTTGTGATTGACATATCGTTGTTGAAAAGGTTCTTAACGAATGTGTTAACTGTTGATTCAACGTTTCCGTTACCCTTACCGTTTGTGTCAAGCCACTTAACTTCTGTAAGAGTGTCGTCCCATCTTTCGAGCATTGGGAATACAAGTCCCTTAACCATTGATGGAAGGTCGAAGATGATGTCTTCGATAGCTGACATATCACCGAGTGATACAAGACCAAGGTCAAGACCATCTGTGAATACTTTACCAACAAGTGTTGTGTTAGCGCTAAGGAATTCAAGAAGCTCTGAAAGGATTGTGTACTGAGCTGTACCTGCACGAGTCATGCCTGTTGCCCATGTGTCAACATTAAGAGATTCAAGGATACCAAGGTTAACGATTGCCATTGCAATAGATGCAAGAGTATTTTTGAATGTGTTTCTGATTGTATCGAAAGAATAGCAAAGTCTGTCGATAGATGTCAAGTCGATAGTAACTGACAAACCAAGAACGTTAAATACTTCACCCATATTGATATTTAAACCTGGGAGAAGGTTGTCGAGAGCATCGAAAACGATAGATGTTCTTTCTTCTGTTGAAAGTCTTGTAACCTGACCATATGGTGAATATGCGTCGAGAGCTTCAAGGTTAGCAACAGTCTGATAAGATGTCTTTGCAGCAGAACCAAGAACTGAGAATGCTGAAAGAGCAAGAACAACTGCGAGAACAACGCTCAACAATTTTTTCATTTTGTTCATAATTTTTCCTCCTATTATTTTTTGCATACTATTATATATATGCAAGATGAAATAGTTCCCCATAATTGTTTTTACATCGCCACGGGAGAGGCGATACGGAGCATCAAATACTCACTCTCTGACCCAGCGGTATAATCTTAATGCTATACTCGCAGAGCTCGACAAATGTGCTCAAATTTACCCGGACTGTCATTCCACCGCTTCCGCTAATCAATTGAGATAAGCCACGGCGGAAGACTGATGATACACACCCGAGTATTACCTTAGGATGTGCATCACTAATGGGCTTTTTAGTGCCACTTTCTAAAAAATTAGGCACTTCACCCATTACACCATTCCTATGGTTATAACAATTATACAAATTAATTCCTGAAAATTCAAGTACTTATTAATAAAAAATTCATTTTTTTGCACTTTTAATAAAAATTTTTTTTTACTTTGTGCATTCTATCAAAAAGATATCTGATTGCTCGTCAAAAACTTTTTATTTTATTAAATTTTCCCTAAACTTTTCGGCTGTTTTTGTTGATTTTGTCGAAAACTCGCATATTTACTGAACATTTTTAATAATTTATGTCGATTATCTCTTTTGACATACTATATATAGTGTTTCACCTTATTTCAAGGTCAATTTGTAGGATTAAGCAGGGGAGAACACAATGAATTGGAGGTTGTCGGGATGAGTACAGAACGCAAAGTGCAGAGTGCAGAACGTTGGAACTGCGTTGCAATTATAAGAAAATCAATATGGTTGGAATGTAGGGGCTGACGACCTCGGCAGCCCGTAACAAGTGTAAAGATAAACCAGCAACGGGTCGTCGGGGACGCCGACCCCTACGAAAAGTTTCATTATCATATAAGAAATACAGATAAATAATGAAGTATTGCTACGCAATATGAAGTAATCTTCGATTATGAAGTATTTGTCTTCGACAAATATGAAGTGAAGCAAATCCTTAATATGCCGTAAGCATACTTCATAGCGTAAGCTACTTCATATCCGTCAGGATACTTCATAAATCCGCAAGGATTTACTTCATTGTGGCTTCGCCACATATCCCTACAAATTATAATTTAAATATAAAAACGGCAAGGGGTTATCCTTGCCGTTAAATCTTTCATATGAACTTTATTTTATTTCTTTGGCTCAATGAATTTAAAGTTTTTGTCAAGATAACTTGCGAAGTTGAAATCTGTATCATAACCTTCTCCGCCTTCACAAGCATAGTCAACTGAATATACTGTTTCACCTGATACGAAATAATAGTTTTCTGCATAATGGATAACCTTTTCATCTTTATCAACTATCTTGAAAACACGAATCTCAACACTGATTCCGCCAAAAATCGTACCTGTTGATTTTTCAATTGTACATTTACCATCTTTGTATTTTGCAAAAGATGGGTTATTCTTGATAAGTTCTGCCAACTGTACAGGGTCGTTGATTGCTTCAGCAACTGCATCGTTATTTGAATCAATTGCTTCAAGATATGATTCAAGTGTTTCTTTATCTTCAAGCTTTTGATGTGTTGTGAACTTGATATAGCAGTTACCGTCTGTCTTATTCTTTTCTACTCTACCGTATTTGTTACCTGTCCAACCCTTTGGCACACCAAATCTATATAATTTGCCCTGCACCATATCGTCTGATACATAGTCACCATCTAACTGAAGCCAATATGTCTGGTCTTCGCCATCAGCATATGTAAGAACTTCGCCTTCACGGTCTGTAACAAGAACAGCTACCTGATTTTCCTCATTAACAACTGTTTCACCGTCTTTGTCTGTCATAAGCGGATATTCATTACCATTGATTTCTGTCATATCCAACTTGCTTTTACACGCTGTGAATGCTGTTACAACAAACAACAATGCAAGCGCTACTGCTAAAATCTTTTTGTTCATAATTTTTTCCTCCATTTTATGTAACCCCAAACAGGGGAGCATAAACAAATTAATTTACTGAACTGTTGTAAGTCCTTTATTTCCTGCAGGAACAATACCTATCCAACTCTGTCCTGGATTGATTGTTAATTCATTATTATTCATATCCTGGATTTTCAATGGTTCACTCTTTCCTGCTTTTGACCAGGTAATTTCCTGACCTACACCATTTGAAACATAATAACCTTCGCCACTTCCAATATCCCAGTTCCATTCCTTATGTCCTGCGCTTGTATTAAGTGTTGTAACAGGAACATAAAGAACTATCACATTTTCAACAGCCATTGACTTTCCGTTATTACCATCTGTCATAACCTTATTATTAAGGTAATTGTAATATCTTTTCTCTATTGTATCATATTTAAAGGTATGAGTAAAGCCTGTTGAGAAAGTTACTGAAATTTGTGAACAATTTGTTGTGTTAATTGATGTTACATCCTGTCCGTCAACTGACACATTATACGGTTGCCAATTATCAGATGTTGCTTTTGTTGAATAACCAAGCTTTGAAATAGCATTCTCGATTGCTGTCTGTTTTGTGATTCCACGATGTTCAATTGATGTTTTTCTTGTTGTATCTCTGAAGAAATATGATCCTTCGTACTTTTTACCGTCAATGTTATTCACACCAAGGTTTCTGATTGCCTGATAACCAAGTGTAAGTCCGTATTTTGTACCGTCACTTGCACCCCAATGAACGAATATTGCATTCATACCTTTTGCAAGTTCAACAAAATCGTGTCTTGCACTTCTTACAGGACCAACTTTATCAGGAATTTTATTTGCATCGGCATAAATCCACATCATTCGTGTAATTCCACCTTCTGCAACACCTTCAACAACTATGTCAGGTGTTGTAATACCCCATTGTGGACGCGCAGCAGGTGAGTTCTCAACCATTATTGCAATTGGTCTTGCTCCGATTGCTTCCTGCGACAAATCAGCAACTCCTGTCAATGGATTGACATTTTCGGGAACTTCTGTTGTGCCAGTATCAGATGTTAACTCTTCTGTTGGAGTTTTTGTTGTGCTTTCGTCAGGAGTTTCAGTCTCTTCCTTATTACATCCAACAAATGAGCATACCATCAATGAAACAGCTAACAGAACACTGATAATTCTGATTAAACTATTCTTCATTTTGTGTATTCCTCTCTGAATTTGCGATTACTTTTCAATCTTTGTCTTTCCGCCCATATACATCTGTAATGGCTTTGGAATATTGATGCTACCATCTTCGTTAAGATTGTTTTCAAGGAATGCAATCAACATTCTTGGAGGAGCAACAACTGTGTTATTAAGTGTATGTGCAAAATAGTTTCCGTCTTTGCCCTTAACTCTGATACCAAGGCGTCTTGCCTGAGCATCACCAAGGTTTGAACATGAACCAACTTCAAAGTATTTCTGCTGACGTGGGCTCCATGCTTCAACGTCACAGCTCTTAACCTTTAAGTCAGCAAGGTCACCTGAACAACATTCAAGTGTTCTTACAGGAATGTCAAGTGAACGGAAGAAATCAACTGAATTCTGCCAGAGTACATCGTACCATTTCATACTGTCTTCAGGCTTACATACAACTATCATTTCCTGCTTTTCGAACTGATGAATTCTGTAAACACCGCGTTCTTCAATACCGTGAGCACCAACTTCTTTACGGAAGCAAGGGGAGTAGCTTGTAAGTGTTTTTGGAAGCTCGTTTTCTGGTGTGAATGTATCGATAAACTTACCAATCATTGAATGTTCGCTTGTACCGATAAGATAAAGGTCTTCACCCTCGATTTTGTACATCATATTTTCCATTTCTGCAAAACTCATAACGCCTGTAACAACATCGCTACGAATCATAAATGGTGGAATGTAATATGTGAAGCCTCTGTCAATCATAAAGTCCCTTGCATAAGAGAGAATTGCTGAATGAAGTCTTGCAATATCACCACAAAGATAGTAGAAACCGTTACCGCTTGTCTTTCTTGCACTATCAAGGTCAATACCATTGAGATTTTCCATAATATCAACATGATATGGAACTTCAAAATCAGGTGTTACAGGTTCACCGTAACGCTGAATTTCAACATTTTCACTGTCGTCCTTACCGATTGGAACGCTTTCGTCAATAATGTTAGGAATTACAAGCATAATCTTTCTGATTTCTGCTTCTAATTCACCTTCTTTAACCTGAAGAGAAGCCAGCTCGTCAGCCATATCCTTAACCTTTTGCTTAACTACTTCTGCTTCTTCACGCTTACCCTGTGCCATAAGGCCACCGATTTCTTTACTTACCGAGTTACGAAGTCCACGAAGCTCGTCAGCTCTGCCCTTTGCTGCTCTGTATTCAGCGTCAAGCTCAATTACCTTGTCAACCAAAGGAAGCTTTTCGTCCTGAAATTTTTTCTTTATATTTTCCTTAACCACATCAGGGTTATTTCTTAAAAATTTAATGTCTAACATTTTTACTCCACCTTATTTATCAAATTCTTTTGCGAGTTTTGTTAAGTCTTCTTTGCCGAAAAACTCAAATTCAAGAGTTCCCTTGTGTCCTGAAGGTGACAAATAAACCTTAACTTTTCTACCGAGAGTATTTGTAAGTGCGATTTCAACTTCATCGTAATACTGGTCTCTCTTTTTATCACGCTTTTTAGGTTTTGGTTTTTCACCCTGATTAGCGTATTTAACCATTTTTTCAACCTGACGTACAGATAAATCCTGTGCAACAATTGTTTCAGCAATTTTCATCATTTCTTTTTCT
Source organism: Candidatus Fimenecus sp. (assembly GCA_045631075.1). GTDB lineage: Bacteria > Bacillota > Clostridia > Oscillospirales > Acutalibacteraceae > Fimenecus. Next base: position 8,719 of record JAZQUC010000104.1, on the reverse strand, counting down.
TCGTCAAGTCCCAATAATGCACGAGCATGACCTGCTGTGATTTTTCCATCACCTAACAAATTGCGTACAGGTGAGGGGAGTTTGAGTAATCTCAATTTATTTGTAACAGCAGTTCTTGATTTGCCAACCTTGTCTGCTGCCTCTTCCTGTGTAAAGCCATATGATTCAATAAGTGATTTAAGTCCTTCTGCTTCTTCAACTGGATTCAAATCTTCTCGTTGAAGGTTTTCAATAAGAGCAAATATACTTGCTTCTTCATCTGACATTTCTCTTATTGTAACAGGAACTTCTGTAAGCCCTGCCATACGAGCTGCACGCCAACGTCTTTCACCTGCGATAAGCTGATAGCTTCCGTCAGCCATAGGACGAACAAGTATAGGCTGAATAATACCATTTTGTTCTATACTCTTTGCAAGCTCCTCAAGAGCATTTTCATTAAAATTTTTTCTTGGCTGGTCTCTGTTAGGCTCAACCTCATTGATATTCAGCATTGTACTGCCATTTTCGTTGCCTGTTGCTGAATTATCAAGGAAAAGAGCATCCATACCTCTGCCCAATCCACCTTTTTTAGCCATCTTTTCACCTCATCGCTTTTGCTGTGACAAGAATTCTTCGGCAAAATCCATATATGCAACTGCACCTTTGGAATTCTTATCATAATATATAATCGGTTCACCGAATGACGGTGCCTCTGAAAGTCTTACATTTCTTGGAATTGTTGTTTTATAAACTTTATTTGGAAAGAACTTTTTGATTTCTGTTACAACCTGTTGTGTAAGATTAAGTCTTCCGTCATACATTGTCTGTAAAACACCCTCAAGCTCAATATGCGGATTATAAAGTCTTTTTACCTGACGGACTGTTGCCATAAGCTGTGCCAATCCTTCAAGTGCGTAAAATTCACACTGTACAGGCACAAGGAATGTGTCCGATGCAGTAAGTGCGTTAATTGTAATCAATCCGAGAGAAGGGGGACAATCAAAGAAAATATAATCATATTTATCATAAAGCTGTGCCACAGCCATTTTAAGTCGGCTTTCACGCTTGTCCAATTCAATAAGCTCAACTTCTGCACCTGCAAGATTAAGATATGCCGGCATAATATCAACATTCTTGAATTCTGTCTTAACAACAGCATCATTAGCATTGATATCTTTCACAAGCACATCATAAGAAGAAAAACCTATTTTTCTCTTGTTGATACCAAATCCACTTGTGGAATTACCCTGTGGGTCAATATCTGCAAGTAAAACCTTATACCCCTTTGCACCTACAGCGGCTGCAAGGCTGACGGCAGTTGTAGTTTTTCCCACACCGCCTTTTTGGTTAATAATTGAAATAACTTTTGCCAAAAAATTTCCACTCCGAAACAGTAAAAAGTCATTTTTATGTGACTTCTACCCAATTTTGTATAAGTATATCACATTAATTATTAAATTTAAAGTAAAAAACGCAAATTTAACAATAATTTTATATATTAAACTTTTGCATCTGCTGATAAAATCGATATGCAATCAGTAGTTACCAAAATAAATGTTTCACGTGAAACATAAAAAATGAACATTCAAACTTTATTTGCCTGAATGTTCTTATTTTTTTATTTTGGTGTAGCATAAAGATTACTGCATACAACTTTTATCGTTTTTTTGCTTTCATTCTTGTAGAATGCTATACCCACGCCTATTTCTTCAAAATAATCTCTTGTCATATTATTATAATGAGGTGCGTCATCTGCAAACATATCATAAAATTTCTTTGCCAGGTCTTTAAGTGACTGTTCAGTAAATGCTACTGAATAATCCGTGCTTGAATGTGGTCCTGTAATTACATAAGCCAGATTTTCTCCTGACCATTCATATTCATATGTAAATTCATTTTTAAGAATATCTGAAAAAGAATTTCCGTTTGGTCTTGTGTGGGAAAGGGAAGTAATGTTTTCCTGTGCCCTTACCATAGCCGCCTTTGTCAAAGTTTCATTTTTTACTAACGGATTTCTTCCTATACGCACTCTTTCTGCGTTAAGCAGTCGCAGAAATTCTTTTTCAATAATTGCAGTCATCTGCATTTCAATAGTTTCGTGCTTGTCCTGTTCAAGTTTTTCAAGTCCTGCAACATATCTTAAAATCTTTCGTGCATCAACAGCAGAGAGTTTCCCATTTCCGTCTATATCACAATTTGAGATTTGGTCTTTTGTAGCAGTTTTATTTCCTGCTGAAACCATAAGAATTTCACGGGCATCTATTGCCGACACTTTTTCGTCACCGTTAAAATCACCTTTTATTGTCTCTTTTGCAGTAACACAAACTGTACTCATTATCACAATAACAAGTGATAATAAAACAGATAATACTCTTTTCAAATTAATCACCACATCATATAGATTTCAAGTCATATTATCATAAATTAAAATATTTTTCAACAATAACAGCAAAAGACTCCTCTTACGAGAAGCCTTTCGCTGTGGATGTGGGGTGTGAAAGAGAAGGATATGGAGTGGCTTTCGCCACATTTATAAAAACACATTATATCGGGGGATATAAGTGATTTTATCAAAATAGTTTATTCGTTACTTGCTAACGGTCTGTCATCAAGCTTTGGAATACGGACAATATATTCAACATATTCATCTGTCTCCGTCTTGATTGAGTCTGCATCTATTCCTGCACGACGAATTGTATCAACTGCGTTGTTAAGTGTGTTTATAAAAATTCTTATGTCTTTAAAGCCTTTAAGCATCTGTCGTTTTGGTGCTTCGCGTTTTCTAAGCATCTGTTCAACAAGTGACTCACTTTCACTTACAGTAAGATGTCGGTCGATTATTATTGCTAACGCTCTTGCTCTCTGGACTTCATCAGTAATGGATAACAATGCTCTTGCATGGCGTTCAGAAAGTCCCGCACGGGAAATTCTGTATCGCATTTCTTCACTTAATTTTAAAAGTCGCAGTTTGTTTGATATTGTGGATTGGGCTTTGCCAAGTTTTTTGCAAAGTTCTTCCTGACTTAATCTATAATCACTCATAAGTAATGCAATCGCTTCTGCTTCTTCAAAATAATCAAGATTAGACCTTTGAAGGTTTTCAAGGACCGCAAACACTGCGGATTCTGATTCTGAAATTTCATTAATTATACATGGTACTTTTGTAAGACCTGTAAGCCTTGCTGCTCTGAGTCGGCGTTCTCCTGCAACAAGTTCATATCTACCGTCATCAAGCTGCCTTACCAGCAACGGTTGTAAAATTCCGTTTGCCCTGATACTTTGAGCAAGTCCCTCAAGTTCATCATAATCGAATCTTTTTCTTGGTTGATTTGGATTTGGGAGAATATCACCTTGTGGGATTAAGAGGACTTTATTTTCTGTCTTTTTGTTTTCTGAACTTCGCAATCTCATAAAATAAAACCTCCGCAGTGCTTGTCCTTGTCTAAATCATAGCACCGCAGAGGTTAGTTGTAAAGAAAATCCGTTCGTCGATAATCGACGCATTATCAAGGGTTTTCCTATTATTTTAATGGTTTTTTGGATATTTGTGCAGATGGTCGTGGATATTTTGTCGGAGTTTGCGAATTCTTTTTAAGTTTAACAATTCGTCGAGGCATATCATCGACTAAATCAAACAAAATATCTTCTTCTATTTTACCACCGAGAATGGCAATTGCCTTTTTTGCTTCATTAAGTTCTTCGTTACTGTCAGCAGATTTCATTGAAACAAAACTGCCACCAACTTTCACAAAAGGTAAGCAATATTCTGAAAGCACAGGAAGTGCAGCAACGGCACGAGCAGTTGCAAAGTCAAATTTTTCTCTGTATTTTGAAAGCTGTGCTGCTTCTTCTGCTCTCATATGAACAATTTCGCCCTGAACACCACATTCATTCAAAACATTTTCAATGAAACCTAATCTTTTCTTTGTACTGTCAAGAAAAGTCATATTGATATCCGGTCTTGCAAGTTTAAGTACTAAACCTGGAAAACCTGCACCTGTACCAACATCAATAATCCTTGCACCTTCAGGAATATCAACATATTTAAATATTGAAAGACAATCTGCAAAATGCTTTACAGTTACATCATCAGGCTCTTTGATTGCAGTAAGATTAAAACTTTTATTTGTTTCAATAAGCATTTCTGCAAAAGTATCAAGACGAGAAAACGCACTATCATCAAGGCTGATTCCGAATTTTTCTATTGTCCTATAAAGTAATTCTTTATTTAACATAATAAACCTCAACGGGCTGCCGTGGTCGTCAGCCCCTACAAATTATTTCTTTTCGTATTTACTTAAATGAATAAGCAAAACTGATATGTCAGATGGTGAAACGCCACTTATACGAGAAGCTTGTCCAACACTTTCAGGCTTAACCTTTTTAAGTTTTTCCCTTGCTTCAAGTCGAAGTGAATAAACATCATCATAATCTAAATCAGCAGGAATTTTTTTGACTTCAAGTCTTCTCATCTCGTCAACCTTTGCCTGTTGACGCTTAATATAGCCTTCATATTTAAGGTCAATTTCAACTTGTTCAAAAACATCTGCTGGTAATTCTGGTCGAGTTTTATCAAATGGTGTCAAGCATTCATAATCAAGCTGTGGTCGTTTAATAAGTTCTGAGAGTCTTATACCCGTTTTCATAGGTGCTGTTTCACGTGAAACAAGTACCTTATTTATTTCTTCAGAAGGGGGAATAGTAACAGATTCCACTCTTTCTCTTTCTTGTTTTATAAGCTCAAGTTTATTTTTGAATTTATTGTATCTTTCTTCTGAAATAAGACCGATTTCATATCCATAATCAGTAAGTCTTATATCTGCATTATCCTGACGAAGTAAAAGTCTGTATTCACTTCGTGAAGTCATCATTCTGTATGGGTCAGAGCATCCCTTTGTAACAAGGTCATCAATAAGAGTACCTATATATGAACTTGCTCTGTCAAGAATAAATGGTTCTTTTCCTTGAATTTTACGAACTGCATTAACACCTGCTATAAGTCCCTGCGCAGCAGCCTCTTCATATCCTGATGAGCCATTAAACTGACCTGCACCAAACAGATTAGGAATATCATTAAATTCAAGAGATGCTTTAAGTGCCAATGGGTCAACACAATCGTATTCGATTGCATATGCTGTTCTCATAACCTCGACATTTTCAAGACCCTTGATACTCTTTAAGAATTTTAACTGAACATCTTCAGGAAGTGAAGATGACATTCCTTGAAGATAAAGTTCTTCTGTATCAAGTCCACAAGGCTCAATAAAAAGCTGATGTCTTTCTTTTTCTTCAAAACGAACAATTTTATCTTCAATACTTGGACAATATCTTGGCCCTACACCTTCAATTTTTCCTGAATAAAGAGGGGAGCGATGAATATTTTCAAGAATAATCCTTTTTGTTTCTTCATTGGTATATGTAATGTGACAAACTTCCTTATTTTCAGGTAATATTTCAGTTTCATAAGAAAATGGAACAATCTGTTCATCACCTTCCTGAACTTCTAATCCAGAAAAATCAACACTGCGTCGATTAACTCTTGAAGGTGTACCTGTTTTAAATCTTCTTAAAGGAATATTCATTTTATAAAGTGCTTCCGAAAGAAGTGTAGCAGCAAACATACCGTCAGGACCACTTTCATAAGAAACATCACCGATATAAATTTTACCACCTAAAAATGTACCCGTTGCAATAATAACTGCTTTTGCTTTATAAATTGCTTCAAGCTGTGTTTTAAGGCAAAATAAATCACCATCTTTATATAAATCAACTATTTCAGCTTGTTTCATATCAAGGTTTTCTTGAAGTTCAAGCGTATGCTTCATATATTTGGAATAATCGCGTCTATCAATCTGGGCACGCAAAGAGTGAACCGCAGGACCTTTTCCTCGATTCAACATTCTTGTCTGTATTGAATTTTTATCAGCAGCCTTTCCCATTTCACCACCAAGCGCATCAATTTCACGAACAAGATGCCCTTTTGATGTACCACCAATTGACGGATTACAAGGAAGATTTCCAACCCAATCCATATTTATAGTGAAAATAACTGTTGATGCACCAAGTCTTGCTGAAGCTAATGCTGCTTCAATACCTGCATGACCCGCACCAATTACTGCTATATCATATTCCTTTGCAAAATATTCCATATTACCTATTCCTTGAAATAAAAACAGCGGTAAGTATTCCTACCACCGCCGTTTATTTTTATTCTTCTGTTTTTGATGAACGGATTTCTACTTTTCCGTAAAGAACTGAACCATCAATATCGCTTTTTGGTGTTCTGTCAGGAGAAATTTCAGGTTTATATGCTTCCTTTTTTTCTCTTCTGCCACCATTTCTGTTATTTCTTCCACGGTTACCACCATTATTTTTTGCACCCTCAACAGGAGAGATTACTACTCGTCTGTCAAGATTTGAACCAATTGAATGTGATGTTGCACCTTCAACTTCCTGAACTGCTGTATGAATAATTCTTCTTTCATAAGGGTTCATTGGTTCAAGTGAAATGTTTCTGCTCTGACGAACTGCCTTCATAGCTGTCTTTCTTGCAAGGATACGAAGAGTTTCTTCTCTTTTTGCTCTGTAATTGCCAACATTAATTGAAACTCTCTTATAGCTTGAGTTACCTTTGTTAGCAACCATTCTTGCAAGATACTGAATAGCATCAAGTGTTTCGCCACGTTTACCGATAATAATACCGTAATCATCACCACAATCAAGCTCAAAAGAAATTTCTTCATCATTTGATTTTTCAGTTATTGTGCAATTTTCCATACCAAGAGATTTAACAATTGATATGATGTATTCTGCAGTTTTACCATAAAGGTTTGTTTCCTTTAATTCAGGTTCTTCTGCCTTTTTTTCTTCTTTAACAGGTTCTTTTACTTCCTGCTTTTTGTTTTCAACCTTCTTTTCAGGCTTTTTATCCTGTTTTTTTTCAGGTTTGTTGAATTTCTTTTCTTTCTTTTCTGGCTTTGGGTCAGGAACATTAACTGAAACCTTTACCTTTGCAGGATTACCACCGAAAAGACCAAGAATTTTCTTTGTTGGAGTCTGTACAACTTCAACAGTAAATTCATCAAAGTCGCTTAAGCCCAATTCGAGCATAGCAGCGGCTTTTGCCTCGTCAACCGTATTACCGGTTCCGATTGCCTCTTTAATCATATATTTTTACCTCAGTTATTCTTCGTTTTTCTTTTCTGATACATTTTTAAGTACTTTTTCTCTTGCTCTACGGTTAATTGTTTCATCAACCATCTGTTTTGCAAGTAATTTTTTTGGTGAGAATACCTTATTTGTAATAATCATCTGAATAAATGAAAGGAAACTTGAAATGATGATATAAACACCAACGCTTGCAGGGAAAAGGAATGAGAAATAAATACTCATAGCAGGTGTCATGAGTGACATACAACCCATTGAAGGATTTTTTGCCATTTCAGGGTTTGTCTGTTTTTGACGAAGCCATGTATAAACACCCATCATAAGTGATGTTACACCTGTAAGAATAGGAATGAGCCATAATAAATCCCAACCCATTTTTGTATTAGGTGTTCTTGAAAGGTCAATTCCGAAAAGTTTGAAATTATCAATAAATACCTGAATTTTATTAACAATTTCCACAGGAATACCTGTTTTATCAATTTTATCGAAATGCTGAATTGCAAGCAATTCAATCTGATATTCAAGATTTGAAACTTTTCCAATTACATCTTTAGGTAATGCACGAACTGCGTCCTTGATTACATTAAGAACATCATCTGGAATTCTAAGAACGTAATCGAGAATTTTGTAATTAACAAAATAAACACCCATCATAATTGGGAACTGAATAAGCATACCTGAACAACCGCCAGTCATTGATGAATAGCCTTCTTTTGCATAAAGCTCATTCATTGCTTCATTCATCTTTTGCTGATTGCCAGCATATTTTTCTCTTATTCTTTTAATTTTTGGTTGCATTCTTTGGGTTTTAACCATACCCTTTTGTTGCTTTATCGAGGACGGAAGTAAAATAAGCTTAACGCAAATTGTCATTAGCAACAATGATAAAATGTAGTTATCACTGATTTCATAGAAAAATCCAATAAGATAACCAAAAGGAATTGAAAATATTTCTCTTATAAAATCCATTTTGTCCTCCGAATTTTTAAGGGACCACTTTTTTAGTCTTTTTTTCTTTTTTTCTTTTCCGGAACAGGGTCATACCCTCCCGGAAATAATGGGTTACACCGTAAAAGTCTTAAAACAGTAAGAATGGAGCCTTTAAATGCTCCAAATCTTTCAACTGCTTCGACAGCATAATGTGAACAGGTGGGATAATAACGACAGCGAGGGCCAAACAATGGAGATATTTTTCTTTGATAAAATCTGATTACTTTAATTATCAGTTTTTTCATTTATTACTCCTGCTTCTACAAGTTGTGAAAGCATCATCTCAGCTAACTTTGTGCTTTTGATATATTTTGTTTTTGACCTTGCTACAAATACAAAATCGTAATTTCCTTGAATTTTATCTTCTATCATACTATAAGCTGCTCTGATAACACGCCTTGACCTGTTTCTTTCAACAGCATTACCAATCTTTTTTGATGTAGTTATTCCTATACGACAAATTCCCGCACGGTTTTTTAATACATAAGAAACCAGTGCAGGACCTTGAAATGATTTACCTTTGCCGTAAATTCTACGGAAATCACAGTTGCTTTTAATTGTTACTGTCTGTTTCAATTTTTTT
>JAZQUC010000103.1:0-13140 GCA_045631075.1 Candidatus Fimenecus sp. | reverse complement strand
CAGTCTGTCCGTGAATCCCTATTATTTGGAGATTACTTATGGCAGAAAAAAGAGATTATTATGAGGTGCTTGGTGTTGATAAATCAGCCTCTGACGATGAGATAAAAAAGGCTTATCGTAAGGCTGCTAAAAAATATCATCCCGACCTTAATCCTAATAATAAAGAAGCTGAAGAAAAGTTCAAAGAGGCTAATGAAGCTTATGAAATTCTTTCTGACAGCGAGAAAAAAGCACGATATGACCAGTTTGGCCATGCAGGTGTTGACCCTAACTACGGTGCAGGGCAGGGTGGATACGGTGGTGGCTTTGGTGGAATGGATTTCGACCTTGGTGACATCTTCGGCTCAATCTTCGGCAATGGTTTCGGTGGCTTTGGTGGTGGCGGTCGTGCAAACCCAAACGCTCCACAGCGCGGTAGTGATACTCAGGCAAGCATTACTATTTCATTTGAAGAGGCTGCAAAAGGCTGTGCTCGTTCAATAGATACAATGCGAATTGAAACTTGTGACGAATGTAAAGGAAATGGTTGCGCAAGTGGTCATTCACCAAAAACATGTCCTGAATGTCATGGTCGTGGTCAGGTTACTGTTCAGCAGAGAACACCTTTCGGTGTGATTCAGTCTGCAAAACCATGCTCACGCTGTAACGGTAAGGGAACAATTATCGACAATCCTTGTAAAAAGTGTAATGGTGCAGGTCGAGTTCGTAAAAATGCTAAACTTGACATCAATATCCCAGCAGGTGTTGATGACCGTCAGATTTTGACAGTTCGTGGTCAGGGTAATAAGGGTGTTAACGGTGGCCCTGCAGGTGACCTTAATATCGTTGTAAATGTTCGTCCACATCCAATTTTTGAGCGTGACGGATATAATGTGTGGTGTGATGTTCACCTTACATTTATGCAGGTTGCATTGGGTTGTACAATTCAGGTGCCAACACTTGATGGTAAGGTTGAGTACAGCGTTCCTGCAGGAACACAGCCTGGTGACGTGTTTAAACTTCGTGGTCGTGGTATCCAGAGCCGTGGTGGCATGGGTAAAGGTGACCAGCTTGTACGAATTATCGTTGATATTCCAAAGAAACTTACTGATAAACAGAGCGAATTGATCAAACAGCTTGCTATGGAATTCGGTGCAGCCGAAAACCTTGGTGAAGAGAAAAAAGGCTTCTTCGGTAAGAAAAAGAAATAATTATATAGTAGGGCGAGGTCTGGTTGTTTCCTTGGAAGGAGACTGCGGGATTCTCGCCTTTGTTATTTTGTTTATCAAAATAATTGGCTTGTTTTTGCAAAATAAAAAATTATGTGTTATTATAAAAATAATTAGTAAAAACACTTGACTGTAAAGTTGGTTTATAGTTTATATTAAGCATCAGGAGGGATAAAATGAGAATAAATGAACTTGAAAAAGTGCTTAATATAAGCAGAGCCAATATTCGATTTTATGAAAAGGAAGGCTTGATTAATCCGTCAAGAAAGGAAAACGGATACAGAGAGTACGACGAAAATGATGTTGCGATTTTAAGGAAGATAGTCATTTACAGAAAACTTGGCATTTCGATTCAGGATATCAGAGGGATTTTTGATGGTACGGTCATTTTAAATGAAGCAGCAAGTAAAAGTGTTGGTTTGATGGAAAATGAAATATCTTCGTTGAATGTTTCTATTGAGTTGTGTAAAGAAATATGTGAAAAACAGATTGATGATAAGGAATTTGACGAAGAGTACTATTGGAATGAAATCAATACCCGAGAAATAAAGGGTGAAGAGTTTTTTGACTTTGCCGGTGTTGATATTTCAGGCTTTGATAATAAAAAACGAATTAGAATCATAACAGTTGTATGCTTTGTAATGATTTTTACAGGAATCTTATATTCAGTAGTTTGTGGAAAATCTTATTTTCACAATAACGAATATTATGATATGAAATTACCTGAAATAAATACATATTGTCCTATTGATACAATAAAAACAGACAGAAATAATAAAATAATGTATGTTTGTTATGATGACGCTACATGTGCCAATGCCTATGATTTTGATGGTAATTTTCTTTGGGCAATTTCTATTCCTCGTGATGAATATTCAAGAGGAGTAACATATTTTTATTTTGATAATGACAAGCTTATAATTGAACGTGATGCAGATGTTTATATTTATCATGCACCGACAGGTGACTTTATTGAAAAAACATATATTGAAAAATTAGGAATTCAGAGCTGGCGTGACACATATGACATATACCATGCTGATGACCTGAAAAAGGTCAATGATTTGGGTATCAGCTTTGATTGGTACAATATATTTAAGATTGACGAAAACGGTAATCTCACAGATTACATAGTGAAAAAGCCTGATTGGTATATTCTCACCAATGATAATTGGGGATTTGGAATTGCTTTAATCGGTGCAATAGGAATATTTTTAATATCTGTTTTCGGTGCATTAAAAGGACTAAAGAAAATACCTGTGAATGAGAAGAAAGCAGGTAAAACTGCAAGAATTACAACGGGATATTTAAAAATACTTTTTTCATTTTTAGTTGCGTTTTCAATAGTTGATATTTTTTTAGCAATGTTTAATATTGCGAATATAGCAATTGCAATTTTCCCTGTAGCATTTATATTTATGTTATCATTGATTGTGGTTGATTTGTTAATAAAACGATTTAATGATGATGAAAAAAGAATGTGTGGAATCTGGCGTAATTATTGCGTGTTCACTTTTTTTGTAACTATACTTTGTGTTATTATCGCAATGTTTCTGATAAACTTATAATTCAATAATTCTTTTTTGACGATATTTCTTTTGGAATGTCGTCTTTTTTATATTTTATAAAAATTTTTTAAAAAAACTCTTGACTGTAAAGTTACTTTATACTGTATAACCACCTTAAAAGGAGGTAAAAAAAGCAGAAAAGCACAAAAAATACTATCAATTTTTAAATGGAGGTAATTTTATGAAAAACAAATCAACAAGAAAAATAATCAGCATGATTTTAGCAACAGTAATTCTGTTAGGTGCATTTGTAATGCCTGTATCAGCATTTTCACTCAAGGTTGGTAACAACCCATACATTATTTTCTCAAAATGGCACCTTTGCATATTGAAGGATTATGCAGAACCTAATTGTGAAAATAACGGATATGCAATTTATAAGTGTGTATTTTGTAAATACACAAAGAGCAATGTAAAAGAAGCTTACGGTCATTCACTTTACGAAAGTGATACAGTTAATCCGACTTGTGAAAATGACGGTTATACAGTATATAATTGTGAAAATTGTGATTATTCAGAAGAAAAAGCAATTGCAAAAACAGGTCACGAAATTATTGAAACAGAAAAGGTTGACGCAACTTGTTTGGAAGATGGATACACAAAATTCATATGTAAAAATTGTGAATATTCCGGAATTACAATAAACCATAAAACAGGACATAATTTGATTTACATTGACGGAAAAGATGCGACTTGTACAGAAACCGGTTACGAATATGTTGATTGTGAAAACTGTAAGTGTACTATTTATAAGGAAATTCCGGCAAAGGGACATGATGTTGTTATTACAAAGTCTGCTGTTGAACCAACCTGCACAGAAGATGGTCGTACTGAAGAAAAACGTTGCCGTGTTTGTAGTACTTTAATTAAACGCAGTAAGAAAATACCTGCTTTAGGTCATGCTTATCAGAATGCAGAAATTACAAAAGCAACAACAGAAGAAGATGGAATAATAAAAGGTAATTGCAATGTATGTGGTGAGTATAATCAAAGTATTATCAAGAAACCCAAATATGCAGTGACCAAGGAAAGAGCATATACATACACAGGTGAAGAAATTAAGCCTGCAATTACTGTTTATGATGAAGATGATAATATTATTGACGAAACAGAATACTATGTTGAGTATTCAAATAACATCAATGAAGGCTGGGCATTGGTGGATATTTTTTTTACAGGAGAAAAATACGAGGGTCATATAGATACAGTGTTTTTAATAGATATACCACCTGAATTTAAGTATTTTAATATTTACAATACAAGTCCCAATGGTTTTACTGTTGAATTTGATATATCTATAACTGTAAAAAAGATGGAAATCCAGTTTTCTCAAAATTATGATTTTGAAAAGACTGAAACTGTAATAAGGAGTGTATCTACCGATAATGCAGATACAAAGAAAATAAAATATTCTGTTGCAGGATTACAAAAATCAACAACATATTATGTTCGTATGAGATTGCAATATGAAAACGGAACTTATAGTGATTGGGTAACAAAATCCATTGAAATATTATAAAGCTTTTTGACGGGGATTTTCCCCGTCTTTTTTTATAAAAAAATAGTGCATTTTTTGTTTCGTTATAGTATAATAAATTTAAATAGTGTATTTTTTACATTACAACAAAAATTATCCTGTAAAAAAGGACGGAGAAAATTATGAAAACCTACGGTACATATTTTCAGAATGATAAGGATTTGCCAATTAAATATGGTGAAATCAATTTAATAAATCCTGAAAGACAAAGACTTCGTGGTGAGCCTTTATATAAGGGTATTGAGGCTTGGCCGGTATTTCAGGGCTTCTGTGGTACTGACTTTGAGCTTATGAAAATGGGTAGGGACAATAACCTTTCTCACAAATTCCCTGAAGGTGAAAATCGTCTTATCAATGGTCACGAAGGTGTTGTATGGGTGCCAAGTGAAAACAGATTTGCAATCGTGCTTATCCGTGGTGGTGACAGCTGGGACCCAACTCGTTATACAGAGGACGAAACATATTTTGAATATGGTTGTGACCAGGCTGACGGTCTTTTCTGTGACAAAAACTACTTTAACCCTGATATGCTTCTTCACTTACCTGAAAAATATGAAGGACTCGATAAATTACCATTATCAGTAGCAAAAAAGCTCTCATTTGCTGACCCTTATGCTTGTGCAATTTTCCAGCTTGAAAGAATGGAAGATATCGGTGAAGCACAGAATTTCCGAGTTGAAATGGCAAAGCACAAATGCTCTGAAGAAGAAGCTCGTAAGCTTGCAAAAGATAATATTTTCGAAAGAGTCGTTGTTTTTGGTCTTGGTATGACAGGACTTTTCATCGCTGACCAGATTAAGAGAAATCATCCGAATGCAAAGCTTCTTTTCGTGGGCAGAAGTGATGAAAACTGCAAGAAAGTTGTTTTCTCAAAGGAAATTGCAGGCGCAGATTACCTTTGCACAAGTGGTCTTACTGAAGAAGAAACAGCAGAAAAGATTATGGAAAAAATCGGTGGCAGAGCTACAATGTTCGTTGGTACAAGTGGTACAAATATTGAGCACAGAATCGCATTCCAGCATAAAGTTCTCGGTTGTAACGGTGTTTATAACAGCTTCTCATTAGGCCCTGTTGTTTCATATGACACAATGCCATTCGGATTTGAAAATCACGTTATTTTTGCATCAATCAACTTCCGTCAGTCACATATGGAAAAGGCAATTGAAGTCCTTGTTGATTCTCGTTATGACGAGGTTGTTGAACTTATTGATAAAGACGAATTTATAGCTGACCCACTCGATGCTTATGAAAACAAAATATTCTGTAAGGGTGCACCACTTAAAACAGGTGTTATCTGGAACAAAAACTACATTGAAGAGGATGAATAAAATGAAAGCAATAGTTATTCCAAATCCAAATGAAATAGAAATCCGTGAAGTACCAATGCCTGAGGTAAAAGAAGGTGAGGCACTTCTTAAAGTTAAATATGTTGGTATCTGTGGTGCTGATGTTGCGTCATTCACAGGTAATCAGCCATTCACAACATACCCAAGAATCCCAGGTCACGAATTTTCAGCAGAAATCGTGTCAATCCCTGAAAACGATAAGGGACTTAAAGCAGGTGATATCGTTACGTGTAACCCATATTTCAACTGTGGCACTTGCTATAGCTGTGAGCGTGGTTTCGTAAACTGTTGTACAGATAACCAGACAATGGGTGTACAGCGCGATGGTGCATTCTGTGAGTATATTTCATTGCCAGTTGAAAGAATTTATGATGGTAAAGGTCTTTCAGCACAGGAATTGGCACTTATCGAGCCTTTTGCAATCTCACAGCATGCGGTTTCTCGTGCAACTATTAAAGAAACAGACAATGTGCTTGTAATCGGTGCAGGTCCAATTGGTCTTTTTGCACTTCTTGCAGCAAAACAGAAGTGTAATAAGATTGTAGTTGCTGATATTCTTGATAATCGTCTTGCTCTTGCAACTGAATATGGTGCAGATGCTGTTGTTAACACAAAAACTCAGTCTCTTGAAGAATTTACAAAGGAATTCACAAACGGTAACGGCTTTGATGTTTGTATCGAGGCTTGTGGTGCACCTGAAACATTCTTAGGATGTATTGATAATGCTGCTTTTGCTGCTAATATCATTCTTATCGGTAATGGTAAGCGTGAAACAAGCTTTGTTCACTCAATTATTCTCAAAAAAGAGCTTAACATTCACGGTAGCCGTAATGCTCTTAAAGACGACTTTATCAACTTGATTGATATTGTTGCAAATAAAAAGGCTGACCCAATGAAAATGGTAAGTGGCGTTTACGATATGGAAAATGCTCTTGATGCATTTAAAGCATTGTCGAACAATGATGGTACACTTGCAAAACTTCTTATTAAAATAGGTGACTGATATGAAAGAAACAGTAATTCAATTTGGTGAAGGTAATTTTCTTCGTGGCTTTTTCGACTATTTTCTTCATAAAATGAACGAAAAAGGTCTTTATGACGGAAAAGCAGTTGTTGTTCAGCCAATTTCTATGGGTAGAGTGGCAGAACTCAACGAACAAGACTGTAAATATAACCTATATTTAAGAGGTATCCAGAACGGTGAAATTGTAAAGGGACACACATTCGTTGAATCAATTTCAAGAGGTGTTGACCCATACAAAAATTATGAGGACTATATGGCATTAGCTGATAATCCTGATTTCCGTTTTGTAGTTTCAAATACAACTGAAGCAGGTATCGAATTTGTTGATACTTGTAAATTCGACGATAAACCTGCTTTGTCTTTCCCCGGAAAACTCACACAACTTCTTTACAGAAGATATAAAAATGGTCTTAACGGCTTTGTTGTACTTTCTTGTGAGCTTATTGACAATAATGGCGCAGAGCTTAAAAAATGTGTTCTTAAATATGCAGAACTTTGGAATCTTGAAGCAGATTTTGTTGCTTGGTTAGAAAATGAAAACTATTTTGTAAATACTCTTGTTGACAGAATTGTTACAGGTTATCCAAATGATGAAACAAAGGATGCTCATCCTGATGACAAATTCCTTGATACAGCAGAAATTTTCCACCTTTGGGTTATCGAAGGAGACTTTGAGGATGAATTCCCACTCAAAAAAGCAGGGTTCAATGTTGTTTGGACAGATGATGCAAAGCCATACAAGAAAATTAAGGTAAGAATCTTAAATGGTGCTCATACTTCACTTGTTGCAGGTGCATTACTTTCAGGCATTGAAACAGTAGGTGAGGCTATGAATGACGAAGTTACATATGCCTTCCTTAATAAATGTGTGAAGGAAGAAATTGTGCCGACAATCGGTGAAAATGAAGAAAGCATTTCTTTTGCTAATTCAGTTTTTGACCGTTTCAAGAATCCATATATTCAGCATAAATGGCGCTCAATTGCACTTAACTCTGTAAGTAAATTTGCTGTCCGTGACCTTCCAACTCTTCTTGAATATAAAGAAAAAAACGGAAAAGCACCAAAGGGACTTACTCTTGCGTTAGCAAATCTCATTTATTTCTATAAAAATGATAATCCTGATGATAATGCAGATGTTGTTGCAACAATGAAGAATGACAGTATTGCAGATATTCTTGCAAATGCATCATTATGGGCATCTGACATTTCTGACCTTACAGAAATCGTAACAGAATATTACAATAAAATTGATACAATCGGTGCAAAGGAAACAATGAAATGGATACTGTCAGAATAAATGAAAAAGATAATGTCTGTGTAAATTTGGAAACAGGTCATAAAATTGCAATATGTGATATCCAAAAGGGTACAGATATTATTAAATACGGCTATCCAATCGGATATGCAACTGAAAATATCAAAGAGGGTGACTCTGTTCACTCTCATAATATGAAAACAAAATTAGGTGATATTCTTTCATATGAATATAACCCTAATTACACTGAACTTGAACCAATAGAACCTTTTACAATCAATGCATATGTTCGTGAAAATGGTGATATAGGTATTAGAAATGATATCTGGATTGTGCCAACAGTTGGTTGTGTAAACAGTATTGCAAAGCAATTAGCAGAAAAAACAGGCGCAATTCATTTTGCTCATCCTTACGGTTGTAGTCAATTGGGTGATGATAATAAAACTACACAGTTAATTCTTCGTGGACTTATCAACCATCCAAATGCAGGTGGTGTGCTGGTCCTTGGACTTGGTTGTGAAAACAACAACATTCCTGAAATGCAAAAAATAATGGGTGCTTGGAACGAAAACAGAGTCAGATTCCTTTCAGTTCAGGATTGTGAAAACGAACTTGAACAGGGTATTGCTCTTATTAATGAGCTTAAAGATTTTGCTTCAAAGGATGAGCGTCAGGAAGTGCCTGCATCAAAACTTAAAATTGGTCTTAAATGCGGTGGTTCAGACGGATTTTCAGGTATTACTGCAAATGCAGTTTGTGGCTTAGTTACTGACAAAATCTGTGCTATGGGTGGAACAGCAGTTCTTACTGAAGTTCCTGAAATGTTCGGTGCAGAAACTGTGCTTTTCGATAGATGTGTAAGTAAGGAAGTGTTTGATAAGAGCGTTAATCTTATAAATGATTTCAAACAATATTTCAAGGACCATGGTGAGCCTGTTTCTGAAAACCCATCACCTGGCAATAAAGAGGGTGGAATCACCACACTTGAAGAAAAGTCACTGGGTTGTGTTCAAAAGGGTGGAACAGCACCGGTTGTTGATGTTCTTAACTATGGTGATACTTTAACAAAGTCTGGTCTTAATCTTCTTAATGGTCCCGGTAATGATATTGTTTCAATTACAAATCTTTCAGCCGTTGGTTGCCATGTGGTGTTATTTACAACAGGTAGGGGAACACCTCTTGGTGGTGTTGTGCCTACAATTAAAATCGCATCTAATGATAATATTGCAACTAAAAAAGCTCATTGGATTGATTATTCTGCATATGGTTTTGATAAACAGGCAAAAGCTGATGAGTTGTTAAACCTTATTAAACGAGTTGCAAATGGTGAACAGACAAAGAATGAAATTCAGGGCAATCGAGAAATTGCTATTTTTAAAGATGGGGTAACATTATGATTATTGATGCTCATGCTCATTTGTGGAAGAAACAAAACGGAATAGTAAATGGAAAACCCGTTTTCGATGTCGGTGGAGGCAGAAGTGATTTCGGTGGTGAAATCAAACAAATGATGCCTGCATATATGACCGATGGTGAAAATTCTGTTGAACGATTCCTTGCCAATATGGATTATGCCTGTGTGTCAGGTGCAGTTATTACTCAGGAATATATTGACGGAAATCAGGATGATTATCTTCTTTCATGTAAAGGCGACAGAATAAAAATCTGTGCATTGTATGAAGAAAAACCGCTTAGTGATATTTCAAAATTTGATGGCATTAAAATCTGTGCAGGTCGTCTTGCTGATAAAAATCTTCTTAATCACCGTGAACCATTTAAAGTTGCAAATGAAAATGGAAAATTCATTTCAATCGACCTAGCTGACGGCGCAGAACAGACTGAAATGTTGCAGGAAATTATTGATATGTTCCCAAATCTCAGAATTGCAATCGGTCATTTCGGTATGGTTACTCGTGAGGGATGGCTCGAACAGATTAAACTTGCAAAGAATAAGAATGTTTTCATCGAAAGTGGTGGAATAACTTGGCTTTTCAACAGTGAGTTTTACCCATTTCCATCTGCTGTTGACGCCATTAATGAGGCAGCAAGTCTTGTAGGATATGATAAGCTTATGTGGGGTAGTGATTATCCACGAACAATGACAGCAATTACATATAAAATGAGCTATGATTTTGTTGTTAAATCAACAGAAATCAGCGAAGAAAATAAAATGCTTTTCTTAGGTGAAAATGCAAGAAAATTTTATGGCTTTGCTGATATTCCAACACCACAAAAAATTAAAAATATGGTTGAAGACTAAAATTTTACCCATTGGTTAATTCCAATGGGTGTTTTTAATCAATTTCAAAATAATCACGCAATTCTTCTAAAGCCTTTGTTTCGATTCGTGACACATATGAACGAGAAATACCTAATTTTTGTGCAATTTCTCTTTGCGTAAATGGTTCTGTGTCATAAAGACCATATCTCATAATGAGAATTTCTTTTTTTCGTTGGTCATCAATATTATCTATGTATTGATACAATTTTTCCGACTGCATTTTTAACTCAACATCATCAAAAACTGATTCTGTACTGAAAATAATATCTGAAAATGTAAGGGGATTGCCCTCGCTGTCAGTATCTATTGGTTCATCCATTGAAATTTCCTGTGCATTTTTCTTTCTTGTACGAAAATGCATAAAGATTTCATTTTCAATACATCGTGAAGCATAAGTCGCAAGTCGTGTTCCTTTTGTGTAATCAAAAGTGTTAATTGCTTTAATAAGTCCGATTGTGCCGATAGAAATAATATCTTCTTGGTCAGAATAATTTGAATAATATTTCTTTATAATATGTGCTACGAGTCGCATATTGTGGTTTACAAGCTTATTTCTTGCATTTATGTCATCATTTTCATGAAACTTAATAAATTCGTCATATTCTTCTTTTGCACTCAGGGGCTTTGGAAAAGAGTTTGTGGAAGAAAGGTGAAGCATAAAATAAAGAATATTTGTTGAAAGACCTTGCAGTAATGATAGTAACATAAAAACACCTCAAGGGAATATATGCAGGAAATAAAATAAAGTTTGCAAGTCCTGAAAAAAATATGAAAAAAGTTCTTGACAATATGATTCTTTTATGATATTATAATCAAGCCCAATACGGAGAGATACCGAAGTGGTTATAACGGAACGGTCTTGAAAACCGTCGTACGGCAACGTACCGTGGGTTCGAATCCCACTCTCTCCGCCAGATGCGGGTTGTAATTTGATTACAGCCCGCTTTTTAATTAAATAATGGTTAAATCCGTTACACTTGCAGAAGTACTCAAGTTGGTGACGAGGCGCCCCTGCTAAGGGCGTAGGCCGGGAAACCGGTGCGAGAGTTCGAGTCTCTCCTTCTGCGCCAAAGAAAGTCTGATAGATTATCAGGCTTTCTTTTTTGTTTAACTATAAATAGAAATGTTAGACTCAAACTCATCGTCTATGTGCGACGGTATGCCGTCATGCAGTGAAGCACGGACATACAAATAGGAATTTAAGAAACAATTATAATTTGAATAATTATGTTTGTACTTTATATAAGCATATTTAAGCCCTCCATATCATATTTATTTATGAGAATGGAGGGCTATATTTGAATGATTTAGTTGATAATCGAGCATTGTTATTAGGTGAGTACATAGTTGAAAATAACTCAACAGTAAGGGCAACTGCAAAGGTATTTGGTGTTAGTAAAAGTACAGTACATATGGATGTTTCTAAACGCCTTTTAAAAGTCAATCCAACACTTTATAAAGAAGTTAGAAAGGTTCTTGATGTTAACAAAGAAGAACGTCATATTCGTGGTGGCTTGGCAACAAAAGAAAAATACCTTAATAAATAACAATATTTATTCATTATTTTCTATAAATCACTTGAAATTTCATACTTTTAGTGTATAATATATTCTGTTTAAATATGTATATATAACACTTGAAAGGTGGACAATATAGTGGCAGACGAAAAAAATCTTTTTGTCGAACTTGAGCACGAAGTAATGGAGCTCTGGGACAAAGAAAAGTTTTATGAAAAACTCGTTGAAAAAAATAAGGGTAAGAAAATGTTCCGTTTCCTTGACGGACCTATTACTGCTAACAACCCAATGGGTATTCACCACGCTTGGGGTAGAAGCACAAAGGATACTTTTATTCGTTACAAGTCAATGAGAGGTTATGATTGCCGTCGTCAGAACGGTTTCGACTCACAGGGACTTTGGGTTGAAGTTGAAGTTGAAAAACAGCTTGGTTTCAAAACAAAGAAGGATATTGAAAATTACGGTATGGACAAGTTTACACGTCAGTGTGTTGACCGTGTTAAGCATTTCTCAGGTATCATTACAGAACAGTCAAAGAGACTTGGTATGTGGATGGATTGGGATAATTCATACTATACAAATACTGACCTTAACATTCAAGGTATCTGGCATTTCTTAAAGGAATGTGACAATCACGGTTGGATTCAGCGTGAATACAAGCCAATGCCTTGGTGTCCTCGTTGTGGTACATCACTTTCTGAACACGAAATGACAGGTTCATATAAGATGATGACTCATAACTCAGTGTTCTTCAAACTTCCTATTGAAGAACTTAATTCAAAAATCCTTGTTTGGACAACAACACCTTGGACTCTTTCTTCAAACGTTGCTATTGCAGTTAACCCTGAAATTGACTACGTTGAAGTTAAAATAAAGAGTGATGACCAGACATTGATTCTTGCAAAGAATGCAATTAAATACCTTGGTGACGACAAAGTTGAAGTTATCCGTGCACTTAAGGGTGAAGAATTAGTTGGTCTTCATTATGAAACTTGCTTTGCTGATTTGGAAGCACAGCAGGGATTTGAACATAAAATCGTTGCTTGGGAAGACGTTGCTGCTGACGAAGGTACAGGCGTTGTTCACATTGCTCCTGGTTGTGGTATCGAAGACTTTGAACTTGGTGAAAGACTTGGTCTTCCAAAGGTTATGCCTATTGATGATATGGGTATCTATCTTGAAGGCTTCGGCTTTATGACAGGTAAAGATAGTCATACAATCGCTGACGAAGTTTTTGAAAAACTCGACGAACAGAACAAACTTTATAAAGTTGAACCACACGAACATAGCTATCCAGTATGCTGGAGATGTAAGAGTGAAATCGTTTTCCGTCTTGTTCCAGCTTGGTATATTAAGACAAGTGAAATTAAGCCTAAACTTATTGAATGTGCAAATTCTGTTAAA
>JAZQUC010000102.1:0-16131 GCA_045631075.1 Candidatus Fimenecus sp. | reverse complement strand
CATAGCAAAGCCTGTGTAAATATCCTGCATACCAACAGCGTTGTTTGTAGCCTTTGGCAAGAAACCAACAAACATTGACGCAATAGATGGAAGGAATACACCGAAAAGGTCAGCAAACTTTGATGTAGCAATCAAGTTGTCACGCTCGTTGTTGTTTGGTGTAATATTATAAAGCATAATTGTCCACGCACCAAAGTATGACATACCAAGGTTGTAAACGAAAATGCCGACAATTGTCCAAACGATTTTCTGCCATTCGTGAACAATGAATGCTGGTGTAGTAAAGAGCATTATCATCGCTATCGCCCAGAAAGGAGTAGGGATAACAAGCCATGGACGAAGACGACCCCAACGGGTTCTTGTACGGTCGATTATAAGACCTGAAATTGAGTCGTCAACAGCATCATAAATTGATTCGATGAACATAATAATACCGTATGTACTACCTGACATTCCAAGGAAGCTGATAGCAAAGAACTGACGGAATGCATTAACATACTGGCTTAAGTTTTTCTGTCCGAATGAAGTGAGAAGGTAAGCAGCAATTTCTTTAGGACGAAGATATCTTCTGTTACCTGCAGAAGCGTTGTCAACTTCCTGCTGGACTGCTGTACCGTTAACTTCATCAGCAACGGTTGTGGTTACATTGTTTTCCACTTTTCAATCACGCCTTTTTAAAATAGTCATATATATCCAATATATAAATAAAAATATATCATAAAATTCAAAAATAATCAACTGAAATTATAAAAATAATGTAATTATTTGAATTTTAATGAGTATGCAACAGCTAATTTGTCACATCTTTCATTTTCTGGATGCCCTGCATGTCCTTTAACCCATTCGAACTCATATTCGTGTTGTGAAAGAAGAGTTAAAAGTTTATCCCATAAATCAGGGTTAAGTGCAGGTTTTTTGTCAGCTTTTCGCCAGTTGTTTGCTTTCCAGCCTTCTGCCCAGCCTTTTGTGATTCCGTTAACAACATAGGAAGAATCTGAATAAATTTTAACCCTGCATTTTCTGTTAAGTGCTTCAAGGCCGTTAATAACCGCCAAAAGCTCCATTCTGTTATTTGTCGTTTCTGCTTCACCGCCTGAAAGCTCTTTTTCAACGCCATTACAACGCAAAATTGTACCCCAACCACCAGGACCGGGATTACCACTGCAAGCGCCATCAGTGAATATTTCAACATAAGTTAATTTTTCCATAAATAACCTCAATGAATAAATGTAGTTTTTGAATAACAAACTAATTTTAACATGAATTCTTAATATTCTCAATATGTATTTTCAAAAGGTGGTTTTTCTTGACATTATAATGAAAAAATAGTAATATATATAGACAACTTAAAATTGAAATACTATGGGTAATTTTACTCATTTTCAACAAAACAAAACTAATTTCCATTTACATAATAATTACATCAAAGAATAAAAAAGGAGGAAAATATGGCTAAAGAAAAATTAGAAAAACAAGCTCAGCCTAATGATTTTAAAAGAAAAAAGTCAAACAAAAGTAAGCCTAATAAGAACAAAAAAGGCGTTTTGAATAAAAAACAATCACAGAAGAATAATGCACCTAAAAAGACACAGGAAAAGAAACAAAAAAATAATAAAAAACCAATGAAGCCTGATGTTAATGTAAGAATTGCATTTTTAGGTGGACTTAACGAAGTCGGTAAAAATATGACTCTCTATGAGTGTCAGAATGATATGATTCTTGTGGACTGTGGCCTTGCATTCCCTGAACCTGATATGCTTGGTGTTGACCTTGTTATCCCTGATTTCACATATGTTGAACAGAATATCGATAAAATCAAGGGTATTTTCATAACACACGGTCATGAGGACCATATTGGTGGTCTTGCATATCTTTTACAGAGGGTTAATATCCCTGTTTATGGTACAAAGCTTACAATCGGTCTTATTGAAGGCAAACTTAAGGAACATAAAATTCTTGATAAGGTAACTCTTAATGAAATTCAACCAAAGGATAAGATTAATGTAGGATGCTTCGAGGTCGAGGCTATTCATGTTAACCATTCAATTCCTGATGCTTTGGCTCTTGCAATTAATTCACCTGCAGGACTTATTATTCAGACGGGTGACTTCAAAATTGATACTACACCAATTGACGGTGAGGTAATCGACCTTGCAAGAATTGCAAAGTTAGGTGAAAAGGGTGTTCTTTGCCTTCTTTCTGACTCAACAAATGCACAAAGACCGGGATATACAGCAAGTGAACGCACGGTAGGTGAGTCATTTGCAAGACTTTTCCAGAAAGCAGATGGCAAACGACTTATTGTCGCAACATTTGCATCAAATATTCACAGAGTACAACAGATTATTGACGTTGCAAAATCTGTGGGAAGAAAAGTTGCTCTTTCAGGTCGAAGCCTTGAAAATGTTGTTGAAACAGCATCAAGACTTGGTTATCTTAATATACCTGAAGGAATTCTTATAAGCATTGATTCTGTTTCAAGATACCCTCACGATAAGCTTGTTATTATTACAACAGGTAGTCAGGGTGAACCAATGTCTGCACTTTACAGAATGGCGTTTTCAGAACATCGTCGTGTTGAAATCGGAACAGGTGACTATGTAATTATCTCTGCAACACCAATTCCAGGTAATGAAAAAACTGTTGGTAAGGTTGTTGACGAGCTTTTAAAACGCGGTGCAGAGGTTGTATATGAAAGAATGTACGAGGTTCATGTTTCAGGACACGCTTGTCAGGAAGAACTCCGACTTATGTTAAGCCTTGCAAAGCCTAAATTCTTCATTCCTGTTCATGGTGAACAAAAGCATTTAAGAAGTCATGCAGCTGTTGCTGAAAGTATGGGAATTGCACCTGGTAATATATATATTGCCGATAATGGTAAACAGGTTGAACTTTCAAAACGCAAAATGTCAGTTGTAGAGGATGTTCCTGCAGGTAAAATCTTCGTTGACGGTTATGGCGTAGGTGACGTTGGTAGTGCCGTTATCCGTGAAAGAAAGCGTCTTGCTGAAGACGGTCTTATGATTATCAGTGCTGTTATTGATAGAGAAACTGGAATGCTTGTTTCAGGACCCGATATTATCTCTCGTGGATTTGTATATGTCCGTGATTCAGAACAACTGATAGCAGAAGCAAAACTTGTTGCTCAAATAGTAATTGATGAGTGTGTCCATGAGGGTAATGTTGAGTGGAACAGAATTAGAAACAGAATGAGAGATGATATTTCTCGACTTCTTTATGACAGAACCAAACGCAGTCCTATGGTCTTGCCGGTTATAAGTTCAATATAAGGTAATTAATTATGAAAAAGTTTACAAACGACAAAATTGAAAATGTTTTCAGTATGTATCCGATAACAATTCCTGCAATTGTTGTCTGTGTACTCTTGTGCGTTGTTCTCTTCTTCTACAATGTGTATTTTGCTGTTGCAGGACTTATTGCTTCAATAGTTCTTTTTGTTCTTGGTTTTGTGAAAAGTAATGTTTCATACAAAAGATTGGAAGGCTCTGTTATAGCTCTTGATAAAAAATTGTCTGCTGACAGCGAATATGGTGAACTTAAAAATTTTCCATTACCTGTCTTGCTTTTTGACAGTATGGATAATATTGTATGGTATAATTCTGAATTTCGTAATGAATTTATTTCAGATTATTCATATGACGGAATTGATGTCAAACAGTTTACATCAGGTCAAGGTGTAAATGATGTTCGTAACAATAAGTTTATTGAGTGTCAGTTTAATAATAAAAAATATACTGCATTTTCAGGAAAGGTACAGTATAAAAACGAAACTGTTTATTCATTGTACTTTGTTGAGGATACAGAACTTAAGGATTTCAAGGCATCATATATTGCAACTCGTCCTGTGCTTATGATTATTAACCTTGACAGTGCCGAGGATGTTTTTGTTGATTTGAGAGAAAGCCAGGAATCAGAAATTCTTGGTGATGTTGAAGCAATAGTTGAAAATTGGTTTTCAGGATATGATTGTATTTTCCGTAAAATGCCAAACGGAAGATTTCTTGTTTTTGCAGAGTCAGGAAATTTATTGAAAATGAAAGAAGATAAGTTTTCTGTTCTCTCACTTGTCCGTTCCTATACATATAAGGGAAAGGCTCTCGGACTTACATTATCTGTTGGCATTGGTGTAGGAAATAATCTTTCTGATTGCGAGAAAATCGCAAGAAAATCCCTTGACCTTGCTATGGGTAGGGGTGGTGACCAGGTTGTTGTTAAAACTCCTGATGCTGATTATGAGTTCTTTGGCGGAGTTTCAAAGGGTATTGAAAAACGAAATAAAGTCCGTACCCGAATGATTGCTTCTGCAATTAAAGAAACAATCAAGTCAAGCACCAATGTTCTCGTTATGGGACATCGTTTTGCTGACCTTGACTCATTAGGTTCATCGGTTGGATTTGCAATGATTTGTAAGGCGTTAGGAAAGCCTGTCAATATTGTTATGTCGTCAGAAACAACTCTTGCAATGCCACTTGCAAAGCATCTTATTTCAAATGGTATTGATGATTTGATTATCGAGCCTGATGATGTGGAAAAGGTTATTCAGCCAAAAACCTTGCTTGTAGTTCTTGATACTCACAGAAAGAGTTTTCTTGAATTTCCGGAACTTTTTGATTTTGCTGAAAAGGTTATTGTGATTGACCATCACAGAAAAACTGTTGACCATATTAATAAAGCAGTTATTTTCTACCATGAACCGAATGCTTCTTCTGCATCGGAAATGGTTACAGAGCTTATACAATATATCGACATTGATGTTGATATACCAAAAGTTTGTGCCGAGGCAATTATGTCAGGTATTACACTTGATACAAAAAACTTTGTTATGAAAACAGGTGTCCGCACATTTGAAGCGGCAGCATTTCTTCGCTCGCTTGGTGCTGATACTGTTGCAGTTAAACAACTTTTTTCAAATAGTATGAAAACACAACAGGCAAAAAGTGAAGTTGTGAAGAATGCAGCAATGTACACTGATTGTGCAATTGGTGTAGTGGATTTTGAATCCGATGATGTGAGAATAGTAGCAAGTCAGGCTGCTGACGAGCTTCTTAACATTGACGGTGTGCACGGTTCATTTGTATTGTTCAGAACTGATAACACAATAAATGTTTCAGCCCGTTCTTATGGTGAAATAAATGTTCAGCTTGTTATGGAAGAACTTGGTGGCGGTGGTCATCTTACAATGGCTGCATGTCAGTTAAAGGATGAAACATTTGATAATGCATTGATTCTTCTTAAACAAGCAATAGATAAAGTAAGATAAACGAAAAGAGGTAATATATAATGGATGTAATTTTGAAAGCAGACGTTAAAGGTCTTGGTAAAAAGGGCGAAAAGGTAAAGGCATCTGACGGTTATGCGCGTAACTTCCTTTTTCCAAAAGGATTAGCAGTTGAAGCAAACGCACAGAGTCTTACTGAGCTTCGTAATCGTGAACAGTCAAATCAGCACAAGATTGATGTTGAAGTAGCTCAGGCAAATGATTCAAAAGCAAAGCTTCAGGGCAAAATTATCAAAATTACTGCAAAAGCAGGTAATAACGGTAAGCTTTTCGGTTCAGTAACATCAAAGGAAGTTGCTGCTGAAATTGCAAAACAGTATGCAGTAAAGGTTGATAAGAGAAAAATCTCAATGGATGATATCAAGACATTTGGTTCGTACAAAATTGAAGTTAAACTTTACACAAATATTATAGCTGAAATGACAGTTATGGTTGGAGAATAAAAATGGAAAGCAATTATTTATCAGTTGATAATATGAATCTTCCTCACAGTGTAGATGCTGAACAAGCTGTTCTCGGTTCAATCCTCAAAGACCCTTCATGTCTTCCACTTGTGTCGGATATGTTAAGAATTGAACATTTTTATCTTAAACAGCATAAGTCAATTTATACTGCAATACTTAATATTGATACAATCGGTGGACGGATTGACCCTCTTGTTGTTCTTGAAGAACTGAAAAAAGAAGGCGTCTATGACGATATCGGCGGTAAAACATATCTTATGAAGATTGCTGATGCCGTTCCGTCAACAAAGAATGTAGAATCATATATCAAGATTATTATTGACAAGTTCTATCTTCGTACATTGATGGAAGCTGCTCATGATATTCTTGAAGCAACTAATAATGAATCTGATTCACCAGATTCAATTCTTGATTTGGCTGAACAGAAAATTTATAACATCCGTAGTGGCAGAGCAATTACAGGTCCGGGTAAAGTCAGCGACATTGTTATGTCTGATGTTTTTGAACGACTCAAAAAACTCGGTAGTGACGATATAAAGGTCAAAGAACAGTATATGGGTATCCCAACGGGATTTTCATATCTTGATAAAATTCTCGGTGGTGGTTTCCATCGTTCCGACTTTATCGTTGTCGGTGCTCGTCCTGCTATGGGTAAAACAAGCTTTGCCTTGAATGTAGCAAGAAATATTGCAAGAAATAAAAAAGTTCTGTTCTTCTCATTGGAAATGTCAAAAGAACAGCTTGCGCAACGAATTATTTCAACAGAAGCTCGAATTGTAAGTGAAAAACTCAGAACAGGTGAGATTACTGATGCCGACTGGGAAAAACTCGGACTTGCTTTACAAAATCTTGTTGGCTGTGAGCTTTATTTTGATGATACAGCAAATATTAACGTAAACGAAATGAAAGCTCGTGCTCTTCGTATGAAAGATGTTGATTGCATTGTTATCGACTACCTTCAGTTGATGTCAGGTACAAAGCGTACAGAAAACCGAGTTGCTGAGGTTTCAGAAATCACTCGTAGTCTTAAAATGATGGCAAAGGACCTTAATATTCCTGTTATTACTTGTTCACAGTTGTCCCGTGGTGTTGCTAAAAATGCAAATGGTGACCATCGTCCTCAAATGACAGATCTTCGTGAATCAGGTACAATCGAGCAGGATGCTGATATTGTTCTTATGCTTCATCGTGAGGATTACTACAATAATAATCCTGATGAGGAAAAAGACCCAAGCTCAGTAAATATTGCTGAAATTATTGTCGGTAAAAACAGACACGGTTCAACAACAACCGTTAAGGTTGCGTGGAATCCTGAATTTACAATGTTCTCAACACTTGAAAGGATAAAAGATGACCAGTAAAGTTTTAAAGACAATTAATGATTATCATATGATGTCTGGTTGTGAAACGCTTGGTATCGGACTTTCCGGTGGTGCTGATTCCGTTTGCCTCGCTCATATTTTATGGTCGAATAAGGAACTTTTGGGAATAAAAAAACTTAAAGGAATACATATTCATCATGGTATCCGTGGTGATGAGGCTGACAGAGATTTAGAATTTTCCCGTAACTTCTGCGAAAATCTCGGGATTGAATTTGTTGTCTTTTATGCAGATGTTCCCAAAGAAGCAGAAAAAACAGGTGAGAGTATTGAAGAGTGCGCAAGGCGTATAAGATACTCGTTTTTTCAAAAATCAGGGTGCGATAAAATTGCAACTGCCCATAATCTTAATGATAATGCGGAAACAGTTATTTTTAATCTTTCCCGTGGTACATCTTTATCAGGGCTTTGTGGAATTCCTTATACAAGAGATATTTACATAAGACCTTTGCTTGATTATAGCAGGGAAGAAATTGAAAATTATTTAAAAGAAAAAAATCTTGATTATGTAACCGACAGCACAAATCTTTGTGATGATTATACAAGGAACAAAATTCGCCACAATATTATTCCTTTGTTGTCTCAGCTTAATCCGTCGTTCGATAGCGCATTTTCACGATGTATTGCTTCTCTTAATTCCATTAAAGATTTTATTGACGAAAGTGCAAATGAATTAATTGATAAATCAAGACGTGACATCTTTTTTGATTGTTCTGTTTTTAATACATGCCATCCTGCATTGAAAAGTCAGATTGTTGCATCTATTTTGAAAGAACAAAATGTAAAAAATATAAGCCGTGACCATATCAATTCTGTTATTTATATTATAGAAAACGGTGGCAGTGCTTCTGTCGGTGGGAATATTCAAGTAAATGTCTATGACAATAGACTCTTTTTCGGTGAAATAAAAAAGACGGAATATTTCGAAATTCCTTTTTTATCCGATGCAAGTGAGTTTCCAACTCCCGTAGGTAAATATTCTGTTAATATTTATGACGAAAAAGATTTACAAAACATTAATAAACAAACTATGGACAAATTGATTGATTGTGATAAAATATCACTTAATACGGTTGTTCGTAATCGTCGTGATGGCGATAGCATTCAATTGTCAGGCAGACCAAACAAAACATTCAAAAAGCTCTTTAATGAAAACAAGATTTCAGTTTTTGAAAGAGACAGAATGCTTGTTTTATCTGACGAAAAGGGAATAGTGTGGACTGAATTTTTCGGAGTTGCTAAAAGATGCAAACCTGATAAATATTCAAAAAAAATCATTAAAATATCAAAGGTGGGGAAAAATAATGATTAACGATATTGAAAAAGTACTCTTATCAGAGGAACAGTTAAAAGAAATTGTTGAAAGATTAGGAAAAGAAATCTCAAATGACTACAAGGATAAAAAGCTTGTTCTTGTCAGTGTTCTTAAGGGTTCTGTAATATTTATGGCAGACCTTATGAGAGCAATTACAATACCATGTACAATTGACTTTATGTCAGTTTCAAGTTATGGTTCAGGTACAAAAACATCAGGTGTTGTAAAAATTATAAAGGACCTTGATGCCGAAGTTATCAATGGTGCTGATTTGCTTATCGTTGAAGACATCCTTGATAGTGGTGTAACACTTGAATATTTAATGAAGGTTCTTTCGGTAAGAAATCCTAACAGTATAAAAATCTGTACATTACTTGATAAACCTGAAAGAAGAAAAGCAGAAGTATATGCTACTTATTCAGGTGCACAGATTCCTGATGCATTCGTTGTGGGCTACGGTCTTGACTATGACGAAAAATACAGAAATTTACCGTTTGTAGGTGCGTTAAAACCTGCAGTATATGAAAAATAACCACAGGAGTGATAAATAATTTTGAAAAAAATAAACTGGAAAGCAATTATCCCATATATTCTTATTCCTGCACTTTGTATCGGTGTATTGTATATGTATATGGAAAGAGGTACAACAAAAGAGTTAAAGTATTATGAAGTACTTGAATATTTTGACAATCAACAGGTTGTTGAAGCTGACCTTAATATGAACAGCGGTGCAATGACATTTAAACTTGATGGAGATGACACACAGTATAAATATACCGTGCCTAATGTTAATCTCTTCATTAATGATGTTCATGAGGATTTAAGAGAGTATAACAAGGCTAATCCTGACAAACCTATCGAGTTTGATTATAAAGCAGGAACATCTAATTCTTGGCTTTTGAGTATGTTGCCATCACTGTTACTGACAGTTGGTTTTGTTGTCCTTATGGTTGTAATGTTCAGAAAAATGAACAGTTCAATTTCAAGTGAAAATAACAAGGCTATGAGCTTTGGTAAAGCTCGTATCAAGCGTGGCGACGCACAGTCAAAGAAAGTAACATTTAAAGATGTAGCAGGTGCTGATGAGGAGAAAGAAGAACTTACAGAAATTGTTGAGTTCTTGAAAAATCCTAATGAGTTTTCAAATCTTGGCGCAAGAATTCCTAAGGGCGTTCTTCTTGTGGGACCTCCGGGTACAGGTAAAACTTTACTTGCAAAAGCAGTAGCAGGTGAGGCTGATGCACCATTTTTCTCAATTTCAGGTTCAGACTTTGTTGAAATGTATGTCGGTGTTGGTGCATCCCGTGTTCGTGACCTTTTCAAGGAAGCAAAAAAGAGTCAGCCATCAATTATCTTTATCGATGAAATTGACGCAGTTGGTCGTCATCGTGGTGCAGGTATGGGTGGTGGACACGATGAACGTGAACAGACACTTAACCAGTTACTTGTTGAAATGGATGGCTTTGGTGTGAATGAAGGTGTAATTGTTATCGCTGCAACAAACAGACCTGACATTCTTGACCCTGCTCTTCTTCGACCAGGTCGATTTGACAGACAAGTTACTGTTGGTTATCCTGATATTAAGGGTAGAGAAGATATTCTTAAAGTCCACGCAAGAAATAAGCCATTGGCACCTGATGTTGACCTTCGTCAGATTGCTGCAACAACAGTAGGCTTTACTGGTGCTGACCTTGAAAATCTTCTTAACGAAGCAGCACTTCTTGCAGCAAAGCATAAGAAGATGGCAATCACAATGAATGAAATTGAAGAAGCAACAATGAAGGTTGTTGTGGGTAGTGAAAAGAAATCACGCAAGATTACTGAATACGATAAGAAAATTACAGCTTATCACGAAGCAGGTCACGCAATTTCTTCATATTATCTTGATAATCAGGACCCTGTTACTCATATTTCAATCGTTCCCCGTGGCAGAGCAGCAGGTTTCACACTCTATACACCTGAACAGGATAAAATGCATATGATGAAATCAAGAATGCTTGACGATATTGTTTCACTTCTTGGTGGTCGTGTTGCTGAAAAGATTATTTTCGGTGATATTTCAACAGGTGCATCAAATGATATTCAGCGAGCAACTGAAATCGCAAGAAATATGATTACAAAATACGGTATGAGTGAAAAATTAGGACCAATTGCATTCGGTTCTGATAATGACGAGGTTTTCCTTGGCAAAAACTATACTCATACAAGAAACTATTCTGAAAATATAGCATCAGCAATTGATGAAGAAGTTGAAGCAATCATTAATAATGCTTATAACAGAACTGAAACAATTCTTACAGAGCATATTGACCAGCTTCACCTTATTTCAAAAGTTCTTATCGACCTTGAAAAGATTGATAAGGAACAGTTTGAATCTCTTATGACAACAGGTGCTTTGCCTGAAGAAAATGAAGAAACTTCAGTAGCAGAAACTGTTGAAAATACAGAAGCTGTGGAAACAGAAGAAAATGTATAATATTGCATAATAAATATAAGCGACAGATTATTAAATCTGTTGCTTTTTTTGTTGATTATCAGTTGCATTTTTCGTTTATTTATTATACAATATATACTAATATTTTTATAAGTGGAAGTATACATTATTAGCAAGATTTGGAGTGAAAGAAAATGAAACTCAACGGTTCAGAAATTTTAACCGAAGTTTTAATAGAGCAGGGGGTTGACACCGTATTCGGTTATCCGGGTGGTGCAGTTCTTAATATCTATGATGCTCTCTATAAATATAGTGATAAGATTAAGCATATTTTATCAGCTCACGAGCAGGGTGCATCTCACGCTGCTGACGGTTATGCACGTGCAACAGGTAAAACAGGTGTTTGTATCGCAACAAGTGGTCCAGGGGCTACTAACCTTGTAACAGGTATTGCAACAGCATATATGGATAGCGTTCCAATGGTTGTAATCACAGGTAACGTTGGTAAAGGTCTTATCGGTCGTGATGCTTTCCAGGAAGTTTATATTACAGGTATCACAATGCCTATCACAAAGCATAACTTTATGGTTCAGGATGTTACTGAGCTTGCTGACACAATCCGTGAAGCATTCCGTATTGCAAAT
The DNA here is from genome assembly GCA_045631075.1 of Candidatus Fimenecus sp. GTDB lineage: Bacteria > Bacillota > Clostridia > Oscillospirales > Acutalibacteraceae > Fimenecus. The sequence continues at coordinate 4,596 of JAZQUC010000102.1, read as the reverse complement.
ACAGGTCGAAAAGGTCCTGTTCTTATTGATATTACAAAGGATGTTACTGCAGCAGTAACTGATTTCGAAAATAAACCAAAGGTAGAAATCATTGACGATACTGTTGTTGATATGGACGAGCTTAAGAAGATTGCTGACATTATCAACAATGCTAAAAAGCCTGTTATAATGTTTGGCGGTGGTGTTGTTTCATCAAATGCATCAGAAGAAGCACTTGAGCTTGTTGAAAAAGCAAACATTCCATCTTGCCATACTCTTATGGCAGCAGGTGTTATCGGCTATAACAACCCACTTAACCTTGGTCTTCTCGGTATGCATGGCGGTTATGTAACTAACAAAGCAGTTGACGATGCTGACGTGCTTATTGCAGTTGGTACTCGTTTCTCTGACCGTGTTGCGCTTGATACAAATGACTTTGCAAAGAAAGCAACAATTATTCAGATTGATATTGACCTTAGTGAAATCAATAAAAATGTTGCTGTTGACCATTATGTAATTGGAGATGTTAAAAAAGTCCTTGAAGCACTTTTACCACTTGTTGAAAAACAGGAAAGAGTAGAATGGATTAAAATGCTTGATGTTTATAAAGCTGTTGACTATAAGCCACAGGATGACGATTCACAGATTCTTCCACATCAGTTAATCGGTGCAATCTGCGATATGGCAGGGGAAGACACAGTTGTTGTAACTGATGTTGGTCAGCACCAGATGTGGGCTGCACAGTATGTTCACCATATTAATCCAAGAGGCTTCCTTACAAGTGGTGGTCTTGGTACAATGGTTTATGGCTACGGTGCTGCAATCGGTGCAAAGGCTGCTCTCGGTGACAGTAAAAAGGTTGTACATATTACAGGTGATGGTTCATTCCACATGAACCTTAACGAAGGATGTACAGCAGTAAGCTACAATCTTCCTGTTATTACAGTTATTATGAATAATACAGTTCTTGGTATGGTTCGTCAGTGGCAGCGTTGTTTCTATGGTAAGCGTTTCTCTGAAACTGACCCACACCGTAAGACAAACTTCGTAAAGCTTGCAGAAGCATTTGGTGCAACAGGCTATTACGCATCTACAATCGCAGAATTCAAAGATGCTTTCGAAAAAGCACTTAAAGCAACTGGCCCTGTATGGATTGAATGTGCAATTGATAAGGACGAAAGAGTTCTTCCAATGATTCCTGCAGGAAAAACAGTTAACGACATTATGATGGGTGACTGCGCAACTTGCCCACTCCAATGCGAAAACAGAAAATAAACAATTACAAACGGTAGGGCGGGGTCTTGACCCCGCCGTTTTTCTTATAACACTCAAATTATAATTTGTCGGGATGAACAATTCGTAGGGGTTGGCGTCCCCGACGACCCGTTGTTGGATTATCTGTACACTTGTTTCGGGCTGCCGAGGTCGGCAGCCCCTACAAATTACAGGTTATTCTGAGTGTAGCGAAGAATCTCATGAAAAAAGAGTACGGAAATCAAATTCCGTACTCTTAAATATTTTATATAACAAATTAGTTGTTGATGAACTTATCTTCTTCGTTATTCCAGCTGTAAAGCTTTCTAACTTCTTCACCAACCTGTTCTGCTGGATGTTCAGCAGCAAGCTTTCTCATAGCTTTGAAGTGTACCTGACGACCTGCGTTTGACATATCGAGAAGGAATTCCTTAGCGAATGAACCGTCCTGAATGTCTGAAAGAACTTTCTTCATAGCCTTCTTTGTTTCATCAGTAATGATTTTTGGACCTGTGATGTAGTCACCATATTCAGCAGTATTTGAAATTGAATATCTCATACCTGCAAAACCACTCTGGTAAATAAGGTCAACGATAAGCTTCATTTCGTGGATACATTCAAAGTAAGCGTTTCTTGGGTCGTAACCAGCTTCGCAAAGTGTTTCGAAACCAGCCTGCATAAGAGCACAAACACCACCGCAAAGAACTGCCTGTTCACCGAAAAGGTCTGTTTCTGTTTCTGTTCTGAAGTCTGTCTCAAGAACACCTGCACGAGCACCACCGATAGCAAGCGCATAAGCAAGAGCCTTGTCAAGAGCCTTACCTGTTGCATCCTGATGAACAGCAACAAGACAAGGAACACCCTTACCTGCCTGATATTCTGAACGAACTGTATGACCAGGTCCCTTTGGAGCAATCATAGTAACGTCAACGAATGATGGAGGAGTGATACAACCGAAATGAACGTTGAAACCGTGAGCGAACATAAGCATATCGCCCTCTTTAAGGTTTGGTTCGATATCTTTCTTATACATATCAGCCTGTAATTCGTCGTTGATAAGAATCATAATGATGTCAGCTTTCTTTGCAGCTTCAGCAGCTGTGAAAACCTGGAAGCCCTGCTTTTCAGCCTTTGCCCATGATTTACTGCCTTCGTAAAGACCGATGATAACATTACAGCCTGATTCCTTTGCATTAAGAGCATGAGCGTGACCCTGGCTACCGTAACCGATAACTGCAATAGTCTTGCCGTCCAATAATCCTAAATTACAATCTTCTTGATAAAACATTCTCTGTGACATAGTTTTAATCCCCTATAAATAAATATTTTTGAGTTGTTTGACATCTTGTTTGCGTTGTCATACAACATATTATATATGATAATTTTGTTTTGTCAATACCTTTTTTTAAAAAATTAGTCAAAAGATATTTGTTCGTTAATTACTGCGTGATGCAAATGAATTGTAATCGCACTTTTAACACCAACTGAATCCCTGTTTTTAAGGAAATTCATAATCATAATATGGTCCTTGTATGCTTCTTCTGCAATTGTTTCAAGGTTATAGTTCATTTCAATAGTCTTACGAACTGTATTTGAAAGAATAGGGAAGAAGTGACCAAGAAATTCGTTGTGAGAAGCTTTAAGTATCGCACCGTGGAAGGCACTTTCTGACTCAATTCGTTTGTCACCTCTAGGGTCATTTTTAAGCTCAGCCTGACAAATTTCACCAAGACGAAGAATCTCTTCAATTTCTTCATCAGTAGCACGTTTGCAAGCAAGCGCTGCAGCCTCAGGTTCAAAAATCAAACGAGCTTCATATAAATCACGCAAAGTAACCTGATTTTTTGTAAAATCACTTATATCAATCTCTTGTGCATACTGGTCGATTTCTTCAGAAACATAAGTACCCTTACCACGCTTAACAACAAGAATACCAATCGAAATAAGCGTTCTTATTGCTTCACGAAGCGTTGTACGGCTGATTCCTAATTCTTGTGAAAGTTCATTTTCATTAGGTAACTTTTCACCATATTTGTATTTATGCTCTTCAACAATCATCTTTTTGAGTGTCTCAGCAGTACGCTGTGATAAATTTTCCTTTTGCATAACAATTCCTCGCTTAAAGAAAAATAATGTATCTACTATACACCATTCATTCAAAAAATGCAAATCTTATTTTTTTAGGGGTCTGCATTTTTGATGACACAATAATCGCGTAGTGGCAGGCTTCCACGCCTGCATCCAACCAATTTAATTATATTGTAGGGGCTGACGACTCGGCAGCCCGTGTTTTCAGATAATAGATAATATTTAATAGATAAAAGATAAAAGTGGATGACGCTCACATTGTTCTGATGTTGTTGACAATTTATTATTGATATGATAAATTGAAGATAAAAAATAGGAGTGATATTATGGGGAGAATAAATAAATCTGAAATACCTATTATCGTTATCTCTTTAATTCAAGTATTTTCATTGTTTACATTATCAACTTTGTGGGGAAGAATAATTGCTATAGTCAGTATTTTATTAGGCTCAATAATCGCAATTTATAGTTACAGGAAAAACAAGACATCAAAACAAAGAATTATTTTATGGCTTATATTAACTGTGGTACTTGCAATTTCACTCGTATTACAATTACTTTCTTTTAATCAATCCGATATTGTTTTGCGAATTATAAGAAGAGTAGGAATAATTGTAATGGGTATTTATTTATGGTTAACAAATGAATTATAAACAATTAAAGGCAGTCAACTGACTGCCTTTAATTGTTTGCAAATATTTAAAATATTACTTCCTGTGGCATACCACCATTTTCTCTTGATTTATCAGCGAGATAAACACAAAGGTGACCTGCAACTGAATCGAAAATTGAAGTGCAAGCAAGACTTGGCTTTTCACCACGAACGAATGACACAAAATCTTCTGCAAGTCTTTCGTCACCGCCACCGTGACCGCCGTAAGCACCAACCATATCACCTGTAAGTTTAAGGTCAACCTCTTCAACAATCTTTTCATCGGTTTTTGTCGGATGTATCTTTGAAACATAGAACTTTGCTTCTTCAAAGTTGCCGTAAATTTCACCAAGAGTGCCGACAATATGTATTCTGCGAAGTGACATTGATGAGCCACCAACCATATTGTGAGTACCTGTTGCACCGTTTGCGAAATTTACAAGCACAGACTGATGGTCAACTACATCGTTGTCACATTTGTATATGCATTTTCCGTAAGGTGAATCACCCTTAAGAAGATTGATTTTATCTTCAATTGTTGGGTTAGGGATATGCTCAAGTTTATCCCAAATATAGAATGCCCAACGGTCCGGTTGGTCTATGTAAAGTCGTTTTGCAGAATA
>JAZQUC010000101.1:0-6733 GCA_045631075.1 Candidatus Fimenecus sp. | reverse complement strand
AAGGCCCTTTTTTACAAGTGGAATAACTTGAGTTTCATGGAGTCGCTTGTATGCCTTTGACAAACTATCTTTTGACTTATACATCATATATCCAAAACTCTTTGATTCATCCCATGTGTGGCCTCTGTCAATATGGCTGTATCCACCAAATTCAGTAATAGCAAAAATTCTGCCGTCATTTCTACGAGGGTTAATTGGTGCAATATATCTGTGCATACTGTTGAAGTCACCAGCACCCTGGTCGTGCCAACCACTTGCATGGTCAACAACACGAGATGGGTCAAACTGCTTAACTTCATTAGCAATTCTTACAGAATCAAATTGTCCCCAACCTTCATTAAATGGAACCCAGCAAGAAATACATGTGTGGTTATAAAGCTGATTAAGCATTTCATTAAGTTCACGTTCAAACTCATCACGCCACAACTGTTCGCCACGCTTAAATGCCTTATATTTATCATCCTTAACATGAATAGCAAAAAGTGGAAGTGCACCTGCAAGTAACTGACCAATATATTCGCCACCACTTACCATGTCTTGCCATACAAGCATACCAAGACGGTCACAATGATAATACCAACGGTCAAGTTCAACCTTAATGTGTTTACGAAGCATATTAAATCCTAAACGTTTCATTGTAGCAATATCATAAATCATTGCTTCATCTGTTGGAGGAGTCATACCACCGTCTGACCAATAACCCTGGTCAAGAAGACCTCTCTGGAAATAAGGCTTGTTATTAAGTAAAAATCTTGGATAACCTTTTTCGTCTTTTCCCATTGAGAACTTACGCATACCGATATAGCTCTTAACTGTATCAACAGTTTCACCATCTTTAACAAGCTCAACCTTAAGGTCATAAAGGAATGGGTCTTCAGGTGACCAAAGTTTCATATCATCAAACTTGATAACATCATCCATTGAAATTGTATTTTCAGATACTACAGCTTCACCGTCAAAAACAGTCACCTTAACTTGACAATTGTCGTCGTTTGCAAATGTCTTGAATGCAAGTTCTTTATTATCAATGTCAGGAGTCATACGAAGCTTTGTAATGTGAGAAGTATTAACTGCTTCAAGCCACACACTCTGCCAGATACCTGATGTTGCAACATACCAGAAGCCGTGAGTATCGTTAACCTGTTTACCTCTCTGTTGCCAACCATTTTCCGTAGGGTCATAAACACTTACAACAAGCTCATTTTCACCATCTTTAAGTAATCTTGTGATATCAATTGAGAATGTTGCATAACCACCTCTGTGACTTCCTGCAAGTTCTTTATTAACATAAACATTGCATTCCCAGTCAACAGCAGCAAAGTTGAGTAAAATATTTTTACCCTTCATATTTTCAGGAATTGTAAATATCTTTTTATACCAGAGTTTCTGGTCAGGCTTTAAAGGTTTTTCAACACCTGAAAGCATACATTCAACAGCAAAAGGAACAACGATTTCACCGTCGAAATTGTCAACCCACTTAACTGATTTGTCAACAATAGCGTAATCATAAACACCATTCATCGACATCCAGTTTTCTCGTTCCATCTGTGGACGAGGATATTCAGGCAACGGATTATTTCTGTCAATTGAATCTGTCCAACGAGTTTTTAAAAATCCCATAATTTTTACCTCCAAATACAACAAAAGCCTTTTACAGCAATATAATTGTATCTATTTTATAATAAAAACAAGGTTTTGTCTATTGATTTTTGAAATTTATTTGTTATAATTATAAATAAATTTGCGGGTATGGTGGAATTGGCAGACACGCAAGATTTAGGATCTTGTGCCGAGAGGTGTACAGGTTCGACCCCTGCTACCCGCACCAGAAAAATAACTCCAACATCTGTTGGGGTTATTTTTTTAATGCTGGTGGTCGAACCTGAGAAGGTTTTTGCTAAAAATGATGCTGTGCATCATTTTTAGCAAAAAGTCGTGAGGCGGGTACCGAAATTCGTGAGAATTTGGGTCAACGAGCGAGATGGATGCAAGGCGTAGCAGACATTCGACCCCTGCTACCCGCACCAAAAATCGACAGTCTTTATCGGGAGACTGTCGATTTTACTTATTACTTCTTCACTATTCACTCTTCACTAAAATTTAGAAACGATTTTTGGAAAGTAAGAAGTAATAGTGAAAAGTTAACCAGTAAACTGAATACTCTCTAAAATAGCAGTTTCGACTTTTGTCGGGACTGTTATTTTTTTACAAAAAAGTAGAGGCAGATGCCCATCATCCGCCCGTAATCAGTTTATAATAAAACAAACACGGGACGATTAGGACATCGTCCCCTACAAGAAAGGTAACATATAAACTAACTACGGCGGGGTCAAGACCACGCCCTACCGATTACATATAAAATTCGAACTCGCCGATAAATTATAATTTGACATAATGCAGGCGTGAAAGCCTGACACTACGCAGTTGGTACACTTTCAATAACAAATAACATAGTTTTGGATATTATCAAACACGGACAAACAAGGATGTCTGTCCCTACGCGAGTGTTTTTCAGAATGACACTACTTGAAATGAATATTTTTAGGTGATATAATAAAATAAACTTTATTCGAAAGGTTTATTTCTATGAAAAAATCTACTTCATTAGTTTTTACCGGTGACATTGGTTTTGACCGATATATGTACGGTAAATGGGATGATGAAAACTTAATATCACAAGAAATTCTTGACTTTCTTCACAGTGCTGACCATGTTATCACCAATGTTGAAGGTCCTGTTGCCGTTGCAGAAACCAATACTACACAAAGTGGTGTTCAACAGTTGTTACATACTATTGATCCCAAAGCAGTCAAAGTTCTTAACAACATGAAATCGGATATTTGGAATATCTGCAATAATCATATTATGGATGCTGGCCCTTATGGTATTGAGAGCACATTAAAAATCGCTAAAGAAAATAATGTGCAGACCATTGGTGCAGGAATGAACATTGACGAAGCAAGAAAACCTGTTATTCTTAATGAAGCAGGTGGAATCGGTATGTTTGGTGTAGGATATCAGCGTGCATGTCGTAAGGCTGATGTGGATAAGCCTGGTTGTTACAGTTGGAGCAACCTTGACGAAATTCAAAAGTCAATTGATGATATTAAAAAGATTTGTCGTTGGTGCATTGTTGTTGCTCACGCAGGTGAAGAATTTACTCCACTACCCTCTCCATACACTCGTGAAAGATATCATAAGTATTTGGAAATGGGTGCTGATATTGTTGTCGCACATCATCCACACGTTCCTATGAATTATGAAACAGTCGGTGATAAAATCATTTTCTATTCACTTGGTAATTTTATTTTTGATACCGACTATCAACGCTCACAGTTTAATACTGATATCGGCTTAATTGTTAAATTAAATTTTACAGAAAATGAGTTTACTTATGAGCCTATGGGACTTAAAATCGTTCGTGGTGAAGAAAGAATAGTTAAATACGAGCTTCCACGAATTTTTATTGATGTACAGGAAGATGAATATAATCTTTTAGCACCATTATCGGCTAAAATGCTTATTTCAGCAACAAAACGTCAAATGACATATTTAAAGCCTGAAGAATTCAAAGGTGCAAGTGAAGAAAAATGGAAGGAACACTTTGCCGAACCCTTAAGAACAGGTCGTGTTCCTGGTGAAACACTTGATTTCTATATTATCTGTCCTTTGGCTGAAAAAGCTGAAGAAGGTAAATGGAAAGAAAGCAAATTAGAAGATGTTAAACAATATATATTAGAACAGATATAGCGAAAAAGGATTGGAATTTAATTCCAATCCTTTTAAATTTACCAAGTATTAACTTTTTCAATATGAACAGGAAAAGTTGAATAGAAATGATAACTATCAAGTCGGCGCATATATGAATCATTTGTATGAGCACATATTAAAATTTCACCGTTGTTATCAAACCCTGTTACAACAAGTGTATGATATAGCCTTTGTCCATTGCTTAAAAAAATTATATCACCAAGTTGAATTTCATTTAAATCAGCATCTCTGCCAACAGGTCCTACACTCTCGTTTGTTGTTAGAAATCTATATAAATACTCAACACCTGACCATGCCGGAGCACGGTCATCAGGAGAAATGTAATACCAGCCGTAATCTCTTGTATAATTCATTACTCCTGCACCTGCATAAATACATTGTGATGCAAAATTTGTGCAGTCCCCACCTATTCCGTGAAAATCAAAATATCTTGGATTTCGTGACAATGCCCATTTTTTTGCATATTCAACAGTATTATCTCTGTTATATTCAAAGCTACGCATAAAAATCACCCTTTACATAATATGCAAAGGGTGAAAATTCTTTTAATTCCAGTAATCTGTTTTATCAGGTAAGTCAATATTTTTTGCTTTAAATACAGGTTCATTTCCTGCTTTTCGTTGAGCTTCATAGTCCTTTAAGGCTCTGTAAACATATTTACCAAGGAAAAGAATAACAGGCATATTTATTATTGTCATTGCACCCATTGTAACGTCAGCAATACCCCAGAGCAAGTCTGCACTAAGTCCTGCACCAATGAATATTACTGCAGAAGCAACAACATAATAGATGCTCATAAATGCTTTACCAGGTTTCTTACCAAAGATATGGAAAATACATTTATCAACGTAGTAGAGATTACCGATAAGTGTTGTAAATGCAAATAAAATCATTGCAATAGTAATGAAAATCGGTCCAAACTCACCAAGAGTCTTTGTTAGAGCAATCTGCACATAAGGTGCACCTGAAAGTTCAGCATTTGGCTCAATACCTGAACTCATACACATAAATGCAGTTGCTGAGCATATCAAAATAGTGTCAATAAATACTGAAAGCACCTGTACAAGACCTTGTTTAACAGGATGATTAACTTCAGCTGACGCAGATGCATTAGGTGCTGAACCGACACCTGCTTCGTTACTGAAAAGACCACGTTTGATACCATATATTACACAAGAACCGCTAAAACCACCGAAAATTGCTTTAAAATTAAATGCTTCAGTAAATATAGTTTTAAAAATATCAGGTAAAAGACCAATATTCATAAACACAATTATAATTGCAATAAGAATATATGCAACACCCATAAAAGGAACAAGTGTACTTGTAACTTTAAGAACTCTTTTTCCACCACCGAAAAGACAATAACCAACTACAACAGCAACAATAAGACCTATTATCCAAGGTGTTTTTTCAGCATTATAAAAAGAATATGATGAAAAAGTTGACTGCAAATTATATGACGCCAACATATTAAATCCAAAACCATAAGTCACAATTAAAAGAATTGAGAAAATAATTGCTAATGGTTTATTGTGTAATGCTCCTTCAATATAGTAAGCAGGTCCACCGTAGCTACCATCATCACCTTTACGCTTATAAATCTGGGCAAGTGTACTCTCAACAAACGCTGATGCACTACCAATAATAGCAATAACCCACATCCAGAATACAGAACCAAAACCACCAAGACAAAGCGCAGTTGAAACACCGATAATATTACCTGTACCTACACGAGAAGCAGTTGAAACCATAAGTGCCTGAAATGATGAAACACCTTCTCCATCCTTTGGCTTTTCCATAACAGCATGAAATTGTTCCTTTAACAATCTGAACTGAACAAATTTTGTTCTAAATGTGAAATATAAACCAGCTAAAACGAGAATAATAATTAAAACATAGCTATATAAAGCATCGTTAATGGTGTTAATAAATTGCTCAAACATAAAATACCCCTTAAAATATAAAATGGACACTCACCATTGAAGCTGGTGGTGTCCTATAATTTTGGCGGAGAGCAAGGGATTCGAACCCTCGAAACCGTTTTAGCAGTTTACACGATTTCCAATCGTGCTCCTTCGACCAGCTCGGACAACTCTCCGTGTCAACAGTTTAGTATTATATAAAATATTTTTAACAAAATCAAGTATTTTTATAAAAAATATGGGGTCATCACATCGATAACCCCATAAAGAATTTCTAATTATTCAATAGTAACTGTTCCGTCTTCGTAAACTGTGATTTTGTCACCTGTTTTAACAGTGTTTAAGAATTCTTCACCAAGACAGTCAACTGTTGGCATTGGAGTATCTGTCCAAACTGAACCAATAATAGCACCTGCTGCTGCAAGTGAGTCAATATGCTCAGAGAAAAGCATACAAGCAGGACAACGTTCCATAACCTTTGCACAGTAAAGAACAAGACCACCTGTTGTTGAACCGATTGTCTGTGGAAGACAAAGTGCTGTTCCTACCATTGGTTTTTCATAAATATCTGTGTTGTTCTGGTCACCACATTTTGCCTGTTTGTCACCGAACTGAAGAGCACCCTGAAAAGAAGCAAGAGTATTGAAACCTCCTTGTGAAACAAGAGCTGTTGCTGTTGCTTTGCCCGGTACTACAGGACGACCTTTAAATGTTTTCATTTTATTTTGCCTCCTTTGTAATGATATCAAGAATTTCTTCACTTGTATAATAACGTGAAGTTGTATATGTACGAAGCTTGTTTGAGTTTGTGATAACAGGCATTTTCTTTGCAAGTGGGTTATTCATATACATAAGAGGACAAATGTAGCTGAGAACTACACCTGTTGACTGAAGTTTTGCATAATCATCTGTGTTTTTGAATGCATCACAAACTGCAGGAGGAGCTGTAAATACAGTAGGAATTGAAACCTTACTTCTACCGTTCTTCTTAAGTCCTTCGTAAACATCGTTTGTCCATTCCTTAAGCTGTGCCATTG
>JAZQUC010000100.1:0-2498 GCA_045631075.1 Candidatus Fimenecus sp. | reverse complement strand
AATCGCCCCTACATTACAATCAAATTAATAATATTGTAGGGGACGATGCCTTCATCGTCCCGCTCTAAAGTTTACCGTCCACTTACTGCGGGTCGCTGTGGGCAGCGACCCCTACATTTGTGGTTTATTTTAATTTCATATCATCCCGATAAACTTCCAATTTATTCAAGGCGTTCTTAATATAAACGAAGGATTACTTTTTTCTTTACATTGTTACTTGTTTTTGCTACAATATACGAAACAGAACAAAGGAGAATGATATATGTTAGCTGTTGTGCGTTATATTACTGCTATCGTTATGGTGGCATTCAATCTTTTCAACTTCCTTTTTAATGATTATGCATACCCTGCATTATCAAAAAAAGATGCTTATCTTTTCGTTTACTTCACAGGAAATTCTGCTGAAGAACAGAGAATCAATATGGCAATAAGCTCTGACGGATACAGATTCCAGGCTCTTAATGATAACAAGCCTATAATTGAGCAAAATCTTGGCACAGGCTGTTGTCGTGACCCTTATATTCTTAAAGGTCAGGACGGTTGCTATTATATTATTGCAACTGATATGGACGCAAATCTTGGTTGGACATCAAACCACGCTCTCGTTACTTGGAAATCAGAAGACCTTATTAACTGGACTGACGAAACTGTTATTGATATCCGTGACCTTGGTGGTGAATTCGCAAACACAAATCGTGCTTGGGCACCACAGGCAATATGGGACCCTCAGGTAGAAATGTATATGGTTTACTGGGCACATTCAACTTTTGAAAACGATATTGCAGGTCACTATTACGCATACACAAAGGATTTCAAGACATTTGAAACTGAACCAAAACCACTTTATGGCCGTTGGGAAGAAGGCATTCAGTGTATTGATGCTGATATCGTTTACAACGAAGATAACGGTTATTACTATCTTTACTTCAAGTATGACGAAACACAGCAGATTGCTTATGTTAAGTCAAAGAGTCTTACAGGACCTTATGACACAGAAGACCCTGTAATCGTATCTCTTGGTGGTCACGGTGTTGAAGGTAGCACAATGTACAACATTAACGGCACTGACTCCTGGGTTATGATTATGGACGAATACGGCACAGGTCATTTCTATACACAGCAAACAAATGACTTTGAAAGCTTTAAGCGTGTTAATCGTGACATTACTGCTATGGACCACTTAAAGCCTCGTCACGGTTCAGTTGTTACCATTACAGCAAAGGAATACAAAGCACTTAAAGCAGAATTTGGTGTTCAGGAAATTCCTGACAATCCAACAATTAAATAAAAATTTAAGGACTTGCCGATTGGTAAGTCCTTTTTCTTGTAAAAATATAAAAAATGTGATATAATTGATTAAACTTATTAAGGAGTGATTATTTATGAATAAAAAGATTATTGCAATTCTTGTTGCTGTTATGCTCTTAATTGTTTCTGCTGTTATGATTACAAGCTGTAACAAGGATGATGATACAACCACAACAACTAATCCTACAACAGAAAATGTAGGTTCAACTGATGAAAATGCTTCTGATGACGTTACTGAAGATGCTCAAAAGGAAGAAAATTCAACAGATAAAAATAATGAGCCACAGTCAACTGAACCACAGACTCCTGAAGCATCAACAAACAAGACTGAGCCATCAACAAACAACAATAGTGAATCTGAAACATGTAAAACTTGCGGAAATGTTGTTGTTCCTGATTCATACAAGGGCGATATGATTGTCGGTGAGTACTGTGACGGTATGTGTGACCAGTGGTATGGCGAAATGGAATTTTAAAATCTTAAACATAAAAAAATAGAGGTAGTTCACAAGGAACTACCTCTTTAATTTTGCTTTTATTCGCCTTTCATTTCAAGGAGCTTAACTTTTCCTTCGTAAGCAGCCTGTGAAACCTTGATTGAATCGAAAATTGCAGCCTTGATATCGTCGTCAGTTGCACCAAGTTCTCTTGAATAGCTATCAGGGATGAAAAGATTTACATCCATAATATCTGCAAGTCCGTCAACATCAATACCACTTTCAATACCCTTTTCAGCGTATTCCTTCTTAACACCACCAAGACCCATACGCATCATCCAAGGAGCAACAGAGATAATCTTTCTGTTTTCACCCATACCACGAGCAGCGTAAACAATCTTAAGGAATTCTTTCCAAGTAAGGTTATACATACTGATAGGCCATGCCTTTGCGCCCTTTGATTTTTCAGCAGCACCAACGATTACTTCGCCAACCTGACGAACTGTAAGCATTGCTGTACCGCCACCTGGGTACATTGTGAATGGAAGCTTATCCATTCTCTTAATCTGTTCAATAAGGATAACCCAAACAGGCTTTCTGCCTGGCTGTGTACCGAAAATGTATGGAAGTTCAAGAACTGATACATCAAAGTTTTCATCAGCAAATGAGAATGCAACATTTTCCTGGTCAATACGGCTTCTGATATATGGATGCTTTTCAGTAAGCTTCATATCAGGTCTTTCCTTTGCAAGA
>JAZQUC010000099.1:0-2377 GCA_045631075.1 Candidatus Fimenecus sp. | reverse complement strand
TACCTGACTGACGAAGTGATACCCAATATTTAAGACCTGATTCAGCAAAAACAGCTTCTGCCTTTACCTTACTGATTGCATAGTGGTCATAAACACTGATTTTAATAGGGTCACCAGTTCTTGCCCAATGAACAGGAGCATCTCTGTCACCTGTTACGGCACCTGTAGCTATGTAACCAACTTTAACTGCATCAGGATTTGGCTGTGCCTTAACAGCGTTAACAATGTTCTGAGCAGCAGCAACATTTGTCTTCTGTGTCTTTACAGGATAATAGTCAGCAGCAGGAGAAACCATACCACCAACATGAAGAACGTAGTCAGCACCATTTACCATTTCGAGAACGTCTTCGTAATTTGTAAGGTCACCCCAAACAAGCTTAACAGCAGGGTCATTTTCATAAGCTGCAAACTTTTCACGGTTTTTCTTACTGTCACGGTTAAGGACAACAATGTTGAACTTATCTTTTTTTGCGTAAAGCTCTTTAAAACCAGCCCATCCCATAGTACCTGATGAGCCTGTAAGAGCAACGGTCTTTTTCTGCATAGGAATACCCCCATCTTAATATAATTTCATACAAAATAATTATACATTTTTATTGTATATTTTGTCAATAGAAATAGGTGTATATTGACAATATTTTAACAGAATAAGAACATACTTTTTTCAATTATCAACACATAAAAAAATAATGATTATTTATTTACTGTTGATTGATAACACCACAAGAAGATTTTAATTTTCTCAATTAATTTTTTATAAAAAATAGTGCATTTTCAGAATGTTTACTGTATAATTGTTTCGGGTGATTAAAATGACAACAAATGAATACTTAAATCTTATTGATGAAGTTAATGAAAAAGGAAAATTCAAGGCTGACTGGGCATCTCTTGCTCACCACAAGGTACCTGAATGGTATATGCACGACAAATTAGGTATTTTTATCCATTGGGGTATTTATTCCGTACCTGCTTTCGGCAGTGAATGGTATTCACGAAGCATGTACGATAAAAATGTCCGTGAATTTGAACATCACAGAAAAACATACGGTGAACATAATGTTTTCGGCTATAAAGACTTTATTCCAATGTTCAAGGCTGAAAAATTTGATGCCTCAAAGTGGGTTTCTCTTTTCAAAAAGGCAGGTATAAAATATGTTATGCCTGTTGCTGAGCATCATGACGGTTTTGCAATGTACGACACAGAATTCAATCATTGGAATTCAACAAAAATGGGACCTTGTCGAGATGTTGTTGGTGAATTGAAGGCTGAATGTGAAAAACAGGGTCTTACAATGTGTGCTTCAACTCATCGTGCAGAGCATTATTTCTTTATGAATCTTGGCAGAACCTTTGACAGTGATGTTAACGACGATAATTATCGCGATTTTTATGGTCCTGCGGTTTTTTGTGAGGAATGGGACTCACACCATCTTGGTGAAACAACTGAAAATGCTCATTCAATCGGTGCAAGTAAGGAATGGCTCGAAGACTGGCTTGTTCGTACTTGTGAGCTTGTTGACAAATATCAGCCGTCCGTTCTTTATTTTGACTGGTGGATTCACAACCATTCATTCAAGCCTTACCTTAAAAAGCTCTGTGCATACTACTACAATCGTGCAGAAGAATGGGGCAAGGAAGTTACAATCAACTATAAGCACGAGGCATTTCCGCCTACTGTTGCCACATTTGATGTTGAGCGTGGTGCTTTGACAGGTATTTCCCCACTCTATTGGCAGACTGATACTGCAATCGGCAAATGCTCATGGGGTTACAGAAAGGATAATGAATACAAGAGTGCAAGACAGGTTATATGTGACCTTGTTGACATTGTTTCAAAGAACGGTAACCTTCTTATAAGTATCGGTCCAAAGCCTGACGGTACTATTACTGACGAAGAAACTGAAGTGCTCCTTACAATGGGTGAATGGCTCGAAACTAATGGTGAAGCAATTTACGGCACAACATTCTGGAAACAATTCGGTGAAGGTACAGTTAACGCAGAAGCAGGTTTCTTCAAAGACGGTGACGAAAAGAAATTCACAAATGAGGATTTCAGATTTACATATAAAAACGGATATCTTTATGTATTCCAGATGCGTCCGTCAAATACTGTGGTAATCGAAACTCTTCGTACACACAATCCTCACGATTATCTTATTGAAGGTGTTGAACTTCTCGGTAGTAACGAAAAAATCAACTACACAAGAGATGACAAGGCACTTACAATCGAAGTAAACGGCGAATTCGAAAACGATTTGCCAATCTGTTTTAAAATTGCAATAGGGTGATGAATTATGAAACTTAAAAACGGTGCAGTAGAATTTTATGAAATAAAACAGGACAGTTTTGTTCATGATTATGACGAAAACATTCCTTT
>JAZQUC010000098.1:0-1904 GCA_045631075.1 Candidatus Fimenecus sp. | reverse complement strand
AAATGTACATTCAAACTACAACGGGTCGCTGTGGGCAGCGACCCCTACATATATAACCATATTGGTTTTGTTATATAATCGCGTCGCAGACCCGACGTTCTGCACTCTGCACTTTGCGTTCTGCACTCATCCCTATAAACTTCCAATTTATGATTACTCATTCATTAAATCTGTTATTACTGTGCCTGCAATAATAAGTCCTGCTGTGCTTGGGACAAAACTGATGCTTGCGGGTGTGCGTTCACCATCATTTTTTGGAATTTCACTTGAATAAAGAACTTTTAATTTTTTGACACCACGATTTTTCAGCTCTCGTCTCATTACCCTGCAAAGGGGACAAGTGTCGGTCTTGTAAATGTCAGCGATTTTGAATGCAGTAGGGTCAAGTTTATTACCTGTGCCCATAGATGATATAATAGGTATATGCAATTCCTGTGATTTTATTGCAAGGTCAATTTTTGCAGTCACATTGTCAATGGCATCTATAATATAATCGTATTGTGACAAATTGAACTCGTCTGCATTTTCAGGCAGATACATTTTAACGATAGGAGTTACTTCACATTCAGGATTGATGTCAAGAATTCGCTCTTTTGCCACATCAGCCTTGTTTTTACCCACAGTTGAATGAAGTGCATAAAGCTGACGATTTATATTTGTAATGTCAACTGTATCCTTGTCAACAACGGTCATTTTGCCGATACCACAACGAGCCAAAGCCTCCGCGACATAAGACCCTACGCCACCAAGACCAAATATAATAATATTTTTGTTTTTTAGTTTTAGGAGATTGTCCTTGCCAATTAATCTTTCAGTTCTTGCAAATTGTTCCATAAAATCACCAATTCGTAGGGGACGGCGTCCCCGACGTCCCGTTGTCGGGTTAAATACAAATTTGGTTCGGGTCGTCGAGGACGCCGACCCCTACATTTAATTAAATTATACACTATTGAAAAATCTCCTGCAATAGTGTATAATACTTTTTTGGAAATTTATATTATATTAAGGATGATAATAAAATGAAACTTGGTATTGTTGGTTTACCTAATGTTGGTAAAAGTACGCTTTTCAATGCAATCACAAATGCAGGTGCACAGTCTGCAAACTATGCTTTCTGTACAATCGAGCCTAATGTTGGTGTTGTTGCAGTGCCTGATTACAGAATTGATAAGCTTGCAGAAATGTATAACCCTGCAAAAATCACTCCTGCTACAATTGAATTCGTTGATATTGCAGGTCTTGTAAAGGGTGCATCAAAGGGTGAAGGTCTTGGTAACAAATTCCTTTCACATATCCGTGAAGTTGATGCTATTATCCATGTTGTGCGTTGCTTTGATAACGACGATATTATCCATGTTGAAGGAAGTATTGACCCACAGCGTGACATTGAAACAATTAACCTTGAACTTATTCTTTCTGACGTTGAAATTCTTGACAGAAGAATCACAAAGGTTGAAAAAGATTTGAAGGGTGACAAATCACTTCAGAAGGAACTCGATTTCTTAAAGCGTCTTCGTGGTGAGCTTGAAAACGGTGTTAATGCCCGTGCAGTTGAAGCTGATGACGAAGAAAAGGAATTTCTCAATGATGTTGCACTCCTTTCATCAAAGCCAATTATCTACGCTTGTAATATGAGTGAAGAAGATTTCGCAAATGATATTCGTGATAACGCTCGTTACAATGCAGTTTGCGCTCTTGCAGCAGCAGAAGGTGCTGAAACTCTTCCGATTTGTGCTGAACTTGAAGCACAGATTGCTGAACTCGACAAGGAAGAAAAGGAAATGTTCCTTGCTGATTTAGGTATTGAACAGGGTGGTCTTGACCTTCTTATTCAGCGTTCATACAACCTTTTAGGTCTTATTTCATATCTCACAGCAGGTCAGCCTGAAGTTCGTGCTTGGACA
>JAZQUC010000097.1:0-3274 GCA_045631075.1 Candidatus Fimenecus sp. | reverse complement strand
CCGGTGGACACCTCTGCGAAGCAGAAGCACTGTTTGAGCCGGCAGGCGAGTATCTGCGTTGCGATTATAAAATAAAACCAATATGATTGGAATGTAGGGTCGGGTCTCTGTGCCCGACCGCAAATAAAACATAAACTGTCGGGCAGGCACGGGTGCGGGTGTCCGGTGGACACCTCTGCGAAGCAGAAGCACCGACCGAACCGACAGGTGAGAATTAAGGTGGCACGAGCAAAGCGAGTGACGGAAGGGGGGGATTTACAATCTCAACGCAGTTCCGAAATTACGAATTATTATCCCGCTAAACTCCAATTTGTGCAAAAAAACGGCGGGGTCAAGACCCCGCCCTACAATAAGTTATTCAATTGGTTTGGATACATCTATCCATTCTTTATAGTTTGAGTATTTTTCAAGCTCTGGAATTGTAAGCTCAATTGCGCTGTTACTGCTTCCTACTGCAGGGAAAACAGTCTGGAATCGTTTCATTGACTCGTCAAGGTAAACTTCTACACCATCTTTAATACCAAACGGACAAACGCCACCAATCTGATGACCTACAAATTCTTCAAGTTGGTCAGGTGACATCATTTTTGCCTTTGTGTGAAATTGTGCTTTATATTTCGGATTATCAACCTTGACATCCCCTGCCATAAGGATAAGAATTGGCTGTTCACCCACCATAAATGAAAGAGTTTTTGCAATTCTTGCACCTTCAACACCTAAAGCCTGTGCTGCAAGTTCAACAGTTGCACTTGAAACAGAAAATTCCTGTACTCGGTCTTCCATACCAAACTGACGGAAATATTCTCTGCCTTTTTCTATGGACATAATTTTTCATTCCTTTTATTTTATCTTATCTAATTGATTTTGTAGGGGCTGACGACTCGGCAGCCCGCAATCAATTCATATTACAACGTACGGGACGCCGAGGTCGACGTCCCCTACAATTATCGAATTTGCTTATGTATAATTTCGGCGGGGTCAAGACCCCGCCCTACCATACAATCACTGAATTTCTGAAAGCTTAACTGGTCTGCCTTCGTTTGCTGATTTTTCAGCAGCAAGAGCAATCTTAACTGACTGTAAGCCTGCGTGCATACCAACAGGAGTTTCCTTATCATTTACACAACAGTCAACGAACTGTCTTACTTCTTCTGCGAATGAACCCATATATCTTTCAAGGAAGAAATAGAGTGGTTTTTCACCTGTTACACCGTTTGCATCTGCAATAACTGCAGTTGAGAGTGTATCATTAGCAGTTGCAACCATACCCTTTGAGCCGAAAAGCTCTGCCCTCTGGTCATAACCATACATAGCCTGACGAGAGTTGTCGATAACTGCAAGAGCACCGTTAGCCATCTTCATTGAGATAATAGCTGTGTCGAAATCACCATATTCACGAATGCCTGGGTTGATAAGAGCATCAGCATAAACATAAAGTTCTTCAACATCACTATTTGTAAGGAAGCAAGCCATATCGAAATCGTGAATTGTCATATCAAGGAAGATACTTGCTGCACAGTAGCCAACAGGTGGTGCCTGTGGGTCACGAGATGTGATTTTAAGAATCTGTGCTTCACCGATTTTGCCTTCGTCATAAGCCTTACGAACAGCTGCAAAGTTATGGTCAAAACGACGGTTGAAACCTACCTGGAATTTGCATTCAGGATGAGCTTTGAGAGCATCTGCAATTTCAAGAATCTTATCAACTGTGTTTGCAAGTGGTTTTTCACAGAAAACGTGTTTACCAGCATTGATTGCTTCAATAGAAATTGGAGCGTGAGTATCTGTTGATGAGCAAACAAGAACTGCATCAATATCTTTATCTTCAATAATCTTTGTGTAATCTGTGTAGATTTTTTCTACGCCAAAGCCTTCACAAAAAGCACGAGTTTCATCATTCATAAATGGGTCAGCAATAGCAACAACTTCTGCGCCCTTTACCTGATATGAGATTGATTCAAGGTGCACTTTACCAATACGGCCAGCACCGATAATACCAATTTTAAGCATAATAATTTCTCCTTTTATTTTATTAGTGCAGGCGTGGAAGCCTACCACTACGCGTTTTGGTTAATTTTAGAGATTTTTCGTTAGACAAGGCACACGAAAAACTTTAATTTGTAGGATTTTTTTCGTAAGGCAATGTTGTCGAGACGAAGCTGTATCAGGTATACTGCGAGCCGAAAACAACGACGCATTACGGAAAAAAGACACAAATTAGATTGTTCCGTCCCATGTAGAAACGTTAGTATTGTTCTTTTCAACTTCGTCGAACCAATGTGTTGTAACTGACTTTGATTCTGTGAAGAAACGGTATGCATCCTTACCAAGACAGTGAAGGTCACCGAAGAATGACTGCTTGTGTCCTGAGAATGGGAAGAAACCAACAGGAACTGGAATACCAACGTTGATACCAACCATACCACCGTCTGTATGACGCTGGAACTCACGTGCAAAGTAACCACTCTGTGTATAGATAACTGAGCCGTTTGCATAAGGGTTAGCATTCATAATTGCAAGACCTTCTTTGAAATCCTTACAACGCTTTACACAAAGAACTGGTCCGAACACTTCTTCCTGACCGATTGTCATGTCAGCTGTAACCTTATCGAAGATTGTAGGTCCAACAAAGTAGCCGTTTTCGTAACCTTCTACCTTAACACCACGACCGTCAAGAACGAGTTCTGCACCTTCGTCAACACCCTTTTGGATGTCAGCAAGAACTTCTTCGTAATGTTTCTTATATGTAATTGGGCCAAGCTTTGAATCTTTTTCCCAAGATGGACCAACCTTAATCTGTGATGCCTGTTTCTTAAGCTCAGCAACAAACTTATCTGCGATTGCATCTTCAACAACACAGCAAGTAAGAGCCATACAACGCTGACCAGCACAACCGTAAGCAGAGTTAAGAACACCTGCTACTGTTCTTTCAAGTGCACAGTCTGACATAATAAGAGCATGGTTCTTAGCCTGTGTAAGAGCCTGACAACGCTTGCCTGCAGCTGCTGCACGAGAATAGATTTTAAGACCAACAGGAGTTGAACCAACGAATGTAATACCCTTAACATCAGGGTGGTCAAGAATTGTGTTTACTTCGTTTCTTGAGCAAGTAACAACATTGATAACACCGTCAGGAACGCCTGCTTCTTTATAAATTGCAGCAAATTTCATTGCTGTTTTTGGTGTAAGAGATGCTGCTTTGAGAACCATTGTATTACCTGTTGCAATACAAGTTGGAGCCATCCAACCGAATGGAATCATTGCAGGGAAGTTA
>JAZQUC010000096.1:0-5518 GCA_045631075.1 Candidatus Fimenecus sp. | reverse complement strand
GTCGATACCTGCAATGCTCATTGACATAACACCAATGAAAGCACCTACAGCCATACCGATTTTGTTGATAAGAGTCTGCATTGCGAAGCAGATACCCTCACCGCGTTCGCCTGTTTTCCACTCAAGATAGTCAACAGTATCACCGATCATAGCATAGCTCATAATGTTGTTAACACCCTGAGGAATACCAAGAAGAACAAGACCGATAGCGCATACAATAAGCTTCCATGGAGCATCGTATCCGATAAAGTACATTGCAAACATTACAACTGCACCAAGAACATGAACACCGATATATGCCCATTTCTTTGTAAACTTCTTTGTCATCCATGGAACGAGGATTGAAGCTACAAGACCACCAGGAACAACCATAAGAGTAATAATTCCATATAAGCCTTCATCCTTAAGTACATACTTAGCAAAGTAAAGACCGCCTGTGTATGTATAAACCATTCTTGCACCACCAAGGACACCTGAAATAACGATAAGAAGAAGTTCCTTGTTCTTGAAAAGGAGCATTAAGTTGTGTCCAAAACTTGGAGGAGTGTCTGTTGATGTAAAACGTTCTTTTGTATGCTTAAAGCCATAGAAGAACATTGGAATAGCTGTTACAGTCAAAACGAGAGCACAAATGAAGTATGTGTACTTAAGTGTGTCAGCGTTTGCCTGAATAAATTCTGGTATAACGTTACCTGCTTCATCTCTATATTTTGCAGTAACTGCACTTGTAATAACAGGAACAAAAACAGTAACAATACCTGCACCTAATGTGCAAAGAAGACGAGTAATTGTAAGAAGATTACCACGAACAACAGTGTCGTTTGTCATACAAGTTGAAAGACCCCAGTATGGAACGTCAGCAATTGTATATGCAACTGACCACAATGTGTAAATTACAGCAATAATAACAAAAGTTGAAAGTGTTTTTGCTGGTAACGGAATGAAACACGCGATTGTCATAACTGCAATAGGAATAGCCATCCATTTAAGATAAGGACGACATTTACCCCATTTTGTTCTTGTTCTGTCAACAACTGAACCCATAATAGGGTCATTAAGAGCGTCAAAAATTCGAACACCGAGCATTAAGAACGCAACGGCTGTTGCACCATTAAGTGCACCAAAAATTCCACCTTCTTGAATACTACCAAAAAGAAGAGCATCAGTCATAAAAATTGTAATATATGAACCGATGATTGTGCATATAAAGTTCTGGCCGAAACCTGCGACGCCGTAAGCAATAGATTCCTTTGGTTGAAGACTGCTTTTGTCATCAGGATTTGTACCATAAACCTTATGCAAAAGGTCATTGATTTTCATAAAATCCCTCTTTCATTATATAATAAAATAATTATAGCATAATGCACTATTAATTTCAATGTTTTTTATCATAAAACAAACAAAAAAAACTCCCCTACTTTCCATAAGTAAGGGAGTAAAATTATTGATTTACTGTTTTGCGCCGTTATCAAACATTTCAAGAACCTTAACACTTGCTGCGAAACAATCTGCAAGACATTTTTTGTTTAGTTTTTCAGGAGTATCAAGTCTTGTATGATAGAAATCAGGAAGAGCATGATTAAGAGCTGTAATACCTGTTGAACGCATACCAGCCTGTGCAAACGCTGCTGAATCAGTAGCACCACCAAGAGGAGGAACCATACCCTTACCACATTTAATACCAAGTTCGTCACAAGCTTCTACGAATAAGTCAGAAACATCTTTGTCAACCTTTACAGTTGCATTAAGGTCACGATAATTTGCCTGTAAATATTCAGGCTGAGTAATTGTATCATATGAATAAACAAATGTAGGAACATCGTTAAATTCATGAGCATGAGCTTCACACCATGCTTTTGCACCACGAAGACCTGATTCTTCTGAACCTGTAAGAACAACACCGATTTCTGTGTTTTCAAGTTCAACACCAGCATCTTTAAGAGCTTTAAGAATTGCGATACCGATATAACAGCCTGAAAGATTGTCATTAGCACCATCAACTACTCTTTTCTTATTCCACATAAAGTAAAGTCCGAACCAGAAAGGAACAAAAGCGAGACCACCAAGACCAAGTCTTGTTGCAAGTGCAGGGTCAATACCTGCAAGTTTTGCAATAGCAATACCAACCATATAGAAAGCACCAATAAAGCATGCAAACATATGAATATCAAATCCAAGATATGTAAACTTGTACTTGAATGGCCATTCCCAAGTTGCATCAGGATGTCCATTAAAGATAATTCTACGTTTTACTTCACCTGTTGGCTTTTTAAAACCAGCAGCATTGTGACCTGTTTCTTCCTTAAAGAGTTTGTCAACAGTTTTCTTATAAAGACCAAACTGTAAGAAACAAAGAACAAGACCGATTGCAATAAATACAATTGAGAGTGCAGGCATAAAGAAATATGAAGCAAGTGCTAAGAAACAACATGTGATTGTAAAGTAAATCCAGCCATAGAATGAATCTGGATTTTCTTTAAATGAATCAACATATGTCTCATCACAACCTAAATCCTTTAACTGTTTTGCCATATATTCACAAGCCTGTTTTTCACCTTTTGAGCCAGGAGCTCTTTTTTCGAATTTAGTACAAATATGAGTGATTTCATCAATCATAAATTGTGCTGCTTCATCCTTCATTTCAATAACTTTTTTCAAATCCATTTTGAATTTCCCCCTTAGATTTTATATAATTATACTTTATCACATCACATGACAAAAATCAACATAAATTCACGATTTAAAGTAAAAGCACAAGGATAAATTCCTTGTGCCTTTATGTATATATTATCTTAGAATTATTCGCCTTTCATTTTTGCGAAACAATCGCTACAATATACTGGTCTGTCATCCTTTGGTTCAAAAGGAATTTTTGCTTCGCCACCGCAAGATGCGCAAACAGCTGTATGGAAAACTTTTTCGCCACGATTAGCATTTTTACGAGCTACACGACATTCTTTACATGACTTTGGCTCGTTTACAAGTCCTTTCTCTGCATAAAATTCCTGTTCACCTGCTGTGAAAACAAATTCATTTCCACAAGTTTTACAGATGAGTGTTTTGTCTTCGTACATTTTGATAACCTCACTGAAATATATTTTACCCAATACGGATTTGCACCGCAACATATAAAAATGCTCAACTATGAGTTATGGGCATATTTTAACTTAATTTTGCTTTTCAAAATAAAACTTGATTTTTCTCTTAATTCTTTGTAATGCATTATCAATAGATTTAACAGTACATCCAAGAATAATACTCATATCATTATAAGATAAGTTTTTTAAGAAAAGTTTATACACCTTTTTTTCAAATTCCGAAAAATCTTTATCAATAAATTCAAGGTACTCATAATAGCTTTCATTTGAAACTAAGTGTTCTTCTGGCGACATACTACTGTTATCAACACTATTAAGAAACTCTTCTGAATTATTTTCAGTAACAAGAAAAACTTTTGAATAATCTCGCATATTATTGTATGCCTGAATCATCCTGTTGGAAACAACGCGTGACATAAAAGTGTTAAATGAAGCACCACGATTTTCATCGTAATAATAGACAGCAGATACGAATCCCATCATACCTTCCTGGTACAAATCCTCATTATCCTTTACATGAACACAATTAAAAGTATATGCTTTAATTCTGATATTCTCAGAATATTTTTCGATTAGCGCTGACAATGCTTTGCTATCTCCTGACTTAGCTCTTGAAACAAGAATAGTATCGCTCTCACACTTGTTAACAGAACTATTATTCAAAAAATCACCTCAAAAGCAAATAACTAATCATTTATATTATTGTATCACAAAAAATACTATTGTCAACAAGATTTTGTGTATAATTTATACAAAAACAAACAGTTTTAAAGCCACAGCATAAGCTGTGGCTAAATAAATTACATAAAAATCTGTAACAACGCTGTTCCTGTACTTAAAATCATAATTGCTGCAAGGAAAATTGCAACAAATTTAACAAATTTTTCTCTATTCATTTTTATTCTCCTAACAGCTTTTGAGCATCTGTAGAAATCAAAAGCGATTTGTGTTCTGCTTTTGCTCTTGTATCATCATAGGCTGTAATATATATTTTAATTTTTGGCTCAGTGCCTGATGGTCTGATGATAACTTTACTATTATCTTCAAGCGAATATGAAAGAACATTTGATTTTGGCAAATCAATAGTATTAACATTTCCAGATAATACATCTTTCACTGTGCTTGTTTTATAGTCAGCAATCTTAATAACCTTTATACCTGCAAATGACTCAGGAGAATGTTTACGAAGTGAATTCATAATATCTGTCATCTTTTGCATACCACTTGCACCTTCAAACGCAAAATTCATAACAGAATTAAGATACATTCCATATTTTTCATAAATACTGTCCATAAACTGTTTAAGTGACATTCCTTTCAGTTTATATACAGCAGCCATTTCCGCAATCATAAGAGATGCAACAACCGCATCCTTATCCCTTGCGTGAATACCACGAAGATATCCATAAGATTCTTCCATACCAACAACAAAATTGTCTTCTTGACCATCTTTTTCAAGGTTCGTGATAAGTTCACCAATATATTTGAAGCCTGTTAACAAATCACAAACTTCTGCACCATATTCTTTACATATAGCTTCAATTAAAGGTGTTGTAACAAGTGACTTAACAACCAAAGGATTTTCAGGCAATTTATTCTGTTCCTTTAAGGTTGATAAAAGATATTCGCAAAGCATTGCACCAACCTCATTACCTGTCATAAGAACATAATCATCACCATCACGAACCGCAATACCAACACGGTCACAGTCAGGGTCAGTTGCAAGTAATAAATCAGCATCAGTTCCTTCTGCAGTCTTAATTGCATATTCGAATGCCTGGCGAATTTCAGGATTTGGATAAGGACAAGTTGGGAATTTACCATCAGGTTTTTCCTGTTCCTTAACTACAATTACATCCTTGATGCCTGCTTTTCTAAATATTTTACGAACAGGCTTATTGCCAGCACCATTAAGAGGTGAATAAATAAGTTTAAGTCCTGATTTCTTGATTGCATCAGCATTAACACGGCATGAAAGAACTTTTTCATAAAACTCATCATAAAGCCAATCTTCAATGAAATCAACCATATCTTCGGCAAGGGCATCATCAAAATCCATCATCTTTACGTCCGTAAACATATCAATATTCTGAATATAATTATATGTTTTTTCAGCAGCCTCATCAGTCATCTGATAACCGTTAGGATCATAACATTTATATCCATTATATTTTGATGGATTATGACTTGCTGTAATAATAATACCTGAAGAACAATTAAGTCTTCTAACTGCAAAAGAAAGCATTGGAGTAGGAACAAGTTCAGGGTAAATATAAACCTTTATTCCATTAGCTGCAAGGACACCTGCTGCACTTTCAGCAAATTCACGAGACTTAATTCTTGAATCATATGCAATAGCAACAGAAGGCTCATCAAAAACTTCATTAAGATAATTTGCAAGACCTTGTGTAGCCTGATTA
>JAZQUC010000095.1:0-4804 GCA_045631075.1 Candidatus Fimenecus sp. | reverse complement strand
AAAAAGAATACAGAACGATAAAAGAATTTAATAGTGACGAATATATTGTGAAACGCTCCCGCTTTATCGGATATGCCAAGCCGGTTACAACGGTAGAAGAAGCAAATGCGTTTATTGCTGAAATAAAGTCAAAGCATTGGGGTGCAACTCACAATGTTCACGCATACATTCTTCGTGATGGTGGTATCAAAAGATATTCTGACGATGGTGAACCACAGGGTACAGCAGGTGTTCCTGTTCTTGATGTGCTTGAAAAAGAAGGTCTTGTAGATGTCTGTGTGGTTGTAACAAGATATTTTGGCGGAATTCTTCTTGGTGGTGGCGGATTAGTCCGTGCATATTCTCACAGTGCAAAAATCGGTGTTGATAGTGCGAAAATAATCACAATGGCTCATTGTCTTGATATGGCTGTTGAATGTGATTATACATTTTATGGAAAACTAACGGATTTTCTTTCTCGTGAAGAAACAGTAATTCTTGATACAGAATATACCGACAATGTAAAGGTTATATTCAGAATCAAAAGTGAAAATAAAGATAATATTAATGCAAAATTGACTGAATTAAGCTATGGAAAAGTTTTTTCGACCGTTGAATCTGAAAAATTTTGCGAATTTTAAAATTTTTTCAAAAAAATTAAAGGATTTTTGCATTTTTAAAAGTATATAGTTATAGAAAGGTTTTTAAGGAGGTATGGAAATAATGACAGTAAGAGAAAAAATTGAAAACAATGAAAAAATTATGTTATCTGACAAGGCTTGTCTTTCCGTAAATACTCAAGGCAGAAAAATCTTTGAAGAAAAATGCCCTTTAAGAACTGATTTCCAACGCGACAGGGACAGAATTATACATTCTAATTCATTCCGTCGATTAAAGCATAAAACTCAGGTTTTCTTGTCACCTGAGGGTGACCATTACAGAACAAGACTTACTCACACTCTTGAGGTTTCACAGATTGCACGAACAATTGCTAACGGACTTTATCTCAATGAAGATTTAACCGAAGCTATTGCCCTTGGCCACGATTTGGGACATACACCATTCGGACATGCAGGGGAGCGTGCACTCAATTCCGTTATGCCAGATGGCTTTCGTCATTTCGAACAGAGTCTGCGAGTTGTGGAAAGACTTGAAAAAACAGGTAAAGGTCTTAATCTTACATATGAAGTGCGTGATGGTATCGTTTGTCATACTCGTGGTAAAGAAGCCGATACTCTTGAAGGACGAATTGTTAAGCTTGCCGATAAAATTGCATATATCAACCACGATATTGATGATGCAGTCCGTGCAGGTGTAATGTGCGAGGAGGATATTCCACTTGCAATCCGTAAGGAATTAGGCTTCAAAAAATCTGCAAGAATCAATACAATGGTTCTTGATGTTGTTGAAAACAGCGTTGATGACATTGTTTTTTCACAGCGTGTTCAACAGCCTTTTGATGAACTTCATTCATTTATGTTCGATAACGTATATACAAATCCTGTCTGTAAGGGTGAAGAAACAAAAGCTATTGAAATCATTATTCGTCTTTATGAATATTTTCTTAACAATCCTGAAAAGATTTCTAAAGCTTATCAGTATATTATTGAGGAAGAAAGCGTTTCTCGTGCAGCCTGCGACTATATTGCCGGTATGAGTGACCGTTATCTTCTTGCAGTATATAAAAAAATATTTATTCCTGATTCCTGGGTGGATATAGGACTTGAGGAGGAATATTAGTGGCATTATCAGATGACTTTTTAATGGAACTGAGAAATCGTGCCGATATTGAAAGTACAATTTCCTCTTATGTTAACCTTAAACGCGCAGGAAGAATAAGTAAAGGACTATGTCCCTTTCATGGTGAAAAAACAGCATCCTTCACCGTTTATCCCGATACACAGTCATATTATTGTTTCGGTTGTGGTAATGGTGGCGATGTTATCACATTTATAAAAAATATTGAAAATCTTGATTATCTTGATGCTGTAAGGTTTTTAGCTGACCGTGTTGGTCTTGATATGCCTGATGAAAACAGCTACGATAATACCATGAATAAACGAAGACTCCGTATGCTGGAGGCTAATCGTGATGCTGCAAGATTTTTCTTTAGATGCTTGACCACACCTGAGGGTGCAGTCGGTTATACTTATTTTAAAAACAGGGGACTGACTGACGATACAATCAAACGCTTTGGTCTTGGTTTTGCTCCCGATTCGTTTAATGCGCTTACTAACTATATGTTAGGAAAAGGATATACAAAGGACGAACTTGTATTTGCAAATCTTGCAAGGCGTTCACAGAAAAATCCTAACAACATTTATGATAACTTCCGTAATCGCGTAATGTTTCCTATTATTGATGTGAAGGGGAATGTTATTGCTTTTGGCGGACGAGTTATGGATGATTCAAAGCCTAAATATCTGAACACTTCTGATACTTTGGTTTATAAAAAGAGTATGGGTGTGTTTGCACTTAATCTTGCGAAGAAAAGCGGTAAAGACAGTCTTATTCTTTGCGAAGGATATATGGATGTTATTGCACTTCATCAGGCAGGCTTTACAAATGCTGTTGCAGGTCTTGGTACAGCACTTACAGGTGAACAGGCACAGTTGCTTTCACGTTATGCGTCAGAAATTCTTATTTCATACGATGCTGATGAAGCAGGACAAAAAGCCGCTGCAAGAGCGTTGACTATATTTAAGAAAACACCTGCAAAAATTAAAGTGCTTCATTTAAGCGGTGGTAAGGACCCTGATGAAATTATTAAAAATTATGGTGTTGAAAAAATGAAAGCCATAATTACAGGTGCTGCCAACGAAATTGAATTTGCTCTTCTGCGTGAGCATAATAAATATGATGTTGCAAGTGATGACGGTAAACGCCAATATCTTCAGGCAGCAATCAAAGTGCTTTCAACTGTTGGTGCAATTGAGCTTGAAATTTATGCTTCAAGAATTGCGGATGAACTTTCTGTTTCAAAGGATGTAATTGTTTCTGAAGCAAAACGACAAGCAAAAAGAAATCAGACAACAGCGCAAAAACGAGAATTTACGGAAATACAAAAGAAAGATGATATTCTCGATAAACTTAATTCTCAACGCAAAAAGTTTTATCGTGCAGCAAGGGCGGAGGAAATGCTTATAGCACTTGTTATGGCAAATCCCGAATTCTTATCAGGTGTCCTTGAAAAGCTTTCTGCAGATGATTATATTACTGATTTTAACCGCAGAATATTTAGGGCGGTTACTGACAGACTCCGTGAAGGTAAATCTGCTGAAATTTCATTCCTGTACGGTGAACTTACCGAAGAGGAAATCAGCGCAGTAGCAAAAATTCAGACAATATCGCATACTCTTAAAAATACTTTTGCAGAGTGTGAGGATTGCATAAAAGTCATACTCGGTGAAAAAAACAAAAAAGTAATTGATAACGGGAATGACATCAGTGATGAAGATTTTTTAAAGTTCTTTAAAGAATAGTTTAAAATATGAAGGAGAAAAATATGGAAATGATGGATAAAAAATTAGCTTTAAAAGCATTGGTTGAAAAAGGTAAAGCAATCGGTAAACTTACTACTCAGGAAATCGATAATGCTATTATTGAACTCGATATTGATATGGACGAGCTTGATAAGCTTTATGAAATGATTGAAACAAACAATATCGAGCTTATTGATGACCTTGGTGATATGGCAAGAGATGCTATTACAGACGAATCTGATATGGCAAAAACTGACGATGGCGGTTTAGGTGATAGCAAATCACTTGTAATTGATGACCCTGTAAGAGTTTATCTTAAAGAAATTGGTCGTGTTCCTCTTCTTACATCAGAAGAAGAAATTGAACTTGCAATCCGTATTTCAGAAAATGATGAAAAAGCAAAAAGAAGACTTGAAGAAGCAAACCTTCGTCTTGTTGTTAGTATTGCAAAGCGTTATGTTGGTCGTGGTATGCAGTTCCTTGACCTTATTCAGGAAGGTAACCTTGGTCTTTTAAAGGCTGCTGAAAAGTTCGACTATACAAAGGGCTTTAAGTTCTCTACTTATGCTACATGGTGGATTAGACAGGCTATTACTCGTGCTATTGCTGACCAGGCAAGAACAATCCGTATTCCTGTTCATATGGTTGAAACAATCAACAAGGTTAAAAAGACAAGCAGTCAGCTTCTTCATAAGAATGGACATGACCCATCAGCAGAAGAAATTGCAGAAGAACTTAATATGAGCCCTGATAAGGTTCGTGAAATTCTTCGTCTTGCACAGGAACCTGTTTCACTCGAAACACCAATCGGTGAAGAGGAAGACAGCCATCTTGGTGACTTTATTCCTGACGATGAAGCACTTTCACCTGCAGACGCTGCATCAATTTCACTTCTTAAGGAACAGCTTGCAGAGGTTCTTAAAACACTTACACCTCGTGAAGAAAAGGTTCTTTCACTCCGTTTTGGCCTTGAAGATGGTCATCCAAGAACACTTGAAGAGGTTGGTAAGGAATTCAACGTTACTCGTGAACGTATCCGTCAGATTGAAGCAAAGGCTCTTCGTAAGCTTCGTCACCCAAGCAGAAGCAAAAAACTTCGCGATTTCCTTGATTAATATACTTAATTATCCCTGTACGAAAGTACAGGGTTTTTTGTTTGATAAGATAGATAATAAATTATAATTTATCGGTGAGTTGCCTTCCCCTTGAGGGGAAGGTGTCACCGTAGGTGACGGATGAGGTGGAAAAGTAGTTTTATTACGAATATTAACGGTTGCAAAACACAACCTACACCTCATCAGTCTGCTTCGCAGACAGCTTCTCCTCAAGGAGAAGCCTCCCCG
>JAZQUC010000094.1:0-2182 GCA_045631075.1 Candidatus Fimenecus sp. | reverse complement strand
ACGAAAATGCTTATGTTACTGTGACTCATAATCCCATTAACTCCAAAGCAGATTTTGCTGCTTCCTGTTCAGCTTTTTTCTTGCTGCCACCTTTACCACGGCCAAGCACATTACTGTTCATATGAATTTCAACAATAAATTCCTTGTTATGGTCAGGGCCACTTTCACCCACAACAACATACTCGAATTTTTCTGTAGGATTCTGTTGTAAAACTTCCTGCAAGGTACTCTTGTAATCCTTGAAAACAGGTAATTCTTCTGTTGAAATTTCAATAAAAGGAAGAACAAATTTCTTTGCATTTTCAATTCCGCCATCAAGATAAATAGCAGCAATCAATGCTTCAAAAGCGTCAGATACAACTGACGGACGATGACGACCACCTGTGTGCTCTTCACCCTTACCTAAAAGAATCATATCACCAAGCTGAATTTTTTCAGCATACTCAAAAAGAGTTTTTTCACAAACAGCGTATGCACGCTTTTTAGTGAGTTCACCTTCCTGCTTATTTTTATAATGCTCGAAAAGGTATTCAGCAGTAATAAAGCCTAACACCGAGTCACCTAAAAATTCAAGACGCTCATTATCGAGACCTGTGCCCTTTTCGTTGGCATAAGAAGAATGAGTCAAAGCTCTTTTAAGCAATCCTTTATCTTTAAATTCATATCCGATTTTCTTCTGGAAATCAGTCATTATTTTCACCTAAATTATTATTTTTTGCAAATTCCTTGAGTGAATCCATTCCACGAGTTGCTAACTGCATATATCTCTCTTGTTTGTCTCGAATTTTATCAGGAAGTGGTGGTAAAACACCAAAATTCGCACCCATTGGCTGGAAATTCTTAACGGATTCGTCACTTATATATCGGCTCAATGCACCAATCATTGTATCATTTGGAAGAACAACAGTTTCTTCACCACGAAGTCTTCTTGCAAGATTAATTCCTGCCATAAGACCACTTGCAGCAGATTCCATATACCCTTCAACACCTGTAATTTGTCCACCAAAGAAAAGTAACGGATTGTTTCTTAAACTGAAATCACCATTAAGAAGTCTTGGTGAATCGATAAATGTGTTTCTGTGCATTACGCCATATCTTAAAAATTCTGCATTTTTAAGAGCAGGAAACATACTAAAAACTCGTTTTTGTTCACCGAATTTAAGGTTTGTCTGGAATCCCACAAGATTGTACATTGTACCATCTTTATTTTCCTTGCGAAGCTGAAGATTTGCCCAAGGTCTGTGACCTGTGCGTGGGTCAGTAAGACCGACAGGCTTAAGTGGACCATATCTCATAGTATCTTTACCACGAGATGCCAAAACTTCAATAGGCATACAACCTTCGTAAACATCTTTTCGCTTGTCAAAGGAATGAACTTCAGCACTTTCTGCGTTAATAATTGCATCATAAAATGCTTCATATTCTTCCTTGTTCATAGGACAGTTGATATAGTCAGCTTCACCACCACGGTCATATCGTGACTGGGCAAAAGCACAACTCATATCAATACTTTCAGCACTTATAATCGGTGCTGCTGCATCATAAAAGGAAAGTCCGTTACCACACATCATACGGATTTTTTCAGCAAGACTGTCACTTGCCAAAGGTCCTGCACAGACAACAACACCATCATAGCCCTCAGGAATGTCAGTAACTTCTTTTTCTATAATATTTATATTTTTATCGTTCTTGATTTTTTCTGTAATAATTCTTGAAAATTCATAACGGTCAACTGCAAGCGCACCACCTGCCTCAACCTTACATTCATAAGCAGATTCAACACAAATTGAGCCTAAATACGCCATTTCGTGCTTTAAAAGTCCTGCTGCCGAATTAAGTCGCTCTGCCTTTAATGAGTTTGAGCACACAAGCTCTGCAAGTGTATCAAGTTTATGTGCAGGAGATTTTTTATGTGGCTTCATTTCAAAAAGGTCAACCGTTATTCCGTTTCGTGACAAAGCACTTGCACATTCAACACCTGCAAGACCGCCACCAATAACAGCTACTCTCATTCTTCCTTAGCCTTTCTTTTTCTCTCTGCTTTTTTCTCGAATCCACAACCTTCGTTAAGACAAGCAACAATGCCACCTTTTCTCTTGAAAAGTGACTTGCCACACTGTGGACAAAGGTCATCAGTCGGCTTATCCCAAGTCATAAAGTTACATTCAGGATAATTTCCACA
>JAZQUC010000093.1:0-2543 GCA_045631075.1 Candidatus Fimenecus sp. | reverse complement strand
CACCACTTGCAGTAATCCTCGTTAAAAGCTCCATCTTTTTCGTGGCTGACATTACTATCATCAATACGCATACCGCAGCACTCACAAACAAGCTGTCTTGGTGAGCCAAGGAGCGTATTGATTGAAACATCAAATAGCTTTGAGAGTAACTTTAACGTTTCGGTATTTGGAACGGTTTCACCAGTTTCCCAGCGAGAAACTGCCTGACGGGTTACAAACACTTTTTCTGCAAGTTCTTCTTGCGACATTCCTTTTTTAGTTCTCAGTTCAAGAATAATATCTTTAGATTCCATATTGTTATCACCTCAGTGTTATTTTAACACTGAATGTTTTATTGAACAGGCAACTATCAGTTGCTGTAAGTTCGATAAATTGGAATTTGTCTGATTCTATGATATATCCTTAGGTTTCATATATATAATGACGATTAATAAAACTCACTGATTTGCATCAGAAAAAAACATAATTATCCATTGACAATTATCTATATGTCGCATATAATACATATAGATAAACATCTATGGGTGGTGAGGTTTAAAATGGATGAAAGAAAAATGGCATTGATATTCAAAGCCTTTTGTGATGAAAACCGTA
This sequence comes from Candidatus Fimenecus sp., assembly GCA_045631075.1. Classification (GTDB taxonomy): domain Bacteria; phylum Bacillota; class Clostridia; order Oscillospirales; family Acutalibacteraceae; genus Fimenecus. The sequence continues at coordinate 1,949 of JAZQUC010000093.1, read as the reverse complement.
TCCGCATTTTGAAGATGCTGACAAGCGGTGAAAAGTGTGCCTGCAAAATTCTTGACGAACTTAATGTTACACAGCCTACTCTGTCACATCATATGAAAATACTTTGCGATTCGGGTATTGTGGTTGGTCGCAAAGAAGGTAAATGGATGCACTATTCCATTTCATCTGAAGGCGTAGAGTGTGCAGTTAAATATCTGCAAACCCTGACAACTCTTGACGGCACAGATGAAAGCAAGCCGTGTTGTGAAAAGTAATTCGATACTTTTCCGCACGGCATATTCTAAAACTTATGTATAGATACATTTCTATATGTTTATATGAAAGGAGATTTTTATGAGTGTATTAAAAACGACTTGGGATTTCTTTCAAAATGAAATCCTTGGAATGCAATGGCTGAACAGGCTTATTGCAACAATCTTAAATGCTTGCGGTTTAGATACTTCAAGCAGAATCGGCGGAAGTATTCAGTTCTTTATCTACGATACCATAAAAATTATGGTGCTACTCGGTGTTCTGATTTTGATTATCTCGTATATTCAAAGCTATTTTCCGCCCGAAAGAACGAAAAAGATACTCGGCAGATTTCACGGCATAGGAGCAAATATCATAGCCGCTTTGCTCGGTACAGTAACTCCGTTCTGTTCCTGTTCGTCTATTCCGTTATTTATCGGATTTACAAGTGCAGGACTTCCGCTTGGCGTAACATTCTCATTCTTGATTTCTTCGCCTATGGTTGACCTTGGAAGCCTTGTTTTGCTGATGAGTATTTTCGGTTGGAAGGTTGCCGTTATTTATGTAATCATCGGTCTGATTATCGCTGTTGTCGGCGGTACACTGATTGAAAAACTTCATCTTGAAAATCAGGTTGAAGAATATATCCGAAACGGTAAATCACTTGATGTTCCGCAGGAAGAATTACACTTCAAAGACCGTATCAAATATGCGTGGGAACAGGTTGTTTCTACTGCGAAAAAAGTTGCTCCCTATGTTCTTGTCGGTGTAGGTATCGGTGCGATTATTCACAATTGGATTCCCGAAGATTTCATCGTTAAGGTACTCGGTGACAATAATCCGTTTGGTGTAGTTCTTGCAACGGTTGCAGGTGTACCGATGTATGCTGATATTTTCGGTGCGATTCCTATTGCCGAAGCGTTGCTTGCAAAGGGTGCGTTGCTCGGTGTTGTACTCTCCTTTATGATGGGTGTTACCACTCTGTCCTTGCCCTCAATTATTATGCTCCGTAAGGCTGTAAAACCGAAATTACTTGGTATTTTTGTTGCGATATGCACCATTGGTATAATCATTGTCGGTTATTTCTTTAACGTAATACAAAACTTTATTATTTAATTTTGGAGGTATCATTATGGCACTGTTTAAATTCGGAAAGAAAAAAGAAGAAAAGAAATCATCTTGCTATTGTTGTTCATCGGAAAACACTGCTGAAATTCGCTGTAATTCTGACGGTGAAATCAAAAGCATTAAAGTTTTAGGTGCAGGCTGCAAAGCTTGTCATGAGCAATATGAATACACAAAAGAAGCTGTTAAAAATATGGGGTTATCGCTTGAGGTTGAGTATATAACCGATATGGCAAAAGTTATGGAATACGGCGTTATGAGTATGCCTGCCATTGTTGTGAACGAAAAGGTTGTTGCAATGGGCAAAGTATTAAAATCTGCTGATGTAATGAAACTTCTGGCAAATAACAGCTGATAAAAATCTCTGCATAGAAATAAACCACTTCATTCAATGCCGATTCGGCACCGATATGAAGTGGTTTAATGCATTATAGGATTGCTCTACAAATTCTTATTTGTCGGGCTGATTATAGCACAACAATTGTTATTTTACAAGGGTATGCCTTTGGTAATAAAAAAGATCTATTTTTTAGAAGCTTAACTTCTTTAAAAATAGGTCTTATGTATGGAAATATTCAATTTTTAGTTAATTC
>JAZQUC010000092.1:0-5698 GCA_045631075.1 Candidatus Fimenecus sp. | reverse complement strand
GTGTTAGAATTGAAGAAACATATGCCAGCAGCCGTTTTCCCCAAACATTTGTTCGTGCGTGTGCCTGTGGTAACGTTATGTGACGTATATGTGTTATATAACATGTATATGATATGTGGTTTGGTGTGCGTAGGCCTTCAGATCTTGAAGGTGTAGACATCAAAATCACCTGGCACTATTTAGCACCAGGTGATCCTGTTCGTGGTGTGTTGAGGAAACTTGAAGCATATTTGGGGGATATGCTTAAAATTATTATAGAACATATTTTCTGTATTGCAAATACAATTATATAAGGATATTCTAATTATATGGAGGTATTAAGCTATGGCAAAAAGTAAAATAGGTATATTAAAAGATTATCAAGCAGAATATGAGCAGCTTCAGCGCAATTTGCAAGGTACAAAACCATGGGTTAAAAAAGCAAGCTATTTGCAATTTTATAAGAAGATAGCAAAAGCAGCAGATCAGCGATTAGTAAATCTTGAATCACTTGCAAAAAAAGATGGTTATAAAGAAGTAACAGAATGGGCATACGCAAAAGCACAAAGAGATATTAGAGGTATGTTTGGCCAGGATGCAAAACGATTTAATAGAAAAATATCAGGTGATGAAAATCTTAATACCATTTATAAAGATATAAATCGTGTACTTGATTTTCTTAATGCTCCTACATCATCAAAGCAGCAGATAGATGAAATATTTAATAAGCGTGCAAACACAATAAAAGAAAAATATGATGTAAACATGAACTGGTCAAAAACAGCAACAGTTTTTGACACTGTTTTATGGAAAAAGACAGGTGCACGTAAAGCATCAGCAACAGCATTAAAAGCAATTGGTATTATTCAAAAGAATCAAAAACAGATTAAAAGGGCACTTGCAGAAAATAAACCTATTTCAATTATCATACCTGAAACAACAGATCCTATTACAGGAGAAAAAACAAAAGACATAAATATAGAAGAAACAGTAAATCATTTTTTGCGATATTATAAGAAAGACGTTAAATCATTACTGAAGCGTAAATAATTAGGAGTTGTTGGGAACATGAAACAATCTGAATTATATCTGATCCGACAGGATTATATATCTAAATATCTACCATATCAATTTGTACATCATTCAGAATTTAATTTTCAGATCCTTGATAACATCATGTATTCAAAAAGACCTGGCAGGGGTAACAATGATACCTATAATGATTGTATTATCATGTTCGACACAGAAACTTCAAGAAAGAAATTAAAACAATCTAAACAGATGTCAAAACTTCCTTCAGGATATAAGGCCAGAGAAAATCATGTTGTTGCATGGACGATTTCAATACGTGCTTTTCATATTAATATTTGTACTTTATGGGGGCATAAGCCAACAACACTAATTGATACAATGAAAAAAATACATGATTCTATGAAGGGCAGCATAACAATCATGTATGCGCACAATATGCCATATGATCACTGGTTTACAAGACGATTCATGTATCAGAAATTAGGTGTACCTAATAAGCAGCTAAATATCAAACCGCATTATCCGTTATATATGCGCTTTGATTGTGGTATTGAAATACGTGATAGTTTGATACTTGCGCAAAGATCACTTGAAAGATGGGCAAAAGATCTTGATGTTGAACACAAAAAAGCTGTTGGTAAATGGAATTATACAAAGTTTAGAAGTCAGTATGAACAGTATAATCAGGATGAACTTCAATATATAGAATATGATTGTCTTGCAGGTGTTGAATGTATTGATAAAACCATGCAGATGATACATAAATCTATTTATTCAATGCCTTATACATCAACAGGTATCATCAGAGATTTACTGTTTCAGATTGCAAAAGAAAACCATGCAAAAGATTTATTTAACAGAATAGCACCTGATTTTAACCAGTACTTAAAATTAACATACCTTTTTCATGGCGGTTATGTTCATGCTAACAGGTTTGAAATAGATACAATGATTGATGCAGATCTGATAAAAGATTTGGATCCTGATTTTATAAATCTGTTGGTACAATGTTTCGACTTTTGTTCATCATATCCATTTTGTATGCTTGCGTATAAATATCCTATGGAGTCATTTAGGAAAATCAGGGATTGCAGCATAGAAGAAATATTAAAATCTTCATCAACATCAGCATTTATGTTTAAGCTAGTAGGTGTTAAATGCAGGTTGCGCAATCAGAATCATGTAATGCCTGCACTTCAATTTTCAAAATGTGTACAAGGTACGGTAATTAATCCTGTTATGGATAACGGAAGGATTCTTGAATGTGAATACCTTGAAATATATTTAAATGAAATAGATCTTGAAGTCATAAATGAACAATATGAATTTATTGGTGGCTCTTTATGTGTAGAAGTTGAAGCAGCTGCAAAAGATTATCTTCCTAGATGGTTTACTGATTTTGTTTTCAATTTATTCAAGGATAAATGCCAATTAACAGTTGATGCAGAAAAAGATGAATCTGTTGAAGTACTCCGCACACTTAAAAAGTATCAGGTCAATGGCTGTTATGGAATGACCGTACAAAAATCTGTTAAAGACGTAATAAAAGAAGATTTTAATACTTTGGATCCTACGGAAATTTATCAAATTGATATGCCACTAAATGAAGATGGAACTGTTAATGAAAAGGAATATAAAAAACAGCAGCGAAAAGAATATGAAAAATTTTTAAATAAAAAAACGTCCATATTGAATTTTGCGTGGGGCTGTTGGGTAACATCATATGCGTTTAGAAATGTGCATACACTTAATAAATGTGTTAAACCTGAATCTGAAGGTGGTTTACTTCTTTATAATGATACTGATTCTTGTTATGCTCATGGTTGGGATCTTGAAAAAATACAGGCATACAATGACAATTGTTTAAAGCTGCTTCAGGCAAATGGCTATGATGCAATAGAAATAGAAGGCCATAAATTTATTTTAGGTATTGCTGAACATAAAGATGGTAAAGATGATTATACAGAATTCAAAGTAATGGGTGCAAAAAGGTATGCAGGAAGATGTGTTAAAGATGGGAAAATACATATCACTGTTGCAGGTGTACCCAAAAACAAAGGTGCAGAATGTTTAAAAGATGACTTAAATAATTTTAGTCAGAATTTTGTATTCAAAGGAAAAGAAACAGGAAAAAAGCAACATGTTTATTTTACTTCTGATATTTATATTGATGAAGATGGCAATGAAACAGCAGATTCAATTGATCTGTTACCAGGTGATTATAAATTAGATTGCACTGAAAAATATGAACATGCTGAAAAACTATTTGATGAAGAAATAGAGGTACAAGTTTATGAAGAAGATAACTAAAGAAATTATTGAGAAAAACAAACATTATTATTCATGGCTATGTAAAAATTTTGCAGATTTTGAAGATTTATTTGATACTTACTACCATATTTTAGCTGATCTGTTAATGTATCCACTTGCATGGTGTTATGTTGTTTGGAGTAAACGAGGCCCAGGAAAAACTTATTCTGTTTTGTGGCTTGCATATTATTGTCATTTTCCTATTATCTATATGAAAAGAACAGACAAAGACGTTGCAAGAATATTAAAAGAAGAATCTGATATCGGCCTTGATCAGTCACCATATAAACCACTAAAGCGTGATAAAAATTTAAGAGTTGTTGGTGTACAGATTGATGATGGTTTTGGTGCTTTTTATGAAGCAAATGCTGAAGGTGAACCTGGTGGTAAACTTCTTGCTTATGTCTTATCGTTCAATAAAATTCAGACTTTTAAAGGAAATGATTTCAGTGAAGTAGAACTTCTTGTGTTTGATGAATTTATTCCGCAGCTTGGCGAAAGAATAAAAAAATCTGAAGGTGAAAACTTATTAGATCTATATCAGACAGTATCACGTGATAGATTAAAGCGTGGTAGAAAACCACTTAAACTTATCCTGTTTGCAAATGCTGAACAAATTTCAGTACCAGTAACACAGGAACTTGAAATTCTTGATGAACTGGCAGAATTAAATGAATCAGGTGAAACACATTTATATTTGGAAAACAGGGATATAATGCTGCATCATATCACAAATGAAGAAGTACCTATTCAGGACATAGAAAAGCAAGGTATTTGGAAGGGCATGCAGGGAACAGCATGGTTTGATAAATCTTTTGGCGGTCAGTTTGTACATAACGATTTTAGTAATGTAACAAAAAGAACCATCAAAAGGTGTAAGCCGATCCTGGAAATAAAATATAAAACACATTTCTACTATATATATTTAAATGAAGAAAAAGCATTTTATTATATGTGTTCGATTCCTGCTAAAGCATATTTTAAATATGATCTGAATAGGGAAAACCAACAGAAGAAGTTTTACTATGATTATTACATAGATCTGCGTGAAGCATGTATTGAAGAAAAATTTAAATTTGAAAAGTATTCTATGTACGACCTGATAATAAATTATAGAAAATATTTTGAAATTTAATGTTGACAAAAGAATATTCTTTATATTAGAATATCCTTGAAGAGAACATTAAAACAATTTCAGGAGGTAGAAAAAAATGAGGATATATGAAATTAGTGCAGATTGTTTAGTTGATTTTTGTATGCTTCACTGGTATGTAAAGGCAAGAAATGAAAAAGATGCCTGGTTAAAAGGTTTTCTTATTGTAAGAAAATGTTCAGTTGCAGATGAAGGATCCGTTGATTGTAAAAGATGCAAAGAAATACCAGGAGGTCTTAAACTATCATGAACATTAGAATTATTAAAATTGATGTAAAAGTATTGGAATTATTTGTAAGAATTTTTGGTCAATCATCAATAGGTAATTGTATACCAGATATTGAAGATGGGAAATTATTATTTGAAATCACAATTCTTGGCCATTGCACATTATATACTAATGATTCTACAGTAACAATTTTTAAAGAAGATAAGAGAGTTACTATTGATCAGCGTGATTTTTTTAAGATTATACTATTATGAGGTATCAAATTATGATCAGAGCAAACATTGAAGCAGCTATTGAAGCAAAGCAAAAAGAACTTGATAAAAATCGTGATGATATATTAAAACTTGATAAAGTACTTGAATCAGTCAAGGCACAACAGAAAAGGCTATTAGAAAAAGATACAGATCTATATTATGAACTGGCGGAATTAAGAGAACAATTATGATTAATTTTGATTGTAAGAAATGTATTCATTTTTCTGTTTGTAAGTTTATGAATGATGCATTAAGTGAAATTGAAGCCTATAATAACAGAATAGGAGAAAATGAAACATTTAAAATAAATTTAGAATGTAAATATTTTGCAACTGAAGGATTAGAATTCATTAAAAGGAAATAAATATGAGTAACATAAAAGGATTATATTTTAAATTGAATATGAATAAAAGGCCTGATAAAGATATTCATAATTTTTTTATCCAGGAAACAAAAAGAACAGGAAAAAGTAAAATTGAACTATTAACATGTATGATGTCATGTTATAGTAGCAAACATATTGATGAAATACTTAAATCTAAGTTGGAGGAATTCTGAAATGAATGCTTATGTAAACGGTAACAAGTGCATTATCTATGGTTTTGAAAAAGAAGGAATTTTTACTTTTGTTGATTGCTATTTTCCTGATCTTGGCTATAGAATGCCAGTTGTATCATCAGATATTTATATTTGTTAATTACCTGGTTGGGCAGGTTAATTATATGTAACTACTAATCCTAT
>JAZQUC010000091.1:0-17016 GCA_045631075.1 Candidatus Fimenecus sp. | reverse complement strand
CAAAGTGCGTGGTCGAATTCATCTAAATTGAAATCAACTTTGTTGATGATTGGATTTTTTGTATCTTTAAAATCGATTTGAACAAAGCCACCAACTGAACAAGCAGTTTGGTCCATAAGTCCACAAGGCTTTTTGAAATATACATTTTCAGCGTACTGTGAAATGCAAGCAATTTCTACTGCGCTGATTTTACCGTCGTTATATAAGTAATTGAGAATTGTGCCAATAAGTACTTCGTATGCTGCTGAAGATGAAAGGCCTGAACCTGAAAGAACTTCTGAAGTTACACTTGCATTAAAGCCACCGTAATTGTAGCCGAGTTCTTTAAATCTTGCGCAGATACCACGAATAAGTGCGTTCGATTTGCCTGCTTCTTCGTCTTTAATAGTGAGGTCAGAAGCATCAACTGTGAGTGGTGAATAACCTTGTGAATTAACGTTTATAATTAAATCGTCTCTTTTTTCTACCATAGCTACAGCATCAAGATTAATTGCGGCTGCTAAAACTTTACCATTGTTATGGTCAGTATGGTTACCACCTACTTCTGTTCTTCCTGGTGCTGAGAAAAGTCTTGCATCTCTGTCTTCGCTGAAAATTTCAGCAAAATCATTCGCAAGGCTTACATATCTTTCGTACTGTGCTTTTACAGCCTCGTCTGTTACATAAACTCTCTTAAAACGAGCATCATACTCGCCATTCATAATTGCGTCTTTAAGTATCTGAATCTTTGACATTTTTATTTTCTCCTTTTCTTTGCTCTAAGGTAATATTTACAATCAAGGTTACAAAACCTGATAAAATTAACAAGAATATAATCGGTCCCATAAAGTGCCATGTAAATGGCTGTGCAATATTGCCACCCATTACGGAATACACCCAGATTTTAGGAAAAAATCCTAAAAGTGAAGCCACCAAAAAACCATCAATAGGGAATTTCATCCCGCCATAAGTCTTGCTCACAAGATTCATTGGCACAGACGGAATAATACGCAGTGCAACAAGGACACCCAATTTAGTTTTACCATGATGACTCATCATTTCACGGATATTATCATATTTATTGAGTTTTTTTATCGCTACACCACCATTTGTTTTTTTACCCCAGTAATATGTTATTAACAAGACTATACTTGTTCCCACCGTGTTAATAAGAATTGCGTTGACAGGTCTGAACATAACACCTGTCATCATCAATATAAACGGAAAAGGAATCGGTAAAAATCCTCTTAACACATATACACCGAGAATGGCAATTGCGATAAGATATTTATTTTCAAGGGATATAATAAAATCCTGAAGTCGGTCAAGCGTGTGTAAAAACTCAGCCCATCCACCCTCAGCCATCTTTGTACTCATTACAAAAGTAATAACCGCAATTACTATGGCAGCTACAAACATACCGATGGAGGTGATATTGAGCACGGTTTTTCTGTTTAAATGTTTCTTTTCCATTGTGTTCACCGTTTGCAAAATTTCCATACATTGTAATTTTATAATATTTATTGAAAAAGGTCAATGTTTTTGTTGTTATATTATATTAATTTATGATAGAATATTATGTGTTATATAAAGATTATAAAAGGTTGTGATTTCTTTGAAAATTGTTGTACTTGACTCTTACGCACTCAATCCAGGAGACCTTACATGGGACTGGCTTGAAAAATTAGGTGATTGTCATATACACCATCGCACACCACAGGATAAAATTCTTGAAAGATGTGAGGGTGCAGATATTATTCTTACAAACAAAACTCCGTTAACAAAGGAAACTCTTTCTAAACTTTCAAATCTTAAATATATTGCCCTTCTGTCAACAGGTTATAACATTGTTGACTGGGAATATGCAAAGGAAATCGGCGTACCTGTTTCAAACATTCCTGCATACTCAACAAATGCAGTTGCACAGCTTACTTTTTCACTTATTCTTGAAATCACAAATGCAGTTGGTTTACATAGTGAAAGTGTAAAAAATGGTGAATGGAGCAGTTGCCCTGATTTCTGTTACTGGAAAACACCACTTACAGAATTGTGTGGCAAAACAATTGGTATTGTAGGCTTTGGTCAGATTGGTCAGGCTGTTGCCGATATTGCAGAAGCATTTAAAATGAATGTACAGGCTGTTTCAGGTCACGAAACAGACCAGAGTCATCGTAAAAATTTCAAGTGGGTTGATATGGAAACTCTTGCAAAAACAAGTGATATTATTTCTTTTCATTGTCCATTGACAGAAAAGACAACAGGACTTGTAAACAAAGAATTTATTAACAAGTGTAAAGACGGTGCTATTATTATAAACACGAGCCGTGGACCTGTTGTAAATGACCAGGATTTAGCTGATGCATTAAATAATGGCAGGTTATCAGGCGCAGGACTTGATGTTTTGACAGTTGAGCCACCAAAGGCAGATAATCCTTTACTCTGTGCAAAAAACTGCTTTATCACACCACACATTGCGTGGGCAGCTTTTGAAACAAGAGAGAGACTTATGGATATTTTGAAAGAAAATATTTTTGCATATCTTGACGGCAAACCACAAAATGTTGTTAATAGATAAAATATTTAAGGGAAAGACCAAAAAAGTCTTTCCCTTTAATTTATAACTGCATTGCAAACCACTAATTCTGCATTTTGAATTCTGCACTCTGCATTTATATAATAATATCTTTCATTTTCTCTTTTGCTCGTTTCATTGTCTTGCTTAAATAAATTGTACTCAATACTAAAGAGAAGCATTCTGCAATCGGAAATGCAAACCATACAAGTTCAAGTCGTCCTGTAAGAGAAAGCAACCATGCTGATGGTAAAAGTACAACAAGCTGACGACATACTGATACAATAAGGCTGTAAACAGGTTTTCCTATCGCCTGACAAACTGAACCAGCAATAATACAGAAGCCTGCAAAAACATAGTGTGTACCGATAATTCTCAATGCAGGAACACCAATACGAAGCATATCTTCTGACGCATTGAAGAATGACAACAGCACATCTGGAATAAGCTCAAACGCCAACAATCCAACAAGCATTATAGAAACCGCTGTCACGATAGACAAAGTAATTGTCTTTTTAACTCGGTCATATCTTTTCGCACCATAGTTATACGCGATAATTGGCACCATACCATTGTTAAGCCCAAAAATTGGCATAAACACAAAGCTTTGCAACTTGAAATAGCTACCAAAAACAGCAGTTGCAGTTGTTGTAAATCCGATAAGAATTTTGTTAAGACTGAATGTCATAACAGAACCGATTGACTGCATTACAATTGATGGTAAACCAATTTTATAAATATCCTTTGTAATCTCTTTATCAAAACGAATAAGTTTTGAACTGATATGAATTTCTTTATTGAATTTCAAGTTAAACAACACAGCCACAATTGCTGCAACAATTTGTCCTGCAACAGTTGCAATTGCAGCACCAAGAACTTCTAATTTTGGCATTCCAAGAAGACCAAAAATAAGAATAGGGTCCAAGATAATATTAACCACAGCACCAATAAGCTGTGCAATCATTGAATGTGTGGTTTTACCTGTTGATTGCAAAAGCTTTTCAAAGCAGAACTGACTACAAATACCTATTGAACATCCAAGGCAAACCGATGCATAATCTGTTCCGTAATCAACAATTTCCTTAACATTTGTCTGTGCAAGGAAAAATGGCTTTGATAAGAAAACCCCTATCAATGTGAACGCCGCTGAACTGCAAAGAAAAAGAAAAATACCTGTATTTGCGATTTTATTTGCTCTTTCAAATTGTTTTGCACCCAATGAGCGAGAAAGCAAAGCATTCATACCAACTGCTGTACCACCGCAAACAGCAATCATCAACTGTTGTAACGGGAATGCAAGTGAAACTGCATTGAGCGCATTTTCACCAAGTCTTGATACAAACACACTATCAACCACATTATAAAACGCCTGAACAAGCATCGATATCATCATTGGTGTTGACATTGACATTAAAAGTCTGCCTATGGGCATTATACCCATTTTATTTTCTTTTTGTGGAATTGGTTTTGCGTTTTCCATTTTGACATCCTTCATTATACATAATATTTGCTCACAACCCGACAAACTGTTCGTCAATTGTGAGCAACTTTTTATTTATTCTTCGATAAGACCCTGCTTTTTCATCTTTTCAATAAGATTTTCAACATCAGTCTTTGCTGTTTCGTATGAAATTTCATAATCCTTTACAATTTTTTCAATAATTTCTTCAACAGTATATGTACCATTGAGCATATTGAAAATTTCTGCACCTGTGTCATTGAATGTGATTATTCCGTTAAAATCCATTCTTTCAGCACCCGTTGCAATAACAACATTGCTTCCTGCAACTGACTTTAAAATGTAACCTTCTTTAATTTTCATTTTTTATCAACCTTTCAATTTCATTATATGAAGTAATTGCTGCATCATCATCCATATTGCATTTTAATAAAAATACAGGAACTTTTGTAAGAAGCAAATCAACTTTTTCCAACAACTTAAATCCGATTTCTTTGTCACGCGCCGTTAAAAGCTGTTTGAAAATAAGTTTTATTGCGTCGACTGTATCCAATCGGCTGACTTCGTTTTTTTCTGCTCTTTCAATAAACACAATTGCTCTTACAGGCACCTTTGTATTCGTGCTTTCGTTGTGCTTTCCTGAAAATGGTGTTCCGTGTGCATACCACACATCATCTTCAAGACGGAGTGCAGGTTTATCATCATTTATAATTCTTGTTCCTGATAAGTTTTTAAGCCAAAGATGTGTATGAGTTGACTTACCTGTACCACAATCCGCTGAAAAAAGATAAGCAAATCCATCCTTTTCAACACAAGAAGAATGAAGCATTATACCGTTATAATTCATCAATTCTCTGTTAAAAACTGTTCCCACAGCAACATATTCGATTATATCCAAAGGAGCTTTAGGTGTTTTTTCCTGTCTTCTGATATAATCCTCTTCTTTAAGTTCAATCTTTATATCTGGCTCACCATCAAAATCTGCTTTATATGGCTCTGAATGTTCCTTCAATCTGTCATAAATAATGTCATATTCAGTTTTTAACCCTGCAATTAAAAATTTTTCCATACTATTTCCTCTTTATTTTATATACAACATCGGGTTGACATTTTTACCGTTCACCTTAACTTCAAAGTGAAGATGAGCGCCTGTAACATATCCCGTTGCACCGATATTACCAATCGCCTGTCCACTTGATACACGCTGACCTGTACGCACCTTCAATGTGTTTTGCATGTGACAATACAATGTTGAAAGTCCGTTACCATGGTCAATCATAACTGTGTATCCACCTGAGCCATACCAGCCTGCAAATGTTACCACACCTGAACCAGCAGCAACAACGGTACAGCCTGAGCTTCCGCCTGGACGAACAATATCAATTCCGCCATGCCATCCGTCACCGAAATTACGTTTACCATATGGTGAAGAAACCTGATTTGCACCGATTGTCGGCCATCGAAGTTTTCCGTTCGAATTACCTGTTGAGCCTGAAGATGCTGTCTGTTTCTTCGTTCCTACCTGAATTTTTTCGCTGACTGCTTCTTTTATAACCGTTCTTGAAACTTCCTTTGACTCAACCTTAACACCATCAATATATGTTACAAGTTCTGTTATTTGCTCAACACCATTTTCACCCTTTGTTACAGTTTTCTTATCACCCACATAAAGGCTACTGGTGTTAATTGTCACAGTGTCAAATGGAATTTCTGCCTCTTTATATTCTGTTTTTGTAGTCTGGACACGAATAAAATCAACAGCTTTTGAAATAAGAAGTTCCTGTCCGATTTGCAATGTTTCTGTAAGTTCAGGATTAAGTGCATACAGTTGTGATTTTGAAACATCATTTTTCTGCGCAATACTGATAATCGTATCGCCTTCTTCAACAGTATAATACTTATTTTCGCTTTTATTTGAGCTCAATTTATCCTGAAGATACTTCGCATCCTTAATAACCTTTTCACTATCAAGATAAAGACCCTGAACATAGTCTATATTTTCAACAAAGCTGACAACGGCATTCTCCTCGCCTGTTTCGTGTTCTGACAAAATAGCATCAAACACGCTGAGTGCGTCAGTTTCATTTTTAACAGCACATATAAAATTATCATCAATATATACGCCACAAGCATTTGTAATCTTGTTATCCGATTTTTCAATAAGCTTGTCACAGATTTCTGTTGCGTCATTGAACTGTACACGTTTTACTCGTTTAATTTTATATTCTGCATCACCTATAAGCTGTGTTTCCTTACCATCTTCCTGTGAAAGTCCAACAGACGCTGTATTTATATCAAGTCTGTCGAAGGCAAGTTTTCTTGCTTCTTTATATACAGCCTCATCCTGAACATAACCGATAATCTCATCATTATAATTGATTTCAAGTGCAAAAGCTGACTGTGACCAGAAAGAAATTACATTCAACAAAATCACCAAGGATATAACAGGCAAAGCAAAGTTTGACACATACAAAAGAGCCTTTTTATATCGGATAAACGCAACCCTTATGTAATGAAGCAGATTTTTCTTATCATTTGTACTATTAGTTGAAACACTTTTCGCCTCTTTTAAGAGATTTTTTAACTCATCTGTTCTTTTGTGAAAAGTTTTAAGAGCATGTTTGTCAATAACAATAAAAATTGTAAATATAAGTGTTCCGAATGCTTTAACAGGTTTTAAAAGTAATGACAATAACCAGCTGAAAAATCTTTTGCCATAACGAATAGTCTGGATTCCGATATAATAAATCTGTCTGTAAATGGTATCAAGAAAATCCACTGATTTGTCACTCCTTTCTGTATTATTGCATAATTACTCACAATACTCCATTATCGGTAGCATTATACCACAACCAACAAAAAAACGCAAGACACCTGTTTTTTGTGTAATATTTTTTGTAAATATACAGTTTACTTTTCACCTATTATATAGTATAATATCTTTAATTATTTTCTCAGAAAAGATAAAGGTGATTTCGCAATGAAAAACAATAAAAAAAATCTTGCAAAAATCGGACTTGCAGTTGGTATCCCATCAGCAATTGCATTTGCTATGAGAAAGGCTTATACAACTATCCGTTATGGCGAAAAACCAGCAAAGGAAACTGTTCCTGCTGTAACCGCTGCTAAATTTGATTTATCTGATGTTCACTTCACAGCACACAGAGGACTTTCATCAGTTGCTCCTGAAAATACACTTTATGCTTTCCGTGAGGCAGCAAAATACAATTACTATGCACTTGAATGTGATGTTCATTACACAACCGACGGAAAATGGGTAATTATCCACGACTGTATGCTTCAGTCAATGGCAAAAGAAAAGGGCGATGTTAAGGCAATGTCTTACGAAGACCTTAAGAAAGTTAAATTTACAAACGGCGCAAATATCGACAAATATCCTGATGCAGGTGTTTGCCTTGTTGAAGAATATATCGAAATTTGCAAGGAAGCAAATATCAAGCCTATGATTGAGGTTAAAGACAGACGAGTTGATAAGGTTAAGAGCCTTCTTGACATTATCCGTGCTTATGACATTGAAGATGATGTTATTCTTATTTCTTTCCACGCATCAATTCTTCGTGAATTTAAGCGTCTTTCACCAAATATGGAATTATGGTTACTTGTGCACGGGCTTAAAGAAGAAAAAATTCACGAATGTATCGAAAATGGTTTCGGTGTTGCATTTGAAGCAAAACGAGCACTCAGAGACCTTGATGCAATACAAAATATTCACAACAACAATCTTACAGCTGCTTGTTGGACAGTTGATACACCTGAATTACTCAACGCTATGCTTGAACGCGGTGTTAAGTACATTACTACAAACGCAATTATTCCTGAATAAGAGGTTATATAAATGACAGACTGCAAAAAAATTGCTGAACTTATATTTTCAGATGTGGACAAGTCCACAGAATATTACGAAGAGCTTTATCCTGCAAGAAATCTTCCTGAAGGTGCAAGAGTAACAAGCTTTGCTCCAAGTCCGACAGGATACTTACACTTTGGTGGTCTTTATGCAGGTTTTGCATCAAAACTTACAGCCGACACAACCGGTGGCGTATTTATGCTCCGTATTGAAGATACTGACAAAAAGCGTGAGGTTGAAGACGGTGTTACAGGTATTGTGCAGGGTCTTCAGGCTTTTGGTGTTGGACCTGACGAAGGTGTTACAGGTTTCAATACTGAATATGGTGATTACGGACCATACACACAGAGTCATCGTAGAGAAATCTATCGTGCTTTTGCTAAAAAACTTATGGAAGAAGGCAAGGCTTATCCTTGCTTCTGTACTCCTGAGGATTTGGATGAAATCAGAGCAAAGCAGGAAAACGAAGATATCAAGGGTTATTACGGACACTATGCAAAATGTCGTGACCTTTCTGATGAAGAAATTATCGAAAAGGTAACCAACGGTATTCCTTTTACAGTTCGTCTTCGTTCAGTTGGTGATATACAGAGAAAAATCAAGTTCGAGGATATGATTAAAGGTAAAATCGAAATGAGTGAAAATGTGAACGACGTTGTTGTCTTGAAAGCTGACGGAATTCCTACATATCACTTTGCTCATGCGGTTGATGACCACCTTATGAGAACAACTCACGTTGTTCGTGGTGACGAATGGATTGCCTCTGTACCTGTTCATATTGAACTCTTCAAGGCATTAGGCAACAAGCCACTCAAATATGCTCACATTGCTCCGATTATGAAAGAAGAAAATGGTGGCAAGCGTAAGCTTTCAAAGAGAAAAGACCCTGAAGCAAATGTTTCATACTACATTGAAAAGGGTTATCCTGAAGCTGCTGTTAAAGAATATATGCTTACAATCCTTAACTCTAACTTTGAAGAGTGGAGAAAGGCTAACAAAACAGAGGACATCAGCAAATTCCCATTCAATCTTAAAAAGATGAGCGTTTCAGGTGCACTTTTTGATATGGTTAAATTCAACGACGTTTCAAAGAATGTTATTTCTGTTATGACTGCAAAAGAAGTTTACAAGCTTGTTACTGACTGGGCTATGGATTATAACGAAGTACTCTATGCTCTCTTTGTTGACGATAAAGAAAAAGCAACTGCAATTCTCAATATTGACAGGGATAATCCAAAGCCAAGAAAAGATATTGCTTGTTGGGAAGAAGTCCAGAATTATGTTTCATTCTTCTACAATGAGATTTATGATGCTGATTACACTCTTCCTGAAAACATCAAGAAGGAAGATGCAATAGAAATCCTTACAAAATACAAGGAAGTTTATTCAAAGGACGACACAAAGGAAGAATGGTTCAACAGAATCAAAGAACTTTGCACAGACTGTGGATTTACTCCTAATGTTAAGGAATATAAACAGAATCCTGATGCCTTCAAGGGTCATGTGGGTGATGTTTCAACAGTTATCCGTATTGCAATTACTTCTCGTGCAAATACACCTGACTTGTATTATATTTTACAGATTCTCGGTGTAGACGAAGTTATGAGAAGAATTGACGATGCGATAAATTCATACAAAGCGTAAAGAGGTTACAATATGGAAGAAGTAACAAAGATTTCAAATTTTATTCACGACTTTATTGATGAAGATTTAGAAAACGGTGTTTATAACAAAGTTCAGACCCGTTTTCCTCCTGAACCAAACGGTTATCTTCATATAGGTCACGCAAAGGCAATCTGCATTAACTTTGCAACAAGTAAAAAGTACAAGGGTGAATGTAATCTTCGTCTTGACGATACTAACCCACAGAAGGAAGATACAGAATACGTTGATGCTATCAAGGAAGATATTGAATGGCTTGGTTTCAAGTGGAACAACTGTCTTTTCGCATCAAGTTATTTTGATTACATCTATGAATGTGCTGTAAAGCTTATCGAAAAAGGTTTAGCTTATGTTGATGACCTTTCTGCTGATGAAATCAGAGAATATCGCGGTACTCTTACTGAACCTGGTAAAAACAGCCCATACAGAGAAAGAAGCATTGAAGAAAACCTTGATTTATTCAAGAGAATGACAGATGGTGAATTCCCTAACGGTGCAAGAGTTCTTCGTGCAAAGATTGATATGGCTGCTGCTAATATCAATATGCGTGACCCTGTTATTTACAGAATTGCTCATGTGCCACATCATCAGACAGGTGACAAATGGTGCGTATATCCAATGTATGACTTTGCTCACCCATTGTCAGACGCAAGAGAAGGTGTTACACACTCTCTTTGCTCACTTGAATTCGAAAACCACAGACCACTTTATGACTGGTTCTTAAGAGCACTTGATATCGAGATGCCACCAAGACAGATTGAATTTGCTCGTCTTAACCTTAACTACTGTCTTACAAGTAAGAGAAAGTGTCTTGCACTTGTAAACGAAGGTATCGTTGACGGTTGGAACGACCCTAGAATGGCAACTCTCAGCGGTATGAGAAGACGCGGATATCCTGCAGCAGCAATCCGTAACTTCTGTGAAAAAATCGGTGTTTCAAAAGCATATTCAGTAGTTGACTATGGTCTTTTGGAATCTTGTGTTCGTGACGAACTTAATGCAAATGCAGCAAGAGCAATGGCTGTTCTTCGACCATTGAAGGTTGTTATTGACAACTATCCTGAAGGACAGACAGAAACACTTGATGTTGAAATTCATCCTGACCATCCTGAAATGGGTACAAGAAAGGTTACTTTCGGTAAAACCCTTTATGTTGAGCAGGAAGACTTTATGATTGAACCTGTTAAAAAGTATTTCAGACTTTTCCCAGGTAATGAAGTTCGTCTTAAGAGTGCATATTTCGTTAAATGTGTAGGTTTCGACACAGACGAAAACGGTAACGTTACTTGTGTTCACTGTACTTATGACCCTGAAAGCCGTGGCGGTAACTCACCTGACGGAAGAAAGGTTAAGGGTACACTTCATTGGGTAAGTGAAGCAGATAGCTTTAAAGCTGAAGTTCGTCTCTATGACAGACTTTTCAATAAAGAAAACCCATCCGACGAATCAGCAGGAGCTTTCACAGAAAATCTTAATCCTGAATCACTTGTTATTCTTAATGATTGCCTTATTGAAGGCGGACTTAAAGATGGTCTTAAAGTGGGAGATACTTTCCAATTTATGCGTCAGGGTTATTTCTGCGTTGATATTACCTCAACAGAAGATAAGGTTGTATTTAACAGAACTGTACAGCTTAATTCTTCTTGGGGAAAGTAAGGTGATTAGCGTGAAAATTCACGCTAATCAGATTGTATGTCCCTCAAAATTTGTAATTAACAAATTTTGAGATGGACTAAATTTCCATCACGCCTTGTCCGGCTACAGCAAGGTGTGATATTACTGTTTCATACAGATTTGTAGCCGGAAAGGCTATGGAAATTATTATGAGTAAAACAAATTCTCTTAAGAAAAAAACAACAGGGTTTGACATTATGTACAGAGTTGTGACAGCAATCTTAGCTTTCGCTATGTATCCTGCTGTATATTTTGCAAATATTTTCACATTTGAAATTGCTCATACAAGCATTTCAAATCTTCTTGGTGGTCTTAACCTTAATGGTGAAGAAGGTATGAGCGGAACACTTCATACAACTTATGACTCTATTTCTCTTCATAAGTTACCTGAATGGATTGATTTGTTTTCATCATTCACAAACGACGATTTTGATTTCAAAGCATCAGTTCTTCAAAATGCACTTTACAGACCTGTAATTGTTGCAGTTATATTTTTAGCACTTGCACTTGTAATCGGTCTTGTAATTCTTGGATTTGCTATCTTCTCAAATAAGATTAAGGTTATCACAGCACTTTCAGCATCAGGTTTCCTTTGTACAGTAGCATCTTATATTTCTTTCACAGGATTTTTTGCTGAAAAAGTTCTTGCAGGTGACATTACTATTTCACAGCTTTTCAATATGAATGGTATTATTACATCAGCGATTGCAAGTCTTATCGGTGAAGTTATCTTATTCACACTTGACGGTGCATTCTTTGCAGTAATGTTCTTGTTGCTCGGCATCTGTCTCTGGTCAATTTCAGTAATGATAGTAAATTACAGTGACGAAAAAGAACAGCAAATGAAAAAAGCTGCAAAAAAGAAATAAAATATTTTTTGCGTAGTGGCAAAGCCTCCCTTGTTAAAGGGTGCGAGCGTCCAGTGGACGCTGAATTAGCACTGTCTGAGCCGGCAGGCGAGTAATGAGGGGGACCGCATTAGTGGTGGAGGGATTCCTCCACGCCTGCATAAAAAAAGGCTATTGGGTTTACCAATAGCCTTTTTCATTAATTCGATAAATTGGAGTTTATCGATGAAGTGCAGAGTGCAAAGTGTAGAGTGCAGAACGAAGGAACTGCGTTGCTATTGTAAGATATAACCAATTGAGATTGTTGTAGGGGCAGGTCTCCGTGCCTGCCCGTCATTTCCCTGGTTACTCTCGGTCGGGCACAGAGACCCGACCCTACAAGGTAACCGATTTGATATGTTGTAGGGGCTGATGACCTCGGCAGCCCGAACCAAATGTATTGATAAACCAACAACGGGACGCCGAGTCGTCGTCCCCTACAAGAAAGGTAACATATAAACCAACTACGGCGGGGTCAAGACCCCGCCCTACCGGTTGCATATAAAAATCCAACATCCCGCTAAATTATAATTTATCGGGGTCGCGTAGTGGCAGGCTTCCACGCCTGCGATTATTTCAAATTATAATTTACACATATGAAAGTTAAAGGCGAAGCTTCACGACTTCGCCTTATTTTTTTAGTTATTTTCAAGATTTTTCTGTGACTGCATTTTAAGGTATGCATTGATAAATCCGTCAATGTCACCATCCATAACTGCATTTATGTTACCATTTTCAAATGATGTTCTGTGGTCCTTTGCAAGTGTGTATGGCATAAATACATAAGAACGAATCTGGCTACCCCATGCAATTTCCTTGTGGTCACCCTTGATATCTTCAATCTTTGCAAGGTGCTCACGCTCTTTAATCTCAATAAGCTTTGATTTAAGCATTGTCATAGCAACTTCACGATTCTGATGCTGGCTTCTTTCAACCTGACAAGAAACAACAATACCTGTTGGCTTATGAGTAAGACGAACTGCAGATGATGTCTTATTAACCTTCTGTCCACCTGCACCACTTGCACGATAAACTGCCATTTCAATATCATCAGGGTTAATTTCAACATTTGTGTCTTCGTCAATTTCAGGCATTACTTCAAGAGATGCGAATGATGTATGGCGTCTGCCTGATGAGTCAAATGGAGAAACACGAACAAGACGATGAATACCTGCTTCACTCTTCATGAAGCCGTAAGCATTTTCACCTTCAATAAGAATACAAGCCGATTTAAGACCTGCTTCATCACCATCAAGATAGTCAAGTGTTGAAACCTTGTATCCGTGACGCTCACCCCAACGGTTGTACATTCTGAAAAGCATCTGTGCCCAGTCCTGAGCCTCTGTACCACCTGCACCTGCGTGGAATGTAAGGATGGCATTCTTTGAGTCGTATTCACCGGTAAGAAGTGTTGAAAGAGTCATTGAATCAAGGTCCTTTTCAAACTTATCAACACCCTGTGTGCATTCATCAACAAGGCTTTCGTCTTCTTCCTCGTCAGCGAGTTCAATCATAACAAGAGCATCATCATAGTCTGCCTTAAGCTTTTCATAAGATGTAACCTTGTTTTTCAACACGCTTGTTCTCTGAAGCACCTTCTGTGAATTCTGAATATCATCCCAGAAGCCTTCCTGTGCCTGCTGTTCTTCAAGAACGGCAATTTCATTTCTCATTTTTTCAAGGCCCAACGCATCAGCAAGGTTAGAAAGTTCTTCCTCGTGTGCAATAAGTCTTAATTTTAATTCTTCAAACTGGAGCATAAATAATCCTCACTTATATGTTATTGCTTTTATAATTTTTTGTCACTTGTCCGCTGAAAATCCATAAAATGTAATAAGACAACCGTTTTTTATGGTATAGAGTAAGCATAAGCTTTTCAAAACAGCTCATATCTTTAGCGGATTGGATATATACAGCTACTGTGCAGATGTTTCATCCTGTGCAGTAGTTTTTTGTTATTTCGTTGCAACCTCAGGAGCAGTTGTGTTCTGAATTGCAGAAATAAAAAGATTTTCGTTGTTCTCTCTTAAAGTAATTCTGATATATTTATCTGGTGTAGGAGCAATCATTTCACCGTTTTCGCCCTGTTCCCATGCGTCACCAGCAAGACAAGCCACCGTCACAACAACCGTATCAGTTGTTTTTTCAACTTTAACAACATCAGGAGTGTAAATAGGTGTAACGCCTGTAAGAGGTACGGTATAAGTTTCTGACGCATTGTCGTAAATAAAGTCGATTGCGTATCCTTCAATCGTTCCGTGTACAGGCGTAATTTCAGTACCAAAAAGCTCTACAAACTCTTCTTCAACTGCCGTTTTCGGAATCGCAAGACCATCATCGTTACTTTCAAACGAATTCGGGTCAACATCACTTTTGAGCAATGACCAAAGGGAAATTTCCATAAGCTGACTCATATCTGCCTTTGTAATGTCATCAAATGTGTCAGGGTCAATAAGCACAACAGGTGTGAAATATTTTTCGTATTCCTCAAAATGTCGTGATTTATCAATAGCAGTGTCAACACCCTTAACTCCTGCAACAACAACAGTAGCAAGACCAATTGCAGCAAGCAAAACCACAATCAAGCCTATGGGAAACGCTAATTTTTGTTTAGTGTTTTTATTTGCCATTAATCTCACCTTACCTGACCGTTACCGTAAATTTTATATTTGAATGAGTTAAGCTGTTCAAGTCCTAAAGGGCCTCTTGAGTGAAGTTTTTGTGTTGAAATTCCGATTTCTGCACCAAATCCGAATTCACCACCATCAGTAAATCTTGTACTTGCATTGTGATATACAGCTGATGAATCAACAAGATTCATAAACTTTTCAGCATTTTCTGTATTTTCAGTAATAATACTTTCACTGTGACCTGTTGAATACTTTCTTATATGCTCAATTGCTTCTTCCAAAGAAGAAACAATTTTAACTGACATTTTGTAATCAAGATATTCTGTTGCCCAGTCATCTTCCGTTGCTTTTTCGATATCAGGACAGATTTCACAGGCAATTTCGTCGCCATAAAGTGTAACATTCTTTTCATCAAGTTTTGCTTTGATTGCAATAAGTGCAAGCTCAGCAATATTCTTGTGTATAAGCAGACTTTCTGCTGTGTTACAAACAGAAATTCGTTGTGTTTTTGCATTGAACACAATTTCAGTTGCCATATCAATATCAGCAAACTCATCAACATAAATATGACAGTTACCTGCACCTGTTTCAATTACAGGAACTGTTGAATTTTCCACAACAGCATTGATAAGCTTTGCACTTCCACGAGGAATAAGCACATCAACATACTTATTCATTTTCATAAGTGCCGTTGCACTGTCTCTTGATGTGTCACGGACAAGCTCAACGATATCAGGATTAAATCCTTCTTTTTCAATAGCATTTCTCATAATATCAGTTATAGCAGAGTTTGAGTTAAATGCTTCCTTACCACCACGAAGAATAGCTGTGTTACCTGATTTTATAGCAAGAGATGCAGCATCACTTGTTACATTTGGTCTTGCCTCATAAATAATACCAATAACACCAAGTGGTGAGCTTACACGCTTGATTTTAAGTCCGTTCGGTCTTTCAGTTTCCCAAATAACCTTGCCAACAGGGTCAGGAAGTGCAATAACACCTTCAACGCCCTGCGCCATACCCTCAACACGGTCAGCGTTGAGCATAAGTCTGTCAAGAAGTGCTTCTGACATACCATTATTTCTACCATTTTCAATATCGATAGCGTTTGCCTTTATAATTTCATCGCAATTCTCACGAAGTGCGTTTGCAATAGCCTTTAATATTCTGTTTTTATCTTCAGTTGATGCAACAGAAAGTCCTGTTGCTGCATTTTTTACTCTCTTACCGATTTCTGTAAGCATAGTTTATTTCCCCTTAAAAAATGTACCAACCTGTTTACCGTCAAGTGCTTTATAAATTTCCGTAGGATTTTCACCATTCATAACAATCGTGTCAATTCCTGCTGCCATTGTAATTTCAGCAGCGTGAAGTTTTGTCACCATACCACCTGTGCCAAGGCTTGAGCCCTTGCCACCTGCAATTTTATATAAATCTTCGTCGATTTCAGTTACCAACGGAATAAGCTTTGCATCCTCATTCTCGTTAGGATTAGAATCGTAAAGTCCGTCAATATCAGAAAGAATAATAAGCGCATCAGCATTGATAAGCTTTGCAACAATGGCAGAAAGTGAATCGTTATCGCCATAAACAATTTCTTCAACTGCAACACTGTCGTTTTCATTGATAACAGGAATTGCACCAAAATCAAAAAGCTTATTAAATGTGTTTATAAGATTTTGTCTTCTCTCGTCATTCTCAACGTCACTTTTTGTAATAAGCAACTGACCGACAGTATGACCGTATTCACCGAAAAGCTTATCATACATAAACATCAATTCGCATTGACCGATTGTTGCAGCAGCCTGTTTTCCCGCTGTGTCTGCTGGCTTTTCCTTAAGTCCCAATTTACCAACACCAACACCGATTGCACCACTTGTTACAAGAGCAACCTCAATACCTGAATTGACAATATCAGAAAGCACAGATACCAGCTTGTGCATTCTTCTTATATTTGTTTTTCCCGTGCTGTATGTAAGAGTTGATGTGCCAACCTTAACAACAATACGCTTAACATCCTTTAATACTGCCATAATCCTACCTCGTAAAATTATAATCAGTATATTTTATCATATATTTTAACGATTAACAACAGTTTTATGAAAAAAGTAAATTAACTTCGTTAGCTAAATGCAGCTTGTGCCGTGCTAAATTTGAACTCTGTTCAAGCTAAATCGACCTTAACCGGATGTGCAACAATTTAGCTATCGAGTACAACGAGATAATTCATCTCACCGCAAGGTGAATTTAGCTTGTTGCTTTAGTAACAAAATTACCTTTTCCAC
>JAZQUC010000090.1:0-8560 GCA_045631075.1 Candidatus Fimenecus sp. | reverse complement strand
TGTCCACCGGACACCCGCACCTCGGCGTCCCGTCTTGATTTATCTGTACACTAGTTTCGGGCTGCCGTGGTCGTCAGCCCCTACAATATTATTAATTTGGTTGGAATGTAGGGGCGATTCAAGAATCGCCCGAATAAGGTTACCAACACACTTTGGGACGGGTCATTCGTGAATGACCCCTACAAGGTTTTCATTCCTATTTTTATTTGATATAACCCCGATAAATTATAATTTGTCTATATCTTTTCGCCTGTTGTTGCGTTTATGACATCTTTAAATATTGCACGATAATTGTTTGAAATGAATTTATCCACGTGCATTGAGCCGAAATACCATTTTCTGAAACTGCAGTTTTGTGCAAGTTCTTCAAAATATGCATTAAGGGCACTTACACGAAATTCTGATGAGTCATTAAGATTTAAAAAATTCTTTACCTTAAGTGGTGGCTCGTGCGTAATGATAATATCCATATCATAACCTGCGATTTCAAGGTTTTCTGCACCCTCAAGCAATTCTTCCTGTGTTGGAAGCTCGTCCTTTGACCAGGCATTCACATCACGACGAATGTCAATATCGGCACTTTCACCGCCACCCATTGTAAAGACTTTCCGTCCCTCTATTTCATAAACCTGACCACGCATAAGGTGATAAAGATTGCCGTAAATCTTATGAACCTTACCGCCATTCCATTGACTGACTTCGTAATTGTTGAGCAAATCAAAATTTTCGTGAGTACCATCAACGAAACAGATGTTATATTTTCGTTTGCCCAAGGACATAATATAATTTTGCTCTGCCGTTGTATTTTCCCACAAGAATCCGAAATCTCCACAGATAATAAGAGTATCTCCCTCTTTTAAATTTTTAAGCTTTAACCATGACAATCTTTTTCTGTCACCGTGAATATCCCCTGTAATATATATCATTTCTGTACATCCCTTTAAAAAATTTACTTTTTGCTTATTGGATATTGTTGTTAATTGTGTTATACTTTATTATATACGATTATCTGTATTTTTCAAGTAGGTGATTTTATGAAGAAATTTTTATCGGTACTTCTTGTTACTGTTATTATAATATGTTCATTTTCAATCGGTGCAAGTGCTTCATTTAACTCGTTGTTAGAGACTGAGGCTGAAATTGTGTTGCTTGTCAATACTGATAGTGAAACAGTTATACTTGATAAAAATGCGGACAAGCGTACTGCTCCTGCATCTCTTACAAAAATTGTTACTTGTATGCTTGTACTTGAAAATTGTCCTGATTTGTCAGTGCCAGTTACTTGTAAAAGAGAATGTCTTAACGGACTGTACCAGATGAATGCAGCAACAGCAGGTATTCTCGCAGGTGAAACACTTACAATTCACGATTTGCTTTATTGTCTTATGTTACCATCTGCCGCTGATGCCGCAAACATTCTTGCCGACTATGTTGGTGGTGGAAGTATCGACAATTTTGTTGTCATGATGAACGACTTTGTTGCAAAATTAGGTTGTAAGAACACAAAGTTTGTGAATGCTCACGGTCTTGACAGTGACCCTAACGGCTATACAACCGCAAGAGACCTTTATAAAATCACAAAATATGCTTTGAAAAACAATACCTTCAAGGAAATTACAAGTACCCTTCGATATGATGTTGCACCAACCGAAGAATATCCATATACAAGATATCTTCACAACACTAATAAAATTATGAACGCAGGTATCCGTGACTATTATCATTCAGCTGTAACAGGTGTTAAGACGGGTACAACTGACAAAGCAGGTCGTTGCGTTATTACAACAGCATCACAAGACGGATACAACTATATGCTTATAGTTATGAAAGCACCACAATATGACATTGATGATGACGGTGTTGAAGAAAATGTTGCTTTTACTGAAAGCAAGAAAATTTATAACTGGGCATTCGACAATATCGAGCTTACAAAAATTACAAATACAACCGACGTGATAACCGTTGTTGATGTTAATTACAACAGCAAGGTTGACCATGTAAGACTTCTTCCTGCTGAAGAATTATCAGCACTTGTCCCTATCGGTACAGAATCAGGCAGTCTTACAGTTCGTCCTATTGAAAGCGAAACACCTGAATCTGTAAACGCGCCAATAAAAAAAGGTCAGGTACTCGGCAAAGCTGAAGTTCTTTATGGTGATGTTGTAGTAGCAACAGTTGACCTTGTTTCTGGTGAAGACATTGACCTTAACATTTTCCTACTTATATTCGGTGTTATCAAGAAATTGTTGTCAACAACTATTTTTAAAATCTTATTCGCGTTACTTGCAATTCTTGTTATAATTTACATTCTTCTTATAATCCGCAAAAACAGAATCAAGGCAAAACGCAAAAAAATCAGAATGATAAAAGGATAATATAATATGAAGCTTTCTTTAATCATCCCCTGCTATAACGAGCAGGATAATATATTCCCTTTCTTTGAAGCAACTGCAAACGCATTCAAGGAATTACCAAAATCAGTAAAATCTCTTGAAATGATTTTTGTAAATGATGGTAGTCAGGACCTTACATCGCAAAAGCTTAAGGAACTTTATTCATCATATCCGTCTGTTGTATCTGTTGTGGAATTTTCAAGAAATTTCGGCAAAGAAGCTGCTATGCTTGCAGGTCTTCGTCACGCAACAGGTGATTTTGTCACAATTATTGATGCCGATTTACAGCAACGCCCTGAAATAGTTGTTGATATGGTGAAGCATCTTCTTGAAAACGAAGATTGTGATATGGTTGCTGCTTATCAGGACAAACGAAATGAAGGCAAATTTATATCCTTTATGAAAAAATGCTTTTATAAGTGCATTAATATAACAAGTGAAACAGAATTTTTCCAGGGTGCAAGTGATTTCAGAACTTTCAGAAAACGAGTTGCAGAAGCAATTCTTTCTTTACCTGAATATTATCGTTTTTCAAAGGGTATTTTCTCTTGGATTGGCTTTAACACATATTATATGCCATACACAGCAGAGGACCGCCATTCGGGTGAATCAAAATGGTCATTTTTCAAGTTTTTCAAGTATGCCCTTGACGGAATTATCGCATTTACAACCTTACCGTTAAAGGTTGCAACTGTAAGTGGATTTGTTATTTTCTTGGCATCAATCCTTTATATGCTTTTTGTTATTCTTAAACGACTTATTCTCGGTGTTGATGTACCCGGTTACGCAACAATAGTTGTTCTTATTCTCTTCCTTGGCGGATTACAGCTTTTGCTTTTAGGCGTTGTGGGAGAATATATTGCAAGGACATATATTCAGGGAAAAAACAGACCTGTATATATTGAAAAAGAAGTATTAAAGGCAAAGAAGATATCCTATGATGAACAAGATAATTGAACTTTATAAAAAATATAAGGAACTCATAAATTACATTATTGTTGGTGGATTGACAACTGTTGCAAGTATGACAATCTTTTATGGCAGTACATTGACTTTTCTTGATGGTAATGACCCATTCGAGCTTCAAGTTGCAAATGTAATTTCATGGGTTGGTGCTGTTGTTTTTTCTTATGTTGCAAACAGACTTTTTGTGTTTGAAAGTAAAAATCCAAAAATATTTATGGAATTTGTTGCTTTTATGTCATCAAGGTTAGCAACACTGTTGCTCGATATGGGAACAATGTTTTTGCTTTCATCTGTATTGCATATAAATTATAATTTTGCAAAAATTGTTGCTATGGTGTTAGTCACAGTGGGAAATTATGTGATAAGCAAGGTTTTTGTTTTTAAAAAGGGGAAAGAATAAGGGGGACTTAAAATGTCAAACATTTATGACATTCCACGAGCAGAGTCACCAAGGGATGTAGGTGTTTCTGCAAAAGTCGTTAAAGACTTTTTAGAAGATGCAGTAAAACAGGGCTATGAGCTTCACAGCCTTATGGTTATCCGTCACGGCAAAGTTGCTGTTGAATGGTATAACGAGCCATACAATAAAGATACACCACAGGCAGTTTATTCAGTAAGCAAGTCATTTACATCAACTGCTATCGGGTTTGCTATCAGCGAAGGTCTTATTTCACTTGATACAAAGCTTGTTGATATTTTCCCTGATTATCCACCAAAAAAAGATGATGAACGCTTTGAAAAACTTACAATACAAAACCTTTTGAAAATGTCATCAGGTAAACAACCAAGTTTTCTTTCTGACAAAAGCAAGGTTGACTGGATTGATGATTACATAAACTCACCTTGGAAATTTGAACCAGGTGAAAAATTCCTTTATATTAACGAAAACATATTTATGCTTTCTGCGATTATCAACCGTGTTACAGGAATGAGTATGAGAGAATATCTTGAGCCTCGTCTTTTCAAGCCTTTAGGAATCGATTTCCCATTCTGGGAAACTGACCGTAACGGCATAGAAGCAGGTGGATGGGGACTTTACATCAAGACTGAAGATATTGCTAAACTTGCTCTCTGTTATCAGCAGAAAGGTATGTACAACGGTGTTCAGGTTATCCCTGAAGAATGGACTGTTGAAGCTACTAAAAAGCAGATTAGCAATGAATATAACAGACCTGGTACAGATGCATCCTGTGGATACGGATATTGTTTCTGGAAAAACAGTATTGACGAATCTTCTTTCCGTGCTGACGGTATGTTTTCACAGTTTGGTATCGGTATTCCTGAATATGACGCAACTGTTGTTCTTACATCTGCTGTTACTGATGAAACAGGTTGTCTTGATTTCCTTTTCAACTATTTCCCAAGAGCATTTGAAGAAGTTGACGAAGAAGATGAAGTTATTGAAAACACTATTGTTGAGCATCTTGTTTCAAGTGACCGACCAGCAACAGAAGACATAATCAAAAACAGATATATCAAATTCAGAAAGAAGCTTCTTCTTAACCTTGTAGGCTTCCAATTGAGCGTTCTTCCTATGGCTGTTACTTATATGCTTACAGACAAGCCCGGCAACATTGATATGGTTAAATTTGATTTTAATGATAAAGAATGTACAATGCAGTGGTCAGAAGGGCTTGAAACAAACACAATCGTTATTGGCCTTGACGGAAGATATCGCTACTCAAAAATCACTCTTGGCAATATCGATTTTACAGTTTGTGCAAATGCAATATGGCTTGATAACGAAAGCTTACTCGTTACAATAAGACCAATTCAGACCGTTGCAAAACGAAATCTTATTTTCGAATTCCATCCAAAGGACAAGGTTGTAATGATTCCGTCAAGCTCACCATCAGGTGCTGAAATTCTTAACAATCTTACAGGATTCTTTGAACAGATGATTCCAAATAAAGCTGTACTTAAAGTTTTCAACAAGGCTCTTGAATTTGCACCAAAACTTATGGAACCAAAGCATTACGGAAAATTCATTGAAAAATAAACAAAAAAATTACTCCACCCGTTCATTTGAATAGGTGGAGTTGATTTTTACTTATTTCTTCGGTAATGGTCGTTTTTTTGCTGTGAATTCAAGGGTATCAATTCTGATTATGCTTACAACTGTTGTAAGCTTGTCTTCAAAGGAAAAATCCTTGCCTGTCTGTGTCTTCATCAATCTTGAAAGTGCCGACTTTTTCTCCTCAACATCTTCAACAATAGTTGCTGTTCCCCTGCCCATAATTGAAGCATAAGTTATGCCGTATTTACAAGCAACCTCACCTTCAAAAGGTGTAATATCACAACACATTTCAAAGAACACTTTAGGATTTGCCCTTAAAACATCAATTTTTCTTCCGCGATTTGCTCCGTGAAGATAAAGTGTGAGTTTGCCGTCCTCCAATGTGTAACCATAATTCATTGGGACAACATAAGGCTCATCACCGTCAATCATTCCAACATGTACAACCTTTGATTTTTCAAGGATTTGAATGATTTCGTTAATATCAGTAACCTGTTGCTCTCGACGAGTCATTCCGTTCATATAAATTCTCCTTTATATAAGGCTAAATAAAAGTTTAAAATAACTGATAATCATTTTAAGAATCTGAACCACAAATGTGTTTATATGTTGTTCTGCTGTTTCTTCATTTCTGTCTGTTGGCAATTCAACATAATTGTCATTTGCAGGTGTTTTTTCTGTCTTTTTAATGCCGTAAGAGTCAATAAGTGTCTTTTCACCTGTTTCGTCATCAACCATATATGCCTTGTAAACAAAATGCTCACTATCAAGGCTTACAGTAGCAAATACACCACCGTCTTTTGTATCTCTTGCAAGTGCTGAATTCTCGAGAATTGGTGAAATTGCATCTTCATTTACGCTATATCGTTTTGTACCTGCTGTTGATGGTAAAATATGAGTTGTTCCGTCAGGATTAAGTGCAAATGTTGTTGACTCGCCATTCCATACTTCTGTTACAGTTTCATATTCCTGAACCTTTTCACCTTTGACAGGCTCTGTTCTCATATACATATGGTCGTGACCTGCAAAAACAACATCAATGCCAAGCTCGTCCATTACAGGCAAAAGAAGATTTCTCATAATGATTGTATCAGGCTTGTTTATGTTTTTACCTGCTGAATACAATGCACGGTGCATAAGCACGATTTTCCACTGCGCATCTGATGAATTCATATCATTTTTAAGCCAGTTAAGCTGTGATGCTGACATTGGGTACATATCGTTTGAGTTGAGCACAGCAAAATGTGCGTCACCCCAATCAAATGAATAGTAACAACCTGTGATTACAGAGCTGTCTTCTGCTTCACCGATATTGAACATATTATTGAACTTGAACCATTGAAGATTACCCTCGTGATTACCTGCAACAGGCACAAGAGTTGTATTCATATTCATAAATTCAAAGTTTCTGAAATAGCTGTCCCATTCCTCATTTGTACAGTCATTTACGAAGTCACCAAGACCAACTGCAAAATCATAATCAGGCATTGTATTAACTGCTGACTGTAAAACCTTTGCAGCCTGTTGGAAATTTTCTTCGCTGCTTGCCTGAACATCAGCAAAAACAATAAAATCAGCCTTATCATCAGTTTTTGAAGATGTTGTGAAATAACCGATTTCACTCCATACACCAGCTTCACTATCACCTACACGATACTGATATTTTGTATCAGGTGTAAGATTTTCTGCCTCTGCCTTATGTACATATTTTTCCATTGACGGATATCTAACACCCTTTATAATCTCTGCTTTTGTAAGGTCAGCACCCACAGGTGCAACCTGTAAATCAGAACCTGCCTTTTCTTCTGTGTACCAGCAAAATCCTCTTGCAGTAGCTGTGTCACCATTTATTGTTACGCTAACTCGTGTTACTTCATATCCTGACACAGCACTTGCCATAACAGGAAACACCATACATAACACAAGAATTATTGAAATAATTTTTGTCATTGTTTTTTTCATAATAATTACTCCTTTTATGTAATGCCTATTATTTTTCAACATCATATTTCTTCGACATCTTACTCAATGCTTCTTCTCTTGTGATTTTACCTGTATTACAGTCAATCATTATCTGAACATCTTTGTCCTTCAAATCATAGAACAACCATGTAATATATGCTAAAAGTCCACCAATTGCAGGAATCAGCATAAATATAATCCAAAGCATATTAAGTGCGTGAGGAGTTTGTGTTACTCCGCTTTGCTCTAATTCCTGGAATGAGCCAACCTCAACTACCTTCCAACCGACTGATTTAAGGCCAAGTATGAAAAGTCCTAATGCACCAGCAATTGAGCCTGTAAGTTTTGCCATAAATGTCTGAACAGCAAATGTAATCCCCTTTGCTTCTGTACCCGTTTTAAAGCGGCCATATTCAGCGCAGTCAGGTGTAAACATATACATTTCAAGGCCAAGTACAGCCAAAGGAATTGAACGGATTGTAAAGAGAATTATATATGCAACCACATTACCGTAGCCTATTGCCCATGTAATAACGCTGAGCACAACATAAAGAAGTAAGCAGATTCTGTTCACCTTCATTTTGTCATACTTACGAATAATTTTTGGCAACCACAATGCAATCAAAAGCTGTGGCACTGTACCGATTGCACCAACAAGTATTGAGAACAACGCACTATTGAACAAGTAATATGAAACATAAAGAGTAAATGCGTTACCAATGCTCAAAGAATTATAGAAGAAAATTCCTATGTAATATATAAGCAGATATTTATTTTTGAAAAGATATGAAAGCATACTTCTGATAGTGAATGTTTCTTCACTTTCCGCGTGGAAGCGTTCTTTAAGTTTAAATGACGCAGGTGTCATCAAAGCAAAAGCAATGGCACAGATAATAAGTGTTATCATACCATAGTTCATGCCAACCTTTTCGCTGACAAGAACAGTTGCAAGTGTAGATGTGATACCAACACCTGCGTAAGTAGCAATACTCTTGTATGACTGAATAGTGTTTCGTTCGTCAATGCTCTGACTCATAGATGTCAGAATACCAAAAATCGGCACATCACAAAGAGTGTATGCAGTATCCCATAAAACATAAGCTATTGCAAACCAGATGAGTTTTACTGTTTCGCTTGCAGCTGTAGGAATAACAAAAATTGCAATGGTTGTAAGCGGTGTTGTTGCGCAAGCAATTTTAAGCCAGGGAATATATTTCTCTTT
>JAZQUC010000089.1:0-3599 GCA_045631075.1 Candidatus Fimenecus sp. | reverse complement strand
ATGCACAGATATATTGCACCAATTAACCCTCGTAGAAATGACGACAGAATTTTTGCTATTACTGAATTTGGTGGATACAGCCATATTGACAGAGGACACACTTGGGATGAATCAAAGAGCTTTGGCTATATGATGTTCAGAACAAAGGATAGCTTGTCAAAGGCATATAAGTTCCTTCATGATACACAGGTTATTCCACTTATCAAAAAAGGACTTTCTGCAACTGTATATACACAGGTTAGTGACGTTGAAAACGAAGTTAACGGTATTTTGACTTATGACCGTGAACATATTAAAATCAATGAAGATGTTCTTATTGAAATCAATAAGAAGCTTACTTTATAATTGCTATGAAAACTCCATCTAAACAAAAACTCAGATTACTTTATATTATTGATATTCTTTCAAAAAAATCTGATGAAGAACATCCTATGTCTGCAACACAGATTATGGAATATCTTAAAGATGATTATGGTATTGATTGCGAAAGAAAAACAGTATATGACTGTATTGAGTGTTTAAATGAATATGGTTATGAAATAATAAAATCACAATCTCCACGCGGATATTTTATGACGCCATATTATTTTGAACCTGCTGAATTAAGACTTTTGATTGATGCTGTACAATCAGCCGATTTTATATCTGCAAAAAAGACCAAGTTACTTGTTAAAAAGTTTTCGTCTTTTGCAAGTGAACATCAATACAAGAGAATTGAAAAACAAGTATATATTGATAATAGAAATAAATGTGCAAATGAAAACTTGTTTATTTTGATTGATATTATCAGTTCAGCAATTCTCGCAAGAAAACAGATTGAAGTAATATACAGACGTCGTAAGATTATTGACGGTAAAACAGCAAGATATGAAGAGAAATCAATGATTATTAACCCATATGCATTGATTTGGGCAGATGACCATTATTACCTTGTTGGTAATTACAGCAAGTATGATAACCTTATTCATCTTCGCATTGACCGATTAAAAAGTGTTACTGTACTTGAATCATATTGTCGTCATTTTTCTGAAGTTTCTCCATATCAGAAATCTTTTGATATTGCTGATTACAGTAATAAACATCTTTCAATGTTTTCAGGTGATATAAAGCCTGTTGAAATGGTTTGCAACAATTCAATGATTGAAGATTTTGTTGACCAATTTGGTGAAAAAGTCTTAATGAAACCGTATGATAATGAAAACTTTATTGCAAAGGTTGATGTTGCTGTTACTGATGGTCTTGTTGCATGGGTAATGCAGTATGGAAACAAGGTAAAGGTTAAATCTCCAAAAGAGTTAAAAAATATGATTATAGACAAAACAAAATCTATTTTAGCACTCTATAATGGATAAAATGATAAACTTTTAACAAATATAATCATAAGTCTTGAAAATTACGGACTTTTGTTATACAATGATTAGTGGTAAATTTTACAAATTATATCTTTGAAAGGATGTTATTTAAATGAGCAGTGCATTAAACAAAAAGACTGTTGAAGATTTACAGGTATCAGGTAAAAAAGTACTTGTACGTTGTGACTTCAATGTAAAAATGGAAAATGGCGTTATCACAAGTGATAAGAGAATTGTTGCTTCATTACCAACAATTAAATACCTTATTGCTAATGGCGCAAAGGTTATTCTTTGTTCACACCTTGGTCGTCCAAAGGGTGAAGTAGTTCCTGAATTCTCACTTGCACCTGTTGCTGCAAGACTTTCTGAACTTCTTGGTCAGGAAGTTAAAATGGCAAAGGATGTTGTTGGTGAAAGCGCACAGGCACTTGCAGCTGACCTTAAAGATGGTGAAGTTCTTCTTCTTGAAAATGTTCGTTATGAAAAAGGCGAAACAAAGAATGACCCTGAACTTAGCAAAAAGTTTGCTGACCTTGCAGAACTTTATGTAAATGATGCTTTTGGTTCAGCTCACAGAGCTCATTCTTCAACTGCTGGTGTTGCAGAACACCTTCCTGCAGCATGCGGTTACCTTATTCAGAAGGAAATCGAATTCATCGGTGGTGCTCTTGAAAATCCAAAGAGACCTCTTGTTGCTATCCTTGGTGGTGCAAAAGTTTCTGATAAAATCGGTGTTATCACAAACCTTATTGATAAGTGTGATACTCTTATCATCGGTGGTGGTATGGCTTACACATTTATGAAGTCATTAGGATACAATATCGGTACATCTCTTCTTGAAGCAGATAAGGTTGAACTTGCTGCTGAAATGATGAAGAAAGCTGAAGAAAAGGGCGTTAAATTCCTTATTCCTGTTGACAACAAAGTTGGTAAGGAATATGCTCCTGATACAGAAGCTATGGTTGTTGATTCAAACAAGATTCCTGATGGTTGGATGGGTCTTGATATCGGTCCTAAGACACAGGAAATTTTTGCAGAAGCTGTTAAAGATGCAGGTACAGTAATTTGGAACGGACCTATGGGTGTTTCTGAATGGGAAGCATTTGCATGAGGTACAATTGCAGTTGCTACAGCTTTTGCTAACAGTGACGCAATTTCAATCATCGGTGGTGGTGACTCAGCTGCTGCAATCCAGAAGCTTGGTTTTGCTGATAAGATGTCACATATCTCAACAGGTGGCGGTGCATCTCTTGAATATCTTGAAGGTAAAGTTCTTCCTGGTATTGCTGCACTCAACGACAAATAATTATTAATATCTATGGGAGGACTTCCTCGGGTCCTCCCAAAATTTGCGATAAGGAGTAAATAAAAATGAATAAAAATCTTCGTAAAGCAGTTATCGCTGGTAACTGGAAAATGAATAAAACACCTGCAGAAGCAAAGGCTCTTATTGAAGAAATGAAGCCACTTGTTGCTGATGCAGATTGTGAAGTTGTACTTTGCGTACCATTTATTGACATTCCTGCTGCAATTGAAGCTGCTGCTGGTTCAAACATCAAAATTGGTGCAGAAAATGTTCACTTCAAATCATCAGGTGCTTACACAGGCGAAATTTCTGCTGAAATGCTTAAGGAAGCAGGCGTTGAATACGTTGTAGTTGGTCACAGTGAAAGAAGACAGTACTTTGGTGAAACAGACCAGACAGTTAACCTTCGTTCACTTGCTGCTCTTAACGGTGGTCTTAAACCAATTATCTGTGTTGGTGAAACACTTGAACAGAGAAGCCTTGGTTATACAGAAACTCTTCTTAAGTTCCAGACAAAGATGGCTCTTACAAATGTATCAGCAGAACAGCTTAAGGATGTTATTATTGCATATGAACCAGTATGGGCAATCGGTACAGGCGTTACAGCTACTGCTGACCAGGCTGATGAAGGTAACGGTTATGTTCGTGAAGCAATTGCAGAAGTTTACGGTGGAGATGTTGCCGCTACAGTTACAATTCAGTACGGTGGTTCAATGAACGCAGCTAATGCTGACGAACTTGTAGCAAAGGCAAACGTTGATGGTGGTCTTATCGGTGGCGCATCACTTAAAGCAGCTGACTTTGCAAAGATTGTTGCGGCTGCATCAAAATAATTAAAAGGTGACATAAATGAACAAACCTGTAGTTTTATGTATTATGGATGGTTTTGGATTTAACCCAAGTGATTATGGTAACGCAATCACAGCGGCTAAAACACCAAG
>JAZQUC010000088.1:0-13061 GCA_045631075.1 Candidatus Fimenecus sp. | reverse complement strand
GTCTCTGGAAACGACGGTCAACTGCAACAGTAAAACGTGTTACTGATACGCCACTTGGTGTTGTGCGAAGTTCGGGGTCTGCAGTAAGTCTGCCCATAATAATTACGCTGTTTAACATAAATCTTTACCTCCGATTACTTCTTAACGATTAATGTACGGAGAACACCGTCAGTAATCTTTGCAACACGCTCAAGCTCTGCTGGGAAACCTGCTTCTGCTTCATAGTTAAAGAGAACATAGTAACCTTCAGCCTCGTCATTGATAAGGTAAGCAAGTCTTCTCTTGCCCCATTCATCAACGCTTTCAAGAGTGCCGTTTGATTCCATAAGAGCCTTGAATTTTTCCATGAGCTCTTTTGCAGCTTCCTCACCCTTCTTAAGTGAGTAAACCATAATTGTTTCATACTTTGACATTCTTTACACCTCCTTATGGACTTTGCCCCCCAAACTCTCCTTGGGAGGAAGGATATGGATTTAGAAATATTTATCCATAGCAAATATGAATTCTAACAAAAAAAGGCTTGTTTGTCAAGCCTTTTCTTCTTTTATTTGTTTTCTCTTTCTTACAATAATTTTTTCCTGAAATTCTCCGTCACATTTTTCAACAAGCACCATAAACAGTGTTACATATAACAAGTACGGTACAGGACAGAAAACACCAGGATTTACAAGTGACATCATTTCAAGACTTATATATGACAGGAAAATTGTCATATTGAAAAGAGTAGCCTTTCTCCAGATAAGCATATTACGCTTAATAAACTGATAACCAAATGCCACAATTCCGACTATACCAAAGCTTGCACAAACCTGAATAGGTGCACAGTGATACCAGCAAAGAGCAAACTCTTTAGATGCGTGAACATCCCTGTTACCCATATATCCAAGACCTGTACCGAGAATCGGATGAGTAAGGAAATCATTTATGCCTCGTGCATAGTGAGCAGCACGGACTTCTGTTGATTCACCCATAAGGAAATCATTTACCGCCTTGAACAGTCGGTCAATGGTGTATCCCAAAAATTCCGTAATTTGTGGTGCAAATGCCAGAAAACCGAAAAGAATACAAGCACAGATAATAGCGTAAGCAAGTCTTCTTCGTCTGTCGTAAAGCATATACATAACGATACACATTACAATTTCAACTGAGCCGAAAACCATACCACCACGAGAGCCTGTAAGCAACATTGCGAAATAGAAGAAGAAACCGAATACCGTTGCATATGATTTTTTGTTTGCCATAAAGAAAGCAAACGGAATTGTAATCATAAGAATTGTAGAGCAGTTGTTTCGCCATTGAAGATATATAAGTCCGCCACGGTCAATAACCTCATTTATATTGATAATATAAAATGTTATTACCATAAATGATGCAAAGCAACCAGTAAGCACCATAACCTTTGTCACAAAGTCAATAAGTGAATAGTTTCTCTTGACCTCGATATGTGCATAAAAATATGCATATATAAACAGCATTGCAAAGCCAAGACCAAACATATGATAAAGTGATGTGGGTGCAAAATATTCTTCAGCTGAAATAAAACCGACACCGCCAAGCAGAATTGCGATTGAAACAAAGAATATAGGTTTGAACTGTGTACCCTTTGTTGTCAGCTTTTTGCGATATGCAATCAAATGGAACAGCACAAACGCAACAAGCGGTATCAAATATCCTATATATCCTATAAATATGTCAAATGAATCATAGCACTTAATTGCCACAAGTGATGTAAGTGAAAGTGGCGCAAGACCTGCCATAATATCATCACTTATACAAATGCAGAAACCGAGAATGTAACAGAAAACGATTGTGCCGATGACTTCAATATTTTTTTCAGGAAAGAAAGCACCTGCAGATGTAAACACTCCTGCAAGACAGAACAACACAGCCATCCATTCATTACTTAAAAGGAAAGCTCTTATCTTTTCTATTCTTTTCAAAGATTGTTCTGATTTAAAAATCATTTCCATAGTATATACCTCTTACATTTTACCACCTTAATTATACTGAAAAGCACACTTTTTTCAATAATTGTTACAACTCTTTAATAATTATTACAAAATTCTTACAAAATTGATGTTTACAATTTTTTAATTCTTTATCAATTTTTATTACACATTTTAATGTTATATTGCATACAGTGGTTCACATAAGAAACACCATTCCTTATGATTGAATCCCCTTTCATTTTCATTCTCCTTTTTTAAAAGAAACGAGCCTCCTCACAGAAGCTCGTTTTCTTTTTTTATAACAAATTATTATTTATACTTTTTCATACAAAGTTTAAGCACGAAGCTTGCGTTTCTCTGCATTTCATAGAGTGTGATACCGTCTTTTTTGCCATATGTTTTAAGAAGCGTACCGTCAGGCTTTCCATTAGTCACTCTGTCACCACCTGGCATAAGAACATTTACACCTGCACGAACACGATATGCCTGGTCACACATCTGTGGGAATTCAGGACTCTTTGATGGACGCATCCACCAGTCAGTCATAACAACACCATCAAATCCCCATTCTTCACGAAGGACTCTTTCACAAAGTTCATAGTTATAATGTCCCCATACGCCGTTAATCTTGTTATATGATGTCATAATTGTGTTTGGCTTTGCAGTCTTCACACAGATTTCGAAACCTTTAAGATAAATTTCACGAAGTGCTCTTTCAGAAACTCGTGAATCATTCTTGGTACGATTTACTTCCTGATTGTTACAAGCATAATGCTTTGGACAAGCACTACCACCACAGGTCTGGATACCCTTTACTGCAGCAGCACCCATAAGACCTGTCACAACAGGGTCTTCTGAATAATATTCAAAGTTTCGACCACAAAGGTGGCTACGATGAATATTCATACCTGGTGCTAAAAGAATGTCACTACCTTTTTCTCTTAATTCTTCACTGATTTTTGCATAAACCTTTTCCACAAGTTCTGTGTTGAATGTACTTGCAAGAGCTGTACCGTTAGGGATAAGTGAACAGTATGAAAGAAGTCGGATACCTGAAGGACCGTCAGTTGTAATCATTGGTGGAATACCCTTGTTACGAAGGCTTTCGAGAATACCACCCATAGCACCTGCGTTACCCTTTGCACCGAGAGGTGAATCCATTTTATAATCACCACGAGAAATTGCTTCTAATTCTTCAAGGCTCAACTGTGCAACAAAATCTTCCATTGAAACAGTACCGTTTTCAACATCAGATAATTTATATCCCTTGTCGCCTGTATATTGAACATCTTCACCGATATTTTCAAGAATAACTTGTTTTAAATCATATGAACGAGTTCTTACAGGTCTCTTTTCAAGTCCGTTTTCTGTATTTACAAATCTGTTGAATGAAATCTGTGGTGCAGAAACCTGCTTGAGTTTAAGCATTTCCTTTGTTTTGTCCTGATAATAGCTCCAAACCTTTTCTGCTTCACGAACATTCTTACCTACGCAAAGAGCATATTCACCCTTTTCCATAACATAAGAGAATGCAAAACCACTTGCACCGTTATCGTCATATGACCAGAATCTGTCAGCAGGCACTACGATTTCAAGAGTTTCACTTTCGTCAGGTGCCAACACCTTTGTCTTGCCGAATGCAACAAGCTCTTTTGCAGGGTTACCAAGTCTTCCGCAAGGCTTTGAAACATAAACCTGTACAACTTCCTTACCTGCAAGTGCACCTGTATTCTTTACAGTACATTTTACTGTCACATTTTCTTCATTCTGTTCTGCTGAATCAAATTTTACGTCAAAATCAGTATATGAAAGACCGTAACCGAATGGATAAACAACTGCATCCTTATTGAATGTTTCAAAATAACGGTAGCCTACATAAATATCTTCTTCGTAATAGTTATATTCAAGCTTGCCAAAGTTAGCAGATGATGGGTAATCCTCATAATTCTTTGCAATTGTGTCAGTAAGACGACCGCAAGGATTAACCTTGCCACAAAGCAAGTCAGCAACAGCGTTACCGCTTTCCATACCGCCCTGCCATACAATCATAACAGCACCGATTTTGCTACCGAATTCACGAAGCCAGCTCATATCCATAACTGAGCCGATATTAAGAAGAATTGTAACATTATCAAACTGTTCACAAA
Source organism: Candidatus Fimenecus sp. (assembly GCA_045631075.1). Taxonomy (GTDB): domain Bacteria; phylum Bacillota; class Clostridia; order Oscillospirales; family Acutalibacteraceae; genus Fimenecus. The sequence goes on along the minus strand of JAZQUC010000088.1, from coordinate 8,965 downwards.
TTCTGTGAAGTGCCATTCTTTCATCATCAGTTATGTAAAAGCTACCCTTTTCAAGTGCGTTTTCTCTGTCTTCACCTGATGAACGACCGATAACGAAAACTGCATTGTCACTTTCTGCCTTTGCTTCCTTTACGATTTCAGCAGTAAGTGGCATTTCAGGATAAAATCTTGGCCAATGACCCCACACACCGTGGTCGATTGGATTTTCCTTGCTGAATTTTTCATACATATCAGCAAGTTTTGTGTTAAGTACTAAATCTTCACAATTTTTAAGTCCGTCAATAAGATTCACGCCATAAGGCTTCTTAACATCACCACCTGAACCGTAGCCTGTAAAGAACCAGTCACACTGCACACGACCAAAAAGTGATACTCTGCTACCCTTTTTGAATGGTAAAACACCGTTATTTTCGAGAAGAACTGCAGTTTCACCTGCTGCTTCACGCAAAATCTCAGGCATACCGTCAGTTATAGTAACTTCACCAAGTGCTTCCAATGCTTCTTCCTGTGAAACATCAGCACCTGCAATTTTCATACCTAATTTCATTGCTGCTACAACAATTTTTTCCGTAAATTTTGGCATAGTCATATATCCCCTTATAAATTATTTTATGATTTGCCTTGCGTGAATTGACTGTGTCATGATTTCTCGCATTGCTCCATGATTTGAATTGCCAATTCAACGCACCATCAGGTGCAAATTATGCGATACATATCGCAATTCACGATGTAATCAAATCATGCACTTTATTGCAATTCATTTTGTATTTTTTGCCATAACATTTTAATTTTACCATACATATACATTGTTTTCAATAGAAAAAACCTTGCAGAGTCAATTACTGCAAGGTTTTAATCAATTATTTCTTTTTACGAAGAAGAACAAGATATGCGATAAGGAAACCAACAATCAAAACTGTAAGTCCTGTTACCGCAACAAGCGCCACACTACTACCCTGAACATTATCACCGAAAAGTTTACCTAAAATGCCATTGTTTTCTGTTGTAGGCTCTGTTTCGATTTCATAATAATCGTTGTAATCAGGCTCTGTTGTAGGTGGAACTATTGGCTGGTCTGTTACTGGCTCTTCTGTTGGATTTTCATCACTTGTAGGCTCATCCTGAATATCACCTGTAGGTGAAATCATCTGTGTTTCCTTTTCCTTACAAGTCTTACAACTTCTTTCCTTGATACCTAATGTTGTATCAGTAGGTTCCTTTGTGACCTTCCAATCAGAAAAATTATGTCCCAATGCAGGAATTACAGATTTTGCACCCTCCTGCTTACAAACCTTGCAAGTACCAACTTCAATACCTGTTTTTGTACATGTAGGTTCACTTATAACCTTTGATTCAGTAAAAGTATGTTTATCGTTTGGTTCGATTTCGCGTTTTTCTGTGTGTCCGCAAGAGCACACGCCTTCTTCTTTACCATAAAGCATACAAGTAGGCTCCTGTGTAACCGTCCATTTCATAAGACCGTGAGCACAGTTAAGCTTAACACTTGACTTAGTTACTGTAACATTATTTTCTTCTGCGTCAGTAGCTTCGTTGACTGCAAGAGAAATCACGCCACCGTTTTTAAGTGCTTTCAATTTGAAAGAAATAACACTACCACCTGCTGTAACAGATTCCATTGCAACACCGACAAAACCAAGCGTTCCATCACCGTATGAAGAATTGAATATTTCCTCATCAAAAAGACCTGATGTTTTTCCTGAGCCTGCAACATATTCAAATTCTGACGGATTGAAATTTACTGAAAAATCAAGGGTGCCAAGACCTGAGTTAGCTGAAAGATTAACATTAACTGTTATCACCTTGCCAGGGTCAACATAATAATCACTTACACCCACCGACAAAGCAGGGTTTGCAGCATAGCAAGGTACAACATTTATCAAAAGAATGAAAACAACTAAAAAACAGCTTAATAGCTTTTTCACGCATATCACCTCATTATTTTTTATAAGTATAATTATACCTATAAAATAAGATTTGTCAATTCAATCTATGAGAATGATATGGTTTTTTATTGGACTTATTGTCATAATATCCCACAAGATTTTGACCTGTAAGTCTTGTGTCCCGTTCCATTTCACGAAGTATCGTCAACCTGTTGTTGATTTCGTACAATTCAATACCACAGACACCCTTTTTAAGGGCAGAAACTCTTTCAATCATCTCCTTTATACTTTCTGCTTGTCTTAAATATTCCTTGCCTAATTGTTCCAAAGTCATTTCTGCCTCCTTTCTATACCGAACATTTGTTCTGTACGAAAAGTATAATAGCAACTTATGACCGTTTTTTCAATAAAAAACAAGAAAAAACAGTCCGTTTTAGTGGACTGTTTCAGAAAATTTTCTATAACAAATTGAGAGTTTGTCGGGATGATAATTCGTAATGCGTAATTCGGAATTCGTAATTTCGGAACTGCGTTGCGATTGTAAATATTAACCAATATGGTTATGTATGTAGGGGACGATGCCCACATCGTCCCGTTGTTGGTTTTTCTGCACACTTATTTCGGGCTGCCGTGGTCGTCATCCCCTACAATATTATTAATTTGGTTGGAATGTAGGGGCAGGTCTCTATGCCTGCCCGTAAGTTTATCTGTTAACCACGGGCGAGCACGGAGACTCGCCCCTACACGGTGACCGATTTGATATATTGTAGGGGTCATTCACGAATGACCCGTTCCAAAGTATGCTGTTCACTTATTGCAGGCGGATGAAGGGTGCGGGTGTCCGGTGGACACCTCTGCTAGAAGTAAGCACCGACCGAACCGGCAGGTGAGACTCATCGTCCCCTACTGATAATAGCCGATTTCAATGACAAAAAATCAACAACGGGTCGTCGAGACGCCGACCCCTACGAAAAATTCCCCGATAAATTATAATTTGACAAACAATGTACACTTAAATTATGTCTTTTTAACGGTTTTCGCTCTACACTTTGGACAGGTGATTTCAATTTTGCCCCTGTTTTTAGGTACTCGCAAAACTGTTTTGCACTCTTTACATTTAAAATACTTATGAGTATTTCTGTCACGAAGCTTATTGCCGAAAAGTTTTATTTCTGCCCGTGGTTTTTCACTCCATCGTAAGTACCAATTAAGTTCTTTTCGTCTTGCCTCATAATTTTTTGACAAAGTTCTGAAAAGACCATAAAAAATTATAGCAACACCGACAAAATACAAAAATCTTATCGGTCGGAAATTTCCTAAAAAGGTAAACACCATTGAAAATATTATAAGAAACAATGTAAATTGGTCAGTACCGTATCGACCTGCCATAAATTGTTGCATTTTAAAGCTGAATCGTTGCAACGTTTCCCTTAATTGTTGTGAAAAATTCATTTTTCATCTTCCTTTTAATTATTTACAAACATATTATACCACAGATTTTTGGAAATGATTACCTTTATGTTAACAAAATGTAAAAAATGCCCTTGAGAAATTCCCAAGAGCATTTTAATAAGTAATTTAGTTTTATTCTGCTTTTGCTGAAGAATTTGCACTTACTGCAAGCTCAGCTTCTTCCTTCTTACCGATGTTATAAATAAACGCCATTGAAAGGAATGCGATAAGTGAACCTGCTGCAAGAACGATGAAATAAAGATTCTTAACCTTGCCACCAAAACCTTCTGCCTGAACAGCATTTTCACCTTCAACAAATCCGATTGCAATAAGTCCCCATGAAACTACAGCCTGACCAATACCCTGTGCAAGCTTACGGAAGAATGAGTAAAGAGCATAAAGTGAGCCTACTTCACTCTTACCTGTTTTTCTGTAACTTACTTCAATACAGTCAGCAACGATAGCCCATACAGAAATCTGGAATACAGCATTACCAACATTAAGACCCATAAGACAAATAATATAAAGAATCATACCTGTTGAGTCTGCTGAAATAGGCACGAAAAGAGAAATTAAGCCTGAAACAGCACCGATAAGCATACAAGTTACAATAACACTCTTCTTACCAAATTTAGCTGTAAGTTTTCCTAAAAGTGCCATAAACACAATCATAGGAGCATAAGAGCCAATCATTGCAACACCAACTTTTCCTGTATCCTGGAAGAAATACTGGAAAACCATATTGTTAAGCGCCATTGTTGAGTTGAAAAGAGCAACTGAAGCAACTGTTGCAATAGTAGCACCTACCATAGCTCTGTTTGTAAAGAATGATTTGAATGCAGAGAAGAATGCCTTAGCACCTGTAACATTCTGACCATCGTCATCACGGTGAACTCTTTCTTTAACAAGTTTTGTTGTACCCCAAAGAGTTGCAAAAGCCACAATTGACATTACAAGAGCAACAGGAAGAAGTGTTGCACCCTTAAGTGTTTCTACTTCAATGCCCTGAGCATTTACAGATTTATCGTAAACGATACCAGGAAGGACAATCATAATTACGATTGCAGGTAATGCAGCACCAACGCTACGGAATGTTGAAAGAGAAACTCTTTCCTGTGGGTCACTTGTGATTACACTATGTAATGAACCATAAGGCACATTTACCATTGTATAAGCAATTGACCATAAGCAATATCCAATAAGACACCAAGCATATTTTCCTGCATAAGAGAAATTTGTAACAGGTGCAAACAACATTACATTAAAAATCACAAGGATTAAGCCACCTGCAATAATCCAAGGCATATACTTACTTTTACTGTTTTTGCCAAGTCTTGTTGTATCAACAAGGTTACCGATAACAACGTCATTGATAGCATCAAATACTTTTGAAATAATAATAATTACTGCGTAGTCAGCCGCTTTAATGCCGATATACTGCAAGTAAAACAACTGCATAAATGTTGAAACAAGCTGGAATGAAAAGCCACAGCCCATATCACCCATAGCGTAACCTAATTTGTCACGCCAGCCAAAAGGTCTGATTTCATTTTTTCCCATTTTTAATATCACTCTTTCCTGAAGAATTTATTGTAAATTTATTATACTAAACATGTTCCAATTTTGCAACTGTTAAAATTTTGACAAATTATAATTTGTCGGTGAGTTTTTCGTAGGGGCTGACGACCACGGCAGCCCGAAATAAGTGTGCAGAAAAACCAACAACGGGACGCCGGGGTCGTCGTCCCCTACAAACCATATTGGTTTTATTTATAATTGCAACGCAGTTCCACAATTCTGCATTCTAAATTCTAAATTCTGCATTCTAAATTCTAAATTCTGCATTCTAAATTCTAAATTCTGCATTCTGAATTCTGCATTCTGCATTTAAAAAAGCACCCCTTACGAGGTGCTTTAATCGTTATATTAAACTTATTCAGCTTTTGCTTCTGCTTCGTGCTTTTCACGAAGTGCAGCATAAATTGGTTCCATCTTTTCTTTTGTAAGTGGATAACCGAATCTGAAAATAAGCCATACGCTTGTGTAAACAATTGCAGGAATTATTGTACAGATAAACATAATCTTGTTACTTGTATCATTTTCTGCAATAAAGCCGTTACCTGCTGTAAGGCTGTCATATTTTGCCCATTGAAGAAGGAAAAGTCCGCCTGCGTCAGCAATTGCCTGACCTAACTGACGGCCGAAGGTATATGCAGAATAAACTGCACTTTCGTTACGGATACCAGTTGTGTATTCCTGATAGTCAATAACGTCCATAACAACTGCCCAACAAGTAAGGCTTACGAATGTGTAGCCGAATCCGATAAGGAGTAAGCAGAGCATATAAAGCCATGCAGGGTAAATTCCCTGTGTCGGATTTATCCACATAATGAAGTCCTGATTATTTGCAGTAACGAAAAGGAAAACTGATGTTATTGCAGAAACAATTGACATTCTTCCGCAAAGCTCTTTCTTACCATATTTTGCAGAAAGCTTTGGTGTGAATAAAATGAGTATTACCATTGGAAGATAGTTACAGATTGTACCGATAATACTAAGACCTGTATTTGTAAAATAATTCTTATAAAGATATGTATTAAACGAGCCAAACTGAAGCTGACCGCTGATAAGAACACCTGACAATGTGAGCAACACAAATGGTTTTGACTTGAAAAGTCCTTTATAAACGCCCTTTAAGTCAACATTTTCATCCTCAACTGCTGGCACTCTTTCCTTAACCATCTTATGACCAACAAGGTAAGTAACGATTGAGAATATACCCATTAAAAGAGCATACATAAACATTCTGCTACCGTCAGCAACTTCGATTTCAAGTCCTGTCTGTTCGTCGATTCTGCCACTGCCAACATAAATAATCATAGGCGCAATAAGAAGAACAACTGCACCACCAATACCACTACCTACTGAACGAGCAGTTGAGAGAATTGTTCTGCCCTTAGGGTCATCAGTAATAACAGAAGCCAACGAACCGAACGGAATGTTCATTGCAGTGTACATTGTGCAATATACCAAGTACAATATGATTGCAAGAACGAACAAAAGCATTGGTTTTTCGGCTAATGTTTGATTGTAAAAAATTGAATTAGGGTCGTTAAACGGAATAAAGCAAATCACAGTCGAAATACCAAGTGGTACTGCAACAAGACGCAAATACTGACGATATTTACCGTCTTTACCTGCTTTTCGTTTTGAAACGACAGCTCCCCAGAGTGGGTCATTAACAACGTCCCAAAGACGAGTGATAATAAACATATAACCAACAAGCTTTGGTGCTATTCCGATAACGTCAGTCATAAAGATTTTAAGGTAGCTTGTAATATATGTAAGATTGAACATATTACCTGATTCGGCAATTGTATAACCAGCTATGTCCTTAAAACCAATCTTGTTAGGATGATTGTTAACCTCTTTAGGTGCTTTTTGTTTTTTTGCCATAAAGGTTACTCCCCTTTCACATTAATTAAAAGAATAATAACACTTTTCAAAACATTTTTCAATACATAAAAGTCATAATAATCTTTCTATCTTTGTTGACATAAAAATTTTATAGTACTATAATTGTATAAATAGGTGATTATTCCCTTTTTTAAGGAGGAAAACAATATGGCACAGATTGCTGATATTATTAAATACGAGGGTGACAATACCACTTTTATTTGGAAGCACCCACTGGAGGACTTTAACAGCCTTACACAGTTGATTGTTCACGAAAATCAGGAAGCAATTTTCTTTATGAATGGTCAGGCGCTTGATATTTTCGGTGCAGGTCGATACACTCTTGAAACACAGAATGTACCAAAGCTCAGCAAATTGCTTAACCGTACAACAGGTGACGAAACTCCATTCCATTGTGAAGTTTACTTTATCAACAAGGTTGAACAGATGGCTATCAAATGGGGTACTGACTCAAAAGTTCAGTACATTGAGCCTACATACAAATTTCCTATTTCAATCGGTGCAAGTGGTGAAATGAGCCTTCGTGCAGAAGACTCAAAAAGACTTCTTTTAAAGCTTGTTGGCACAGAGGATTTCCTTACACAGTCAAAGCTTGTTATGTTCTTCCGTTCATTCCTTATGACACGAGTAAAGACATATATTGCACAGACAATGAAGGCAAACAGCATCAATATTTTTGAGATTGACGAAAATCTTGCAATGTTCTCTGATGCTATTAAAGCACTTCTTGTAAATGACTTTGCTGAATACGGTATCGCACTTGAAAAATTCTTTGTAACAACTATTGTTAAGCCTGACGGTGACAAGCAGTACGAACGCTTTAAGGAGCTTCATTTCCGTCAGTATGCTGATATTGCAGAAGCAAAACTTCGTCAGCAGACGGACTTAATTTATGCAGAAACAGAAGCACAAAAGCTTGTTATTGACTCAAAAGCACAGGCTACAAAGCGTGCACAGGAAGGCTATACATACAGTCAGGAGCGTGGCTTTGATGTTGCTGAACAGGTTGCACAGAATGAAGCAGTTGGTGAATTCACCAATATGGGCGTTGGACTTGGCACAATGGCAGGTGTCGGTGGTGCAGTCGGCGGTATGGTCGGTGGCATGATGGGTGATGTTGTAAATGCAACCTCAAACCCTAAATGTGCCAAATGTGGTGCTACACTTCCACAGAATGCAAAATTCTGCCTTCAGTGTGGCGAAAAAGTTGAAGAATCAAATCTTGTAGTTTGTCCTAATTGTAATAAATCAGTTCAGAAAGGCAAATTCTGTCTTGAATGTGGATATAAATTCGTAAACACTTGCCCTAAATGTGGTGCAGAAGCAACAAACGGAAACTTCTGTTCACAATGTGGTGAAAAGCTTTAATAGGAGGACACAAAAATGAAAATCAGTAAAAACTTTAAATTATATGCAGTTGTATGGGCTATTTTGGCCGTTGTTTTCAATGTAATCGTATTTGTTTCTCCTTCTGAAATCAATGGCGAATCAAAATTCACAGACACATTCTGGTTTGGTTATGCCCTTGTTATGATTGGCTTTGTTGGTCAACTTGCCTGCGCATACATCGGACTTAAGGATGACAATATCACAAAAATTTTCTACAACATCCCATTACTTCGTGTAAGCATTATCGGTGTTGTTGTAAGTGCAGTTGCAGGTTCAATTTTCATGGCAATTCCAACTGCAGAAACATGGATTGCTGCTATTGTCAGCGTACTTGTACTCGCATTTGTTGCTATTGCTGCTATCAAGGCACACGCTGCGGGTGATATCGTTGAATCCATTGACAAAAAAATTAAAGAACAGACATTCTTCATCAAGACTCTTACAGTTGATGCACAGAATCTTATGGCAAGAGCAAACACACCAGAATCAAAAAATTTAGTTAACAAGGTTTATGAAGCAGTCCGTTATTCTGACCCTATGAGCAATGAACATCTCAGTGAAATCGAGGGCAGAATCGGTTATGAATTCAGAATTTTTGAAACTGCTGTCAAGAGTGGTGACACTGTTGCAATGGAAAATCAGGCACAAGAATTGCTTATTCTCATTGACAACAGAAACAACAAATGCAAAGCACTTAAATAATTGAGGTAATATAATGTCAATTTTAAAATGTGAAATGTGCG
>JAZQUC010000087.1:0-10799 GCA_045631075.1 Candidatus Fimenecus sp. | reverse complement strand
CCGGTTCGGTCGGTGCTTCTGCTTCGCAGAGGTGTCCACCGGACACCCGCACCCTTCATCCGCCTGCAATAAGTGAACAGCACACTTTGGAACGGGTCATTCGTGAATGACCCCTACAATATATCAAATCGGTCACCGTGTAAGGGCGAGTCTCCGTGCTCGCCCGTGGTTAACAGATAAACTTACGGGCAGGCACAGAGACCTGCCCCTACATGCATAACCATATTGGTTAATATTTACAATCGCAACGCAGTTCCGAAATTACGAATTCCGAATTATTCTTCCGTTTGTTTACCTAAAAATGATGCAGCAACGGACACAAGCTTAATTTCCGTCTGTGTGGGCATACTACCGTCAGGATTCATCATTAAAATAACTGAACCTGTAACATCACCACCACCAATAATGGTGAATGCAAGTCCTGCTTCCTTTTCTTTGTCCGATAAAGGATAAAGTGCCTTCGCGTCAGGGGAAGCAACATAATTTTCACGATTTTCCATTAATTCCTCAAGTTGAGCAGATATTCGTTTGTCCATAGCATCTTTTTTCGGCATGCCTGCCACGGCAATAACATGGTCACGATCAGTAATCATAACAGGTAAGTTTGTTGCCCTGTGCAAAACATCTGTGTACTGACTCGCAAACTCCGACAACTCACCGATAGGTGAATATTTTTTGAAAATAACTTCACCGTCAGACGCTGTGTAAATTTCTAACGGGTCTCCCTCACGGATTCGCATAGTCCTACGAATCTCTTTAGGAATAACAACCCTTCCCAAATCGTCAATTCTTCTCACAATCCCAGTTGCTTTCATATGTTAATCTCCTCTTTTTTACAAATTAAATGTGATATTAGTATCACACTTTTTGTAGAAATTATGAGCAGATTTTCCAAAAGTTTTTGAACAAAAAAGCACCCCACCAGAATAGAAATTTCAGGTGGGGGAGTGTTAAAGTTGGTTATGTGAATTGTATTTTGTTACTTTATGTATTCAGATACAGAATGAGCAATATTTTCATTATCTCTGTACTCTTTGCGTGATATAAGTTTCATACCCAAAATATCACAGATTTCATCAAGATTGTGTAAGTCACTATACAATCTGCAATCTTTAAGAATTTCAAGTGTTTCTTTTTCTGTAAATCCAAAGGGTTCTAAAATTCTGTGTTGTCGCATAAATGCATTATTTCTTGAAACAACAACAAATCTACCGTCGTCTGCCAATATTCTTGCAACTTCTTTTAAAGTTTCAATAATCTCTCTTGATTCATCTAGTCCACAAGCAGTACAAATTGTTTTAAATGATTTATTCTTAAAAGGCAAATACCAAAAATTTGCACATACAGGAACGATATTTTTCTTTTGATATTTTGCAATGCCTAAAGCATTACCAAGACAATCAAAACCTATGTCAACAGTATATAAAACGCAATTATTTGACATATACAATGCAACTGAAGCAGTTCCACCACCCGCACCTGTTGCTAATTCCAATATTTTATCAGTTGGTTCTTTACAAACCAATTCACCAAAGTAACGATATCTGTCCCAAAGAGAACCTGTTCCGTTGATTTTGGTGACTGTCCTTTTTTCGCCTATACTTTTTTTATTGAATTTCTCAAAAGTTTCAATTTGTTTATTTGTTATATTTCCGCTTTTATCACCTGTAATCCAGACTTCTGTATCTTTTTGCTTATATAAATCAAAAGCCTTTAAAATATTTTCTTTTGTTCCGTGTGTTTCTTTTATATATTTGAGATAAACTTCATTCCAATCAGCAACATTATCATTTTCTATTTCTTCATAAATGTTTTTAATTACATCAGGATGTTCCCAAAAGATAATTTCAATAAGTTCACGACTCCAATCGGGATTTGTTTTTTTAGGAAGTAAAATAGGAACACCTTTAATTACAGAGTAACTTTCTTTTCCATCAATTGAAACAAGTTCATCATTATTTGGAAGCAATTCTTTGTGGCTTTGTGGTGTAACAAAAATCATTGTATAGTCTCCTTGGTTGGTTGCTTTGTAATTTAAATTTGCTATTATTACCTATTAACTTAAACAAATTTTTATAAATTCTCGCCCGAATGCTGTAAGTTTGAATATTCCTTTTGTAATTTCGTATTTATGGCCTTCTGGTAAAGCTTGTACCATTATTTTTTGAATTTCAGAGTGCATTTCTAAAGGTTTATATAAATTATTATCTGTTAAGTATGTGTCGTTTTTTATATCAATTAATTTAAGTCTTTCAAGATTATCTAAATATGCAAAAACATTAGAAGGACAATCGCACACACCTTCACTTATATTGGTGAAATTATGTACCTTTAATATATAACCTCCAGCGGGGAGATTCATTTTCACATCTATCAGTGGGAAATTATCCCCATTTGGGAGTATTTTAAGTAGTTTTGCTTCGTCTGGAGTGAGCTGCTTGATAATATCTACAAAAGATGGATGCACCTGATATTTAGTATCCGTATTCATAGAAGAAACAAGTAAGTTGGCATACATTTCTCGCAATTCCTCACTATCATAGCAATAACTCAATTGTTGAATGGCGGGTATTGCAACATAAGGTTCGGGTTCCGATAACTTTTCTTCAGGAATATTCTTCACTTTTTCTTCAACAGCTTCTGCTGTTAATTTAATGCTTTCTTCACCATTAATAATCCATTTTTCCCACTTACCAAACCATACTCCAATCGTCCTTGGAAACAAACTAAAAATATTACCGATAGATTTAGCAGATGGATGTACGACGTCGTTATATGCTTTTTCGAGAACACCGCCTACTTGGTCGATTAGTTTATCTTTTGTATCACCCATATTTTGCACCTCTCAACATCATTTGATTAAATTTTATCATATGCACGACATAAAATCAAATATATTAGTGATATAATTAAAATAATATACATATAGACATAAAGCACCCTTGTAGCATGTGCGTTTACTACAAGGGTGCTTTTGTTTGATTATGTGTCTCAATAGTTTATTTGTTTTTTGCTTGTTGTTTGAAGTATTCTACAACCTTTTCAAAGTTTCGATGTACTTCTTCTGATCTCTTTCGGTCTTTTTCTAACTTGTTTTTTCTTATGTAAAGTTTGAACGATGATAAGAAAAATCGCTCGATTACTGTCAATGTTATTTGAGAGGGGTCTCCCTCACGGATTCGCATAGTCCTACGAATCTCTTTCGGAATAACAACCCTTCCCAAATCATCAATTCTTCTCACAATCCCAGTTGCGTTCATTTTTTTATCTCCTTTGTTGCAGAGAGTCCTCTTGGCTCCCCTTGTCAGGGGAGCTGTCAACGAAGTTGACTGAGGGGTACTCAAAAGACTATCTCTCCCTCCGTCAAAACTGCGTTTTGACACCTCCCTCGTCAGAGGGAGGCAAGAACCCTCTCGAAAAATTCAAATTGTGATGTTAGTATTTGTGATTAAAGGGAATTTATACTGTGGAATTTACTTTTTAGTAGGAGTGTGATACAATAATCGAAGTACACTATTAAGGAGATATATATGAAAAGTCAAACTCGTAATTTTGGAATTGATATGCTGCGAATATTATCAATGCTGGGAGTAGTTGTTTTACATGTGTTAGGGCATGGAGGCCTTTTGACTCTCAAACATACAGTTACAAGCTTTTCAATTGTTTGGTTTTTTGAAATATTGGCATATCCAGCAGTAATATGTTTTGTGCTTATTTCAGGTTATGTTGGGTATAAAGAGAATAATGTTTTTCCGAAAATTAAAAACATAATATCTTTAATACTTACGGTTGGTTTTTATAGTGTTTCAATATTTTTAGTGTTTACATTTTTAGGATTTGTTCCTTTTGAATTAAAAGAGCTTGTGAAAAGTTTTTTCCCGACAATATTAAAAAGCTATTGGTTTTTCTCAACTTATTTTGGATTATTTTTGCTTTCTCCAATGTTAAACTTGCTTGTGCAAAAATTAAATCTGAAACAAGCTTTTGTGTTTTTTAGTGTTTTTTTATTTTTTAGTATTATTTCTACCATTTACGATACGTTTTCATTACAGGGCGGATATGGTCTGATTTGGTTTGCTTTTATATACTTAATAGGTGCAATTATAAAAAAATTCAATTTAGATAAATTGTTTTCAAAAAAATGGTGGTTAATTATTGCCTTATTGTTATTTGTGATTACTTGGATTTCAAAAATTGTAATGCAATTTTCAAATATTTCACTATTAGTAAATCAAAGTAATCTGCTTGTACGATATGTGTCTCCTACCATAGTTTTAATGGCAATTGCTTTATTATGTTTCTTTTCAAAAGTAAAATGCAGTTCATTATTTACGCAAATCATTCCAATTTTTTCGTCGTCTGCTTTTTCAGTTTATTTGATACATGATAATAGTTATATAAGAGAGTATTTAATATCAAAAATATATACTGTTGTCGGAAATTCTGACTTAATATTGTTAACTCTATTTATAATTTTTACTGCTTTGGCAATTTTTGTTACTTGCATATTAATTGATAAAATTCGAATAGTTATATTTAAGCTTGTGAAAGTGGAAAAAATTTCAGTACAAATAGAAAAAATTATAAGAAAAACAGTAACTAAAACTTATCTGCAATTAGAGAAAATTGTACAGAAAACAGCGGAGTGATTTCACCCCGCTGTTTTGATTATGTGTATCAATAATTTTTTATGGCTTTTTAATTGTAAAGTTAAGTCCCAATGCACCGACTGCTAAAATCAAAAGCATTACGAAAGGTGCAGTGTAGCTACCTGTTGAGATGAGTAAAGAGTTGCTGAAAGTTGCAATGAATGACGCTACAATCAAGTTGAAGTTTGTAAGGCTGTAGTTTGTAGCAAAGTATTTTGTGCCGTAGAATGATGCTGTGAAAGCTGAAGTCATAGTCGGACATGAGCCATATGAAAGACCTGTAAGACAAAGTCCCACGATGCAAAGTGAAAGTGAGTTTGTCTGCACTGCAACAAGTGTAAGTCCTGCAGCAAAAATTGTGAGAATGTTAGAAGCTAACATTGTGATTTTTCTTCCAAGAGCGTCGTAAACTGCGCCTGTAAGAATACGACCGATACCATTGAAAACAGAAAGCACACCGACAAGTGTTGTTGCAAGAGCAGGTGCTGCGTCAACAGAAATAACTAAATCTCTTGCAAAGCTTATAACTGAATTACCAACAGCGGTAATGAGTGCCATAAATACAAATGCCCGCCAGAATGTATAGCTTTTAAGCATTTCTTTTGTTGAAAAATCTCTTGTTTCAAAATCTTCCTTCTGAGCAACCTTATTAGCTTTTGGTGCAGGAAATTCAATATCAGCAGAAGGTTTTTTAAGAACAAGTCCTGCTAATACAAGAACAACTGCCACAACAATACCTAAAAGAATATATGCCTTGCTCCAACCAAATTTCTCGTTTTCAAACAATGCGCTGATAATGTTACCAAGTAAAAGTGTGCTGATACCGAATCCCATCATCAAGCAACCTGATGAGAAGCCTTTTTTGTCAGGAAACCAAGAGTTGACTGTTGATACTACAACATTGTATGAAATGCCGATGCCTGTACCTGACAAAACAGCGTATGTAAGATACAAAAGATATGGATTCTGAGCATTTAAAAGTCCTGTTGAAATAAATCCTACGCCAACCAACAGACCAGCAACAACAAGTGTGATTTTTGGACCGATTTTTTTACAGATTAAGCTACCGAAAAAAGCACCCAGGCAGAAAAAACACATTGTCAAAGTGAAGTTGAAGGCTAAAACCGAGTCGCTCCATTCAAATTCATTCTTAAATGGAATTTTTAAAATTGACCAGGCATATAAAACACCTGAAAAAAGCATTGTGAATACACCTGACACAAGGTAAAGCCAACGCTTGTTAAGTTTTGCGTTTGTTGTCATAAAAGTCCCTCCGAAAACAACAAATAATGTTCTTAATTATATCACAATAAAAAATTAATTCAATAAAAACGAGTTAAGTTTTGGATTGAATTCGATGAAAAAGGCGTTGTGATTTGTTTCACAACGCCATAGCTTTTTATGTATTATTTGCTTTTCATTCTGATAATATCGCGGTAGCTAACAAGTTCAACACCGTGAGCATTAAGATATTTTTCAGTTTCAGGGTCTTTCATAACCTGATATTCCCAAACTCTCTGTTCCCAGAGTGGAACGATTGATTTAAGTTCATCTGTTTCAAGTGCAGGATGAACATAAGTTTCAGTAATTCCTTCAGGAATATTGCACCAGATATCAAGAATCTTCTTTCTGTAGCTTTCATAAGAATCAGTTGGCATAACGTCCCAATCAGGGAAAAGAAGATAATCAGGCATAATTACATTGTACTTTTTACCCCAACTCTTTGAAAGGAGAGTGCAAGCATTCCAAAGGAAATATGGAGTACCTCTTGGAGCAACACGCTTGTCAGCTGATGTGAACATACGGAATGCGTAACCATAGTCACCACAAACACGAAGTGTCATTTTAAGAAGTGAGAATCTGCCCGTAAGGTGTCCGTACAATGAACCCATATGATTGTCAACATGAGATGGCTTCATTCCCCATGCGTGAGCCAAATCAATCTGTGCTCTGATTTCCTTTTCGATTTCGTCCATTTTACCGTATTTGTCAGCATCTTCACCAGTATGCCACATATAACCTTCAGCGTCGTGAAGGCTTGGACCATTTGTAAGAGCCTTCCAACGATATGTTTCCCATTCAGCAGTTGTTGTAAGATGAACACCTATTGCGTATTCAGGGTGAGCGATTGAAAAATCAACAGCATCCTTTGCAGCAGGACAAGGCATCATAACAGTTGATGACTTAAGTCTTCCTGACTCAAACAAGTCAAAAATTGCTTCGTTAGCACTTTTACACATACCAAAGTCATCGGCATTTACTAAAAGATATTTTCCCATAACACAAATACCTCCCAAAAGAATTTATTTAACCTAATTATTGTACTACAATGATTTATTAAAATCAAGGTGTTAAGTTGAGTATATATAAAAATATCTTGCAGAAATTTATAAATAATATATAATAGAAATTATAAAGGAGGAGTTATTGTGCAATATTTTATAGCATTTCTTGAAGGCGTCATCACATTTATATCTCCTTGCCTTTTACCAATGATACCACTTTACATTTCATATTTCGCTGGTGGCAAAGAGAGAAATACAAAAAAGACAGTAAAAAATGCCTTGGGCTTTATATTTGGATTTACAATTGTTTTTGTACTTATGGGTGCATTGGCAGGCACATTCGGTCAGTTGCTCAATGAGTATAAAAGAGTTGTTGATGTTATAACGGGACTTATTGTTATTTTCTTTGGTCTTAATTTCCTTGGTGTGTTTAAATTAAACATTTTCAAAGGCTCAAAAAAGGCGAAAACCGAAAATTTAGGATTTTTCTCATCAATGGTTTTCGGTATTGTATTTTCAATTGGCTGGACACCTTGCGTAGGTGCATTTTTAGGCTCTGCATTGATGATGGCAGCAAGTCAAGGACAGGCAACAGAAGGCATAATTATGCTTTTGCTTTACTCATTGGGACTTGGAATACCATTTTTTATAAGTGCGATTCTTATTGATAAGTTGAGAGGTGCATTTACATTTATTAAAAAGCATTACAAGGTTATAAATACAGTTTGCGGTTGCCTTTTGGTTGTGGTAGGCGTGCTTATGGTAACAGGGCTTTTCGGTAAATTTATAAATCTTATTTCGTAGGTGATAAAAAATGAAAAATACAGTTAGATGGCTCATAATTGCACTTTTGCTTGTGGGAATTTTAGCGGGTTCAATGTTCTTGTATAATAAGTATGGTGATGAATATCTTAATCAGGGCACAGGACAATCTACAATTTCCACAACAGAAAACACAACCGAAGAAAACACAACAGAAAACAATAAAAATTCAGCACCTGATTTTACAGTAACAGATGCTGACGGGAATAATGTTAAATTGTCTGACTTTAAAGGTAAACCTGTAGTGCTTAATTTCTGGGCGACCTGGTGTTATTATTGCAAGGTTGAAATGCCTGATTTTAATGAGGCTTATAAAGAGAATCCTGATATACAGTTTCTTATGGTAAATGCAACGGGCACAAACGGAGAAACAGTTGACTCTGCAAAAGCGTTTATTGAACAAGAAAAATATGAGTTTCCTGTTTTCTTTGATACACAACACGACGCCCTTAAAACTTATGGTATTTCAAGCTATCCACAGACTATATTTATAGACAAGGACGGAAATATCGTATCACATCGAGTAGGTATGCTTACAAAAGAAGTGCTTGAACAGGAAATTGCTAAAATAACAGAATAAAAACTTTACCGTAGGAATTCATTTTCCTACGGTATTATGTTAGTCTATTTTGTCGTTACTTATATCTGCCCAAAGCTTCATATATGCGGATATGAAAGTTTTGTAAGGCAGGATGTTGATATTTAGCTTTTTATAAATCTTTGTACTTTCATAATTTGTATCGGATTCAGCACCTATAACAAACATAGGAATATTCATTTCACTTGCCGTGCTACAAAAATCAATTAACTTTTTGTTTGATGTGTCAAGTGTTGCACTGTGATAGGTTTTGAAAAGAATAGCTTTATAATTGTCGAGACAATATGAATAACTTTGACCCGGTACATTTGGAATTACAAGAATTTGTGAGTCGGATGTATAATTTGTAATTCCTGTTTGCTTATTATTTTCAGGTGTTTTGACATTGTTTATTTTAAATTCACCATTATATTCTGCAAACGGCTTTTTATCTATACTATATATATTGGCGTTAAGTTCATTGTGTCCTAAAAGTTTTGACGGAATGTGAATGTTTGTAACAAGCTCATCATCGTTTTTGTAAGAAACAAAAACACCATTGGCAATTTTGTTTCGGATAAACTCAACCGCACATTGAAAATTCGGATATCCGTTTGATTTTTCGTTATCCAACGGATAATCAGCGGAAACGAAAATAATAGGAATCTCACAGTCGCCAAATGCAAATTCAATAGCAGTTGAAGAATATTGAAGCGTATCTGACCCATGAGTTACAATAATACCGTCATAATTTTCAGAAAGTCTTTCGCTGATTTCTTTCTGCAATAAATTAAGCTCCTTTGCAGAAAGATTTTCACTTAATATATTGTATGGTGAAAATGTTTCAAAAGAAATGTCATTGTCATTTTCGTAATGCTTTAAAAGGTCATATTTTGTGGATGCATCAACGGTAATCCATTTGTCATTTGTACGACTACCAATTGTACCACCTGTAAAAATAACTGCAATTCTCATAAAAAATCCTCGCAAAATAAATCTGTATTATTTATACCATATTTTAAAGAAAAATTAAAGGCTTATATTTTAAGTACTTGTGCAATTTACATTTTTATTGTTTTGTGATATATTTATTTCGGTGATAATTATGCTTATAAATGGTTTTCAAAAATTAACTATATTGGACTATCCTGGTAAGGTTGCGTGTATCGTGTTTACTCCTGGATGTAATTTTCGTTGTCCTTTTTGCCACAATGCATCACTTGTAACTCATATTGACAAGGAAACTTATATGGATGTTGATGAAGTGTTGGCATATTTAAAGAAAAGGCAAGGGCTTCTTGACGGTGTTGTAATAACAGGTGGTGAACCACTTTTACAAGACGGTATAGAAGAATTCATTTCAGAAATCAAGTCTTTGGGTTATTCAGTAAAGCTCGACACAAACGGTAGTTTCCCTGAAAAGCTTATTTCTATTGTGGAAAAAGGTCTTGTGGATTATGTTGCTATGGACATAAAAAACAGCAAGGCAAAATATGGTAAAACAATAGGTGTCAATGACTTTGATATTACACCTATTGAACGAAGTGTGGACTTTTTAAAGCAAGGAAAAGTAGATTATGAGTTCAGAACAACAATTGTAAAGAATTTTCATACTCTTGATGATATACAAGATATTGTGGTATGGCTTAAAGGCACACACAAGTACTTTTTACAGAATTTTGTGGACTCCGGAGACCTTATAACCGACGGATTAGAGCCAGTTTCAGTATTTTTGCTCAAAGAAATGAAGGAAAAAGCAACAGAATTTATACCAAGTGTTGAAATTAGAGGAGTTTAGAAAAAACACAATATATTGTGCAAAAACCTATTGACAATACACTATATATATAATATAATAAATCTCGCTAACCAATAAAACTGTGCGTAATGGGGAGCGAGATTTACCTTTAATGCACAAATAATCAAAGAATAAATAGGAGGGCACAATATGTATAACGTAGTAAAAAGAGACGGAAAAATTGCATCTTTTGACCTTAAGAAGATTGCAGAAGCTATTACTCTCGCATTTGATGCATGTAACAAGCAGTACAACTCAGATATTATCGATTTCCTCGCACTTAAAGTAACTGCAGAATTTGAGCCTAAAATTGAGGGTGAAACAATTTCCGTTGAAAACATTCAGGATAGTGTTGAATCTGTTCTTATCAAGGCTGGTTATGACGATGTTGCAAAAGCATACATTATTTATCGTCGTCAGAGAGAAAAAATCCGTAACCTTAATGCAACAATGGTTGACTATAAGGCTATTATCGACAACTACCTTAATGTTAGTGACTGGCGTGTTAAAGAGAACTCAACTGTAACATATTCAGTAGGTGGTTTGATTCTTTCAAACTCAGGTGCTGTTACTGCTAACTATTGGCTCTCTGAAATTTATGATGACGAAATCGGCAACGCTCACAGAAATGCTGATATTCACATTCACGACCTTTCAATGCTTACAGG
>JAZQUC010000086.1:0-13339 GCA_045631075.1 Candidatus Fimenecus sp. | reverse complement strand
TTTGATAATATCAGTATCAAGCTCTTTTGCAATAGCCTTTATAAGCTCTGTACTTTCCTCTGTAGTTATTTCGCCTGCTGAATAGTCAAGCATAGTTTTATCTTCATAATTCTCTTCATCAGAAAGAGTTACAAGATTTGTTCTGAAAGTAACATCATCATCAAGCATTTTTACGCCTATTGATGCCGCTTCAAGCGGTGAACGGCCTGTATAGCATTTCTGTGTATCGTAGCCCATAACAGAAAGATTTGCTACGTCCGAGCCCGGCTTCATTCCGTCCTGAACAGTTTTACACATACCAAGCTCGCCATTTACAGACATATAATCTATTGTCGGCTTTTGTGCCACTTCAAGAATGGTCTTTCCGTCAAAATAATCAACCGGATAATCTGCCATTCCGTCGCCAAGAATTACAATGTATTTCATAATCTATTCCCTTTCTACCAATGAAATTTTGTCAACTGACCTAAGTTTTTGAGATTTTCAAAGCCAATCTGTCGCATAGCCTCATAAACAACTATTGCAGCCGCATTTGAAAGATTAAGACTTCTTGCCTCATCAATCATTGGAATACGCACGCATTTATCAGCATTTTCGAAAAGTAATTTTTCAGGTAATCCTGCGGTTTCTTTACCAAATACAAGATATGTGTTGTCAGGATATGAAACATCTGAATGTCTTTTTTGTGCTTTTGTTGAAAAATAGAAGAAATTTCCACCTTTGTTTTTCTCGAAAAACTCTTCCATTGTATCGTAATATGTAATGTCAAGCAAATACCAATAGTCAAGACCTGCTCGTTTTAATTTTTTATCATCAGGAGTAAATCCCATTTTACCTACAAGATGAAGTCTTGCACCTGTTGCAGCACAGATTCTTGCAACATTACCTGTATTCTGTGGAATTTCTGGTTCAACCATTACAATATTCAATGTCATAAAATCACCTGAATTTTCAAATTTTTTCTAATTCAAAGTATAACATTTTTAGAAATATTTTAAAATAGAATTTGATAATTTTTTTTACTTTCTTTCAAAAAATATTACTGCTCATTAATTTTGAGCAAAAAAATATGAAAGGAAGGGGAATAATAATGGATAAAAAACAAGTCGGCAAGGTTGTAGGTGCAGGTATGCTTGCAGGTACTGCTGCTATGGCTATGACAGGCACAATGTCTGATAAGTCAACTAAAAAGAAGATGAAAAAGACAGCTAAAAAGGCTATGAATACTGTTAATGATGTAGTAGATAGTGTAAACAAAATGATGAACTAAGGTAAGCACTTATGAAAAGGCTGTCAAAAGTAATTTGTGCATTAATTATTATATGTTTGTTGACTTCGTGTAGTGTAAAACCAAAGAATATTAATGAAACAGAAAGACAAACATCAATGCAGGATGAAAAAAATTCACCTGAAACATCCGTTTTACCTGAACCTATGGCACAAAATTCAGACAAGAAAAAGTCTCATAGTTACGGTGTGGCAAAAGACGGTAAACCAAATGAAATTTCGATAAATAATCAGAAATATTTTGAAAGTAACAATTTTAATGCATTTTGTCTTGATACAAAATCAAAGGATAAAGTACTTTATCTAACATTTGATTGTGGTTATGAAAACGGATATACTGAAAAGATTCTTGATGTGTTGAAAGAAAAGAATGTAAATGCAGCATTTTTCTGCACTCTTCCACAGGTTAAGGATAACCCTGAACTTATTCAAAGAATGATAAGCGAAGGTCATATTGTAGGTAATCATTCTGTAAATCATCCCTCTTTTGCAGAGATTTCTACTCAGCAGATGACAGAAGAAATTCGAGGTATGGAAGAATATCTGAAAGAAAAATTCAAATATAGTGAGCCGTATTTCAGATTTCCAAAGGGTGAATATACTGACACTGCATTAAAAACTGTCAATTCATTAAGTTATTCATGTGTTTTCTGGTCATTGGCATATGCTGATTGGGATTTGAATAATCAAAAAGGTGAGCAGTATGCTTATGATACTGTTGTGTCACGACTTCATCCCGGTGCAGTAATACTTTTGCATTCTGTTTCACCTGATAACGCAAACGCACTTGATCAAATAATTGATGAAGCAAAAAGACAAGGATATAATTTTTTATCGTTGCGAGAATATGTGTCGAATTAGCAAAAATTATCAATAATAAAAACAAAAGAAATGTTCAAACTACTACTGCAAACGCAATTAATATAAAACTTTAATTGATAAGGGGTGTATTCAGATGTCAAGAGGTAATAAGAATGTAGTACCTGAAGCTCGTGAAGCTCTCAACCGTTTCAAGATGGAAGCAGCTTCTGAAGTTGGCGTAAACCTTAAGCAGGGCTATAACGGTGACCTTACTTCAAAGCAGGCAGGTTCTGTCGGCGGTCAGATGGTTAAAAAGATGATTAAGTCATACGAAGAAAATATGAAATAACATTTTTCTTAAAATTAAGAACCCGATAGGAAATATCCTGTCGGGTTCGGTTTTATTAAATTTTTTTCAAAAAACTATTGGAAAATCAAAGATATTGTTATATAATAACTTAAATATGTTTTATAAAGGGGAGGTAGGCGTTTTGGCATCTGCATATTCCGTAACATTAGATAAAATAATTAATGAATTTGGTCTTGAAGCAATATATTTGCCTTGCGACGCGTCTGAAATTTCAATAACTTCTCAGGAAGTTAACAGACCGGGACTTTTACTTGCAGGTAACGATAAATATTTTGATCCTGCTCGTGTTCAGTATCTTGGCTTTTCAGAATTTGAATTTATAAAATCATTCAGTAAGGAACAACAACTTGAATGTATTGAAAGACTTTTCAGCAAACAACCCTCTGTTGTTATTATTACAAGAAGTCTTGAACCAATTGATGGTATGATTGAATGTGCACAAAAGTACAAAGTTCCTGTTATAAGAACTGCAGATGCAACATCTGCAAGTATGTCAACTCTTATCTATTTCCTTGGTACTGCACTTGCACCTCGTATTACAAGACATGGTGTTCTTGTTGAAGTTTATGGTGAGGGTGTTCTTATCGTAGGTGATAGCGGTGTCGGTAAGAGTGAAACTGCAATCGAACTTATTAAGCGTGGTCATCGTCTTATTGCTGATGATGCTGTTGAAATAAGAAAAGCTTCTGCAAAAACACTTGTTGGTTCTGCACCTGATAATATCCGTCATTTTATCGAACTTCGAGGAATAGGTATTATAAATGCGCGTGGTCTTTTTGGTATGGGTGCAGTTAAACTTACTGAAAAAATCAATATGGTTATTCAGCTTGAGCCTTGGGACAGCTCAAAGGTATATGACCGTATGGGGCTTGATAATGAATACATAACAATTATGGATGTTAAAATTCCTTTGACGGTTGTTCCCGTTAAACCTGGTCGTAACCTTGCTGTTATTATCGAGTGTGCTGCTATGAATAACAGACAAAAGAAAATGGGTTACAACGCAGCTCGTGAGCTTCTTCATCAGCTTGGTATGGATGAGGGATATGAACCAAAATCTCACGAAATTGATATCTGGCAAAATTATTAATGAAAGTAGGAAAAAGCGTGTATAAAGAAATTGCGTTATTTGCTGAAAAACTTGGTGCAAAAATCGAATATGATGCGCCTATGAAAAAATATACAACATTTAAATGTGGCGGTAATGCAAGCCTTCTCATTACACCTGATTCTGTTGATGCTCTTGGACAGATTATTGCTTTCTGCCATTCAAAAGATATTCAACCATTGATTATCGGTAACGGTTCAAATCTTCTTGTTACAGATAACGGCATTGATGGTGTTGTGATTAAAATCGGCTCACAAATGTCAAAAGTAATGTTGCTTGATGAAACAACAATTTTCTGTGAAGCAGGTGCATCTTTAAAATCAATTTGTATGTTTGCTTACGAAAACTCACTCTCAGGACTTGAATTTGCATATGGAATTCCTGGTAATGTTGGTGGTGCTGTATATATGAATGCAGGTGCATATGGCGGAGAAATGAAAGATGTTCTTTATTCTGTAAATCATATTGATGATAAAGGTAATGTAGGCGAGTTATCAAAAGATAATCTTGATTTGGGATATCGTCACAGCGCTTACACCAAAAATGGTTACACAATAACTTCAGCAGTCCTTAAACTCACAAAAGCTGATAAAAATGATATTAAGGCTGCTATGGATGATAAACTACAAAGAAGAAAAGATAAACAACCACTTGAATATCCAAGTGCAGGTAGTACATTTAAACGACCTGAAGGATATTTTGCAGGTGCACTTATTCAGGATAGCGGACTTAAAGGATATACTGTCGGTGGTGCGCAAGTAAGTGAAAAACACGCAGGATTTGTTATAAATAAGGGTGGTGCTACTGCTACTGATGTTATAACACTTATTGGTGATGTACAGCGAATAGTTAAGGATAAATTCGGTGTTACACTTGAAACTGAAGTTAAAATTATAGGAGAATAAAGGGTTTTTAATATGTCATTTTCAGCAAATGTAAAAAATGAAATATTATCTACAGAAATAGAAAATAATTGTTGTCTTCATTCTTTTGCATATGGTATGATGCTTTTTTCAAGAGCGTTTTCATATTACGATATGTATCTTCTGACTGAACATGAAGGTGTAGCAGAAAAATATTCTGAATTGATGAAAATCGTTTGTGGCGTTAAGCCGAATCTTATAAAATCAGACGCAGGTAAATTCAAGGTTGAGGTTACAAAAAAAGAAGACAGACTAAAGGTACTTGAAACTTTTGGTTATGACAAAAAAACAGGTGCCTCAAGGCTTAATTGGAGCAATATTGCTGATGAATGTTGTAAAGTTGCATTCTTAAAGGGTGCATTTCTTACTTGTGGCACTGTAAACGACCCTAACAAGAATTATCACCTTGAATTTGTGGTACCATATCTTAATTTGAGCCGTGATTTGAAACTTTTTATAAATGATTACGAAGAATTAGATATTGAACCAAAAAGCATAACAAGAAATTCTAACTATGTTATCTATTTTAAGGTGAGTGAATCAATTGAAGATTTATTGACTGTTATGGGTGCATTTAATTCTTCGTTAGAAGTAATGGGCGTTAAAATGTATAAGGATATGCGTAATAATGTCAACAGAAGACTTAATTTTGAAAACGCAAATCTTGATAAAACAATTGGTGCTTCCCAGAAACAGGTTGATGCAATAATACATATAAAAAATACTGTGGGACTTTCATATTTATCTGATGATTTGAAAGAACTTGCAGAAATAAGATTAGAAAATCCGTACATTTCTTTGCGTGAATTAGGTGATATGTTAAGCAATCCGATTTCACGCTCAGGTGTCAATCATAGATTAAAAAGAATTTGTGAAATAGCAAATGAAATAGGGTGAAATAATGCGAAGAACAGAAGATGTTTCTTTCCAATATGACAGGCAGGAAAAAAATTCTGAAAATTTAATAATAAACAACAACACAAAAAAATATGAAGAAGTTGTTCTTCCAAAAGCAGAATCAGTTAAAGTTGTTAAAGAACGAAAAACACCTTGGGAAGTTGTATATGAATGGATGGATTCATTCGTATTTTCAATTATCCTTATTCTTATTGTGTTTGTATTTGCTTTCAGAGTTGTTGGTGTTGATGGTGAATCCATGATGCCAACATTAAATAATATGGATTGGCTTGCGGTCCGTGCAATCAATACTACTATTGAAAGAGGCGACATTGTTGTTATAACACAACCAAATGTTACCAATGAACCTTTAATTAAGCGTGTCATAGCGGTGGGTGGTGACACACTTGATATTAATTTTAATACAGGTGAAGTTACAGTTAATGGCGAAGTAATTGATGAACCATATATAATGGAGCCTACACAAAGACCAGGTGATTTTAATAAGCCTATAAAAATTCCTGAAGGATATCTTTTTGTAATGGGTGATAATAGAAATGCGTCACTTGATAGCAGATTTGACTCAATAGGTGTAATTGATGAGCGTTATGTTCTTGGCGTAGCAAGTACAAGATTATTTCCTTTTGGCGAATGGGAGATTGAATAATGGAAGAAAATATAATTGTTGAAACTAAAGAAACAAGTAAACAGTCAAATAAAAATTTAGAGTCTATTTATGAAATGGCTTCTGTTGTTGTATCAGCAATTTTGGCAGTCGGAATTATTTTTACTTTTTTCTTCAAGATTTCTACTGTTTCCGGAGAATCAATGGAAAACACACTTTACAATGGAGATAAACTTATTATAAGTGCTATTACACAGGATGTTGAATATGGCGATGTAGTAGTTGTTTCACAGCCTAATGGCTATGAAAAGGTTCTTATTAAGCGTGTTATTGCTGTCGGTGGACAAACAGTGTGGTTTAATGAAGATACAAATAAAGTGGTAGTCGATGGTAAAGAACTTAGTGAACCATACATAAAAGAAGAAATGGAATTTCTTTTGTCAATGACTAAACTTTACAGAGTACCTGAAGGAAAAATATTTGTTATGGGTGACAATCGTAATAATTCAGCGGATAGTCGTTCCGAACTTATCGGTATGATTGACGAAAGATATGTTGTTGGTAAAGTTGTCTATCGAATAGGCGACAAAAACCTTTTTAATTCTGATTTTAAGGAGTCTTAAAATGGCAGATAATCAAAGACAAGTTGTTCAATGGTTTCCGGGTCATATGGCAAAAACCCGCCGACTTATAAAAGAGAGTCTTTCTCTTGTTGATGGTGTTACGGAAATTATTGATGCAAGAATTCCAAGCAGTAGTTCAAATCCTGAATTGGAAGAACTTATAAACGGAAAACCAAGAATAGTTTTGCTTAATAAATGTGACCTTGCTGATAAAAATACAACCAATCAATGGGTTGAATACTATAAGAAAAAGGGTGTTCGTGCTATTCCTGTTGATTGTCGTACAGGTAAGGGTTTAAATAACTATTTTATTGCTGTTCGTGAAGTACTTAAAGATGTTATAAAGAAAAATGAAGACCGTGGTATGCCAGGAAAAGCTCTTCGTATTATGGTCGTGGGAATTCCGAATACGGGTAAATCTTCTTTTATAAATCGTATGGCAGGTACTGCAAAGGCCAAGGTTGCTGATAAAGCAGGCGTTACAAGACATAATCAATGGTTCCCAATTGGTAACGGAATTGAATTGCTTGATACACCGGGTGTTTTATGGCCTAAATTTGATGACCCAAAAGTAGGGGACAGACTTGCGTTTATCGGTTCAGTTAAGGACGAAATTCTTGATATTGAAACCCTTGCTATAAGACTTATTGATGTAATGAAAACTGATTATCCTGACCGACTTTCTGAAAGATATAAAATTTCTGATTTTCAGGACAAAGAGTCATGGGAAGTTCTTGAAATGATTGGTAAAAAGCGCGGAATGATGATAAAAGGCGGAGAGATTGACTATGAACGAGCTTCAGTTATGCTTCTCGACGAATATCGTGGTGGAAGATTAGGAACAATTTCTCTTGAAAAACCGGAGTAAATATGGATTATTTATATGAAGAAAACGCCATCAAGGCAGGGTATAAAACTATTTGCGGTATTGATGAGGCAGGTCGTGGTCCTTTGGCAGGTCCTGTTTACGCTGCTGCTGTAATATTGCCATTGGGTCTTGAAATTGATGGGCTTAATGATTCAAAAAAAATCAGCGAGAAAAAAAGAGAACTGCTTTTTGATGTGATTTGCGAAAAAGCAATTGCTTATTCAATCGGAATAGCAACGGAAAAGGAAATTGATGAA
This sequence comes from Candidatus Fimenecus sp., assembly GCA_045631075.1. Taxonomy (GTDB): domain Bacteria; phylum Bacillota; class Clostridia; order Oscillospirales; family Acutalibacteraceae; genus Fimenecus. The sequence goes on along the minus strand of JAZQUC010000086.1, from coordinate 5,580 downwards.
ATCAATATTCTTAACGCAACATTCCTTGCTATGCACAGAGCAGTAGAAGGTTTAAACATCAAACCTGACTATGCCTTGATTGATGGTAATCAATATCCTAAAATACCTTTTGTAATGGAAGAAACTGTTGTAAAAGGTGATGCAAAAAGTATGTCTATTGCTGCTGCATCAATCCTTGCGAAAGTAAGTCGTGACAGGTTTATGCTCCAGAAAGCAACTGAATATCCACAATATCAGTTCGAAAAACATAAAGGCTACGGTACCAAGCTTCATTATGAAATGCTGACTGAGTTTGGTCCATCACCGATACATAGATTGTCATTCCTTAAAAAGTTCTATGGAGAAAAATAATGGATAAGCATTTATTAGGTGCATATGGTGAAGTTTTAGCATCAAGATATCTTCGCTTTCACGGGTATGAACTTATAACGGCTCATTTCAATTGCCGATTAGGTGAAATTGACCTTATAGTTGAGGACAAAAAGCATATATGCTTTGTTGAAGTTAAAACAAGAAGTGAAAATATGCTTTATTCTCCTGCTGATGCTGTTGATTCTTCAAAACGAAGTAAGATAATTGCTGCATCACAAATATTTTTAAAGGACTATGAATTAACTAAACAGCCTCGTTTTGATATTGTCGAAGTTTATTTTAAAAATGATGAACCCGTTAGAATCAATCATATAGAAGATGCATTTGATTCGTTAGGACAATAAATTAAGGTTGAAAAACAAATTATATTATGATAAAATACCACACGAAAAGGATGTGTTTTAAATGTTTTATACAAGTACAAGAGATAAATCTGTTCGCGTAACTGCAGCAGAAGCTATCGCAAAAGGAATTTCATCAGAAGGTGGACTTTTTGTTCCAACAGAAATTCCTGCAATTTCTAAAGAATTTATTGAAAAACTTGTTCCTATGTCATACATAGAAAGAGCAAAGGAAGTACTTCGTCTTTATCTTACAGATTTTACAGAAGACGAACTTTCAATGTGTGTTGAAGGTGCTTATAAAGCTGGTAAATTCAGTTCAGATAAGGTAGCACCGTTATATAAACTTACTGATAAAGCAAATATTCTCGAACTCTGGAGAGGTCCTACTTGTGCATTCAAGGATATGGCTCTTCAGCTTCTTCCATATCTTCTTACAGTTTCAGCAGGAAAGACAGTTAAGGATACTGAAATTGTAATTCTTGTTGCTACATCTGGTGATACTGGTAAGGCAGCGCTTGAAGGTTTTGCTGATGTTCCTAATACAAAGATTCTTGTATTCTATCCTGTTGACGGCGTTAGTCCAATGCAGAAACTTCAGATGACAACTCAGGAAGGCTCAAATGTAAGTGTTTGTGCTATTGAAGGTAACTTTGACGATGCACAGTCAGGTGTTAAAAAGATTTTCACAGATAAGGATATTGAAAAGAAATTCAAGGAAAATGGTCTTGCATTCTCATCAGCTAACTCAATTAACTGGGGTCGTCTTGTACCACAGATTGTTTACTATGTTTCTGCATATTGTGATATGCTCCAGAATGGTGAACTCAAAAATGGCGAAGAAATGAACGTTGTTGTTCCAACAGGTAACTTTGGTAACATTCTTGCTGCTTACTATGCAAAGAGAATGGGTGTTCCTGTAAAGACTCTTATTTGTGCTTCAAATGCTAATAATGTTCTTACTGATTTCCTTACAAGCGGTACATATGATAAGAACAGAGATTTCTATTGTACAACATCACCATCAATGGATATTCTTATTTCAAGCAACCTTGAAAGACTTCTTTTCCATCTTTGTGGTGAAAATGATGTTCAGGTAGCTGATTGGATGGCATCACTTAACAACGATGGCAAATATACTGTTTCAGCAGAAGTTGCTGATAAAGTTAAATCGTTATTTGCAGCAGGATGTTGTGATGATGCAGAAACAAAATCTACAATCGGTAAAGTGTTTACAGAAAAAGATTATCTCTGCGATACACATACAGCAGTTGCAATTAAGGTTTATGATGATTATGTAGAAAAAACAGGGGATACAACTCCAACTGTTATTGCATCAACTGCAAATCCATACAAATTCTCTGCAAGCGTTCTTGCAGCAATTACAGACGAAATTAAAGCAGACAATGAGTTTGATATGGTTGACGAACTTTTCCAAAAATCAAACGAACCTGTACCACAGCAGCTTGCAACACTTAAGGGTAAAGAACCTAGATTTACAGGTGTAAGCAAGAAAGAAGATATGAAACAGGTCGTTTTTGATATGTTAGGTATCTAAATAAAATATTGCGGAAGCCTGACATGTATCAGGTTTCCGCTTTTAAATTAGTTAGTTTCCTTCATTTTAAAGGTTGCACATCTTGTATCGTCACAACAGCATGCATTATGAGTACCAACCTTAATGCTGCTTGCTGTACAATTCATATTACCATCATTATAAGTGCAGTGACAAGCGTCACAAGTAATGTTTTTATTCTTATCCATTTTCAATTCCTCCTTTCATTTTTATTTTTTGAAAGAGTGTAATAATTATTCATAGGAGAAATTTCTTTATGTCCGTTTTCGCAATTGGTGATACTCACTTATCATTTTCTGTTGACAAGCCCATGGATATTTTCAAGGGCTGGGACGATTATGCCCAAAGACTTGAGAAAAATTGGCAAAGATTAGTTGAAGAAGATGATACAGTTATTATCAACGGTGATATATCATGGGCAATGAGCCTTCAGGAAGCTGAAAAAGATTTTGCATTTCTTCATAATCTTAACGGTACAAAGATTATTTCAAAAGGTAATCATGACTATTGGTGGAATACTGTAACCAAAATGGAAAAATTCTGTAAAGAAAAGGGATTTGATTCCATAAAGTTTTTGCACAACAATGCGTACAAAATAGGTGATATAGCTATTGCAGGTACCCGTGGATGGTTTTATGACGCTGAAAGTGAAAATGTAGATAAGGTTATGACTCGTGAATGTGCACGTCTTCAACGCTCGATTGATGAGGCAAAAAAATTAGGTGGAGAAATTGTTGTTTTTCTTCATTATCCACCGGTAAGTCTTTTGCGCGAATGTGAGCCTATTATGAATGTTCTTAAAGCAAATAACATTTCTAAATGTTATTACGGACATCTTCACGGTGGTGCAATCAAAGGTGCATTGAACGGTATTAAAGATGGAATTGATTTTCGTCTTGATTCAGCAGATTACCTTGATTTTTGTCCTTTGTTTATTTCTAAATAATATTTTTTGCAAAAAACAGCATAATTTAAGTGAATTTATAGAAAAATCTTTTGGAAAATATTGTATTTATATTTTTTATGTGATATAATATTACGAATTTTGCGGTATTATAAATACGGTAAACAATAATATTCAGGAGGAATATTTAATGTTAAAGTCAACAAACAATGTAGAAAAGAATGTCTACGAACTTGAAATCACTATTGATGGTGAAAAATTTGAGGCTGCTATTCAGAAGGCATATCTCAAACAGAGAAAAGATATCACAATCAAGGGATTCAGAAAGGGTAAGGCTCCAAGAGCTTTCATCGAAAAGATGTATGGCGAAGGTGTGTTCTATGAAGATGCACTTGAACTGGTTTACCCAGAAGCAGTAAGCGAAGCAATCGTTGAATCAAAACTTGAGGTTGTTGGTTCACCATATGACCTTGAAGTACCTGAAATCGGTAAAGACGGTGTTGTATTAAAACTTAAAGTTGCTGTTAAACCTGAAGTTAAGCTTGGCGAATATAAAGGACTTAAAGCAACAAGACCTGCTTGTAAAGTAACTGCTGATGAAGTTAAGGCTGAACTTGCTAAGATGCAGGAACAGAACTCAAGAATGGTAAGCGCTGAAAAGAGAGCTGTTAAGAAGAACGATACAGCAGTTATCGACTTTGAAGGCTTTGTTGATGGTGTTGCTTTTGATGGCGGTAAAGCAGAAAAATATGAACTTGTAATTGGTAGTGGTTCATTTATCCCAGGATTTGAAGACCAGATTATCGGTCACAAAATCGGTGAAGAATTTGATGTAAACGTTACTTTCCCTGCAGAATATCAGGAAGACCTTGCATCAAAGGACGCTGTTTTCAAGATTAAGCTTCACGAAATCAAGGTTAAAGAACTTCCTGCTCTTGATGACGAGTTTGCTAAAGATGTCAGCGAATTCGACACTCTTGATGAACTTAAGAAGAGCGTAAAAGCTCAGCTTGAAGATGCTAAGAAAGCAGATGCTGACAATAAGGTTATCAATGACCTTCTTGAACAGGTTGTTAAGGGTATTGAAGTTGATATTCCAAACGCTATGGTTGAAGAAGAAGTTGATAATATCGTTAATAACTTTAACTACAGACTTCAGTCACAGGGTCTTGACCTTAACACATATCTTTCATACACAGGTATGGATATGGAAAAATTCAGAGAAGGCAATAAAGATACTGCAACTGAAAATGTTAAGTACAATCTTGCTGTTGAAGCAATCATTAAGGCTGAAGGTATTGAAGCTACTGAAGATGAAATCAATGCAGAATATGAAACTGTTGCAAAGTCATATAATATGGATGTTGAAACAGTTAAGAAGGCAATTCCTGCTGATTCACTTACAGCTCAGGTTAAGGCAAACAAAGCAGTTCAGTTTGTTAAGGATAATGCAAAAATAACAGACGAAAAAGCAACAAAGAAAGCTGCTGAAAAGAAGGACTCAGAAGAAAAAGCTCCTGCAAAGAAACCTGCAGCAAAGAAGACTACAAAGAAAGCAGCAGACGCTGAATAAAATTAATGTTTATGTGTTGAAGAATTGTCCCATACTATAAGGACAATTCTTTAATACTTTTCAATAATATTGAATGGAGGTTATTATATTATGGCACTTGTACCATACGTTGTTGAACAGACAAACAGAGGGGAAAGACAGTACGATATTTTTTCAAGACTTTTAAATGACAGAATTATCGTTTTGTCAGATGAGGTTAATGATGCAACTGCATCTTTGGTAGTGGCACAGTTACTTTATCTTGAGGGACAGGATAGCGAAAAAGATATAAGCCTTTATATTAACAGCCCTGGTGGCTCTGTATCTGCAGGACTTGCAATTTATGATACTATGCAGTACATCAAGTGTGATGTATCAACAATCTGCATGGGTATGGCTGCAAGTATGGGTGCATTTTTGCTCTCATCAGGTGCAAAGGGTAAGAGATTTGCTCTTCCAAACAGCGAAATTATGATTCATCAGCCATTAGGCGGTGCACAGGGTCAGGCAACTGACATTAAGATTGCTGCTGAGCATATTCTCAGAACAAGAGAAAAACTCAACAAGATTCTTGCTGAAAATACAGGAAAACCTGTTGAACAGATTGCACTTGATACTGAACGTGATAATTGGCTTTCAGCACAGGAAGCAATGGATTACGGTATTGTAGATAAAGTTTTCTATAAGAGATAATTGGAGTTATTATGGCAAGAGAAAACGATAAAGAAAGAAATGTCAGATGTTCCTTCTGCGGTAAAACACAGGAACAGGTTGATAAACTTATTGCAGGACCAGGTGTATACATTTGTGATGAATGTATCGAGCTTTGTATGGG
>JAZQUC010000085.1:0-2039 GCA_045631075.1 Candidatus Fimenecus sp. | reverse complement strand
TATTGAAACTGCAAGACAGATGTATCTTGACAATGGTTGCCAGGGTATTATCGCATTCGGTGGCGGTTCACCAATGGACTGCGCTAAGATTGCTGCTGCAAGAGTTGTTAAACCAAAACAGCCAATCGAAAAAATGCGTGGTATTATGAAGATTGGTAAGAAGCTTCCTCCATTCTTCGCAGTTCCAACAACAGCAGGTACAGGTTCAGAATGTACACTTGCAGCTGTTGTTTCTAATCCAAAGACACACGAAAAATATGCTTGTAACGACTCTGTTCTTCGTCCTCCTTATGTTGTGTTTGACCCTGAACTTACAGTTGGTCTTCCGCCACACATCACTTCAACAACAGGTATGGACGCTCTTACACACGCTGTTGAAGCATATATCGGTAAATCAAACGTTCCTTCAACAATTGCATTTGCTGAAAAGGCAACAAAGATGATTTTTGAAAATCTTGAAACAGTTTACAATGACGGTAAAAATGTTGAAGCGAGAAATCAGATGCTTTTAGCATCATACAACGCAGGTATGGCATTTACTCGTGCTTATGTTGGTTATGTTCACGCTATTGCTCATAACCTTGGTGGTTTCTATGGTCTTCCTCACGGTCTTGCAAACGCTGTTATTCTTCCTGTTGTTCTTGAAAGTTATGGCAGTGCTGTTTACACACCACTTGCAAAGCTTGCTGATATCGTTGGCATCAAGGGTGCAAACGAAGAAGAAAAGGCAAAGGCATTTATTGCTGAAATCAAGGCTATGAACCAGAGAATGAATATTCCTACAGGCTTTGCTCAGATTAAGGAAGAAGATATCCCAACAATCGTTGAACGTGCTCTTAAAGAAGGCAACCCACTTTACCCAGTTCCTGTAATCTATGGTAAAGAAGAAATGACTGCAATCGTTAAGTCACTTATGATTAAGGAATAATTTATAGTTACATAAAAAATTAAGGAACTTCCAATTCGGAAGTTCCTTTTTTATTGGAATAATTATTTTCTATTTGTAGGGTCTGACGACCTCGGCAGCCCGAAATTGAATATGCAAACAAAAAAACGGGGCGCCGAGTCGACGCCCCCTACATTATTTACTTATTCTGTATTTTTGCGATACTTTCTTCGAGCATTGCGAGTTTTTCGTTGTACTTTGCGAGTTTTTCGCGTTGTTCGTTAACCAAAGCTTCAGGTGCTTTTGCAACGAATTTTTCGTTGTTGAGTTTGCCTGAAACGAATGCGATTTCTTTAAGCACGCCTGCTTTTTCCTTTTCAAGACGTTCAAGTTCAGCCTTGAAGTCAACGAGCTCATCAAGTGGGATAAAGAGTCTTGCGTCTTCTGTGATAATCGCAACAGCTTCGTCGTTTTCATATCCCTTAACGATTTCAACATCACTTGCAGATGCGAGTCTTACAAAGAAGTTAGCACCTTCAGAGAATGTGTTTTCGTAAGCAGTTTCAATGAAAATCTTTGCCTTCTTTGATGGTGGAACATTCATTTCTGCACGACGGTTACGAACAGCCTTGATTGCTGTCATAACTCTTTCCATTTCGGTTTCGTCAGCCTTGAATGAAAGCTCATCACTATATACAGGCCATTCTGAAATCATAATTGAGTCGCCATCGTGTGGAAGTGTCTGCCAGATTTCTTCTGTGATAAATGGCATAAATGGATGTAAGAGCTTGAGTGTATTTGACATTACGTAAACGAGAACTGCTTTAACAGTTGCCTTTGCAGTAGCACATTCACCGTTAAGACGAATCTTTGCAATTTCGATATACCAGTCGCAGAATACGTCCCAGATAAAGTCATAAAGTTTCTGTACAGCAAGACCAAGTTCAAACTTTTCAAGTGAATCTGTAACATCCTTAACAAGGTCATTGTACTTACTTAAAATCCACTTATCTTCAATAGCAAGGTTCTTTGGAACATAAGGTGCATATTCGTTTTCATCAAGGTTCATGAGAATGAAACGAGCAGCATTCCAAATCTTGTTAGCAAAGTTTCTACTTGCTTCAACCTTTTCGTCAGAGAAACGCATATCGTT
>JAZQUC010000084.1:0-1854 GCA_045631075.1 Candidatus Fimenecus sp. | reverse complement strand
GGACGATGTGGGGTGCGGGTGTCCGGTGGACACCTCTGCGAAGCAGAAGCACCGACCGAACCGGCAGGTGAGACTCATCGTCCCCTACAAGGTTGCATTACCCAATCAATGTCACCGATAAACTCCATTTTATCAAAATTAACTACCAATAAGACCTTCTTTAAGAGAAACATCAAAGCCTTGTTCCTTATATCTTTGATACATATCGTGGTTGTTGATGATGTTTACAATTCTTCCAACAAAGAATGCAATAGGTTTAAGGTACCACGCTGAATTTTTATAGCTGTGACCACCTTGCTTTGATGTCTTTGTAATTTCAAGACGATTAAACTCTTTGTTATCTTCACTGCTGTAAGATTTTAATGTGAGAGTATCATCTGTAAAGTCAATAAGATTGTAAATTGTTTCAGCTTCTTCAAGACGGGTGTAGCCTGCATTTTCACCAACTGGTGGAACGTTGCCTTCGTCGTCAAGAGTAGATGCATGACGAGAAATTGAACCTGATGCAACATAAATAGTACCCTGTGGGTCGGTAAGCTGAGCGTTGTGGCCTGTTTCTTCAACAGTTTCTCTGCCGTAAATTACATTTGAAACGCTGTAATAATGACTATGACCGTAAAGACATAAATCAACACCAAATTCGTCAAAGAAAGGTGTCCATAAAAGTTGCAACATTGAGTTCTCTGAATCAAGCCAAGGCTCTCTGCCACCAAACATATCATGGTGCATAACTGCAATTACCCATACAGCATCTTCATTCTGTTCTGTTGCAGTCTTCATAAAATTATAATGCTCTTTCATTGAAACATTACAAGAGTCAAGAATAAGGAACAGTGCATCACCCTGTCTGAACCAATAGTCAGTACCTATGTATGATTTGAATGTCTGGTCAGGCTCGTTGGGATAAGCAGTATAAGACTTATATCCAACACTTTTTCTGTCGTGATTACCAACAGCAATTGAAAGTGGGATAGCTTTGATAAGAGCAGGTGAACTCAATCCTTCATATTCGTTACGAAGTCCCTCGGATGCCTGGTCACCGGCTGAAACAATAGCATCGATAGTATTTCCTTGGAATCCTGCAGTTTTTACAGCATCTTCAAGTACTTCATTCCAGAGATATGATGTATCACGAAGCTCGTTTTCGTTTTCTTTGTTATCTTCAGTAATATGAATGTCAGAAACATAAAGAACCGTGCTGTTGTCATTATTTTCAATAGTGAAAGTGTATGGTGCTGATTTGAAATCACTGCTTATACATTTGTATGTATAAACACCTGCATCAAGGTCGGTAAGAGTTGCAGAAAGACGATAGTCACCTTCAGGTGTCTTTTTTGCAGTGGCATCAAATTTTTCAGTGCCCTTGAGAGTTTTAAGTTCCACATAGCCTTCTTCTGTATCTGAATACCAGGCAATTGTTCTGTCATTTTCATCATTGCCAACAAACATTGTTACTGCAGCTTCGTATGTATCAGCGGTAACATTCCATTTTGTGTCCCACAAGCCTTTGCTGATTTCATCAAGTAAGGCAAAAGATGTTGATGAAAGGTTAAAGAGCATTACAATGACCATAACAACGCTTAAAATCTTTTTTGCCAATTTCATATCTATTTCCCCTTTATGTATGTTTCATTGAACTCATTATACTATGACACCATAAAAAACGCAAGACAGACAATAATTATGAGAAATACATGTTTAAATTATAATTTGTCGGGGATATTTAATTGAATGTTCTTTGGCTCCCTCTGACGAGGGAGCTGTCTGCGAAGCAGACTGAGGGAGAGATTTAGTGTGCCGTAAAACTATCTCTCCCTCCGTCAAAATCAAAGATTTTGCCACCTCCCTCGTCAG
>JAZQUC010000083.1:0-1623 GCA_045631075.1 Candidatus Fimenecus sp. | reverse complement strand
CCACTGAGCTGCCTTATCGTTGTCAATCTTGATTTCAGCAGGGTCTGTCATTGGGTTATAAGTACCAATTTCATCGATGAATCTGCCGTCTCTTGGATAACGAGAATCTGCAACTACTACTCTGTAGAAAGGAGCTCTCTTTGCACCCATTCTGCGAAGTCTGATTTTTACTGCCATTTTTGTTTCCTCCAAAATATATAAATTTTATTTTATAAACACTTTAGTGTTATATACATTACATTGGGAAGCCACCCATGCCACCCATACCGTTCATTCCGCCATTACCAAAGCCCATACGCTTTAACTGACGCTTCATTTTACCTGAATTCATCTGCTTGAACATTTTTTGCATCTGTCGGTGCTGATTAAGAAGTCTGTTTACATCCTCAACCTGCATACCGCAACCTGCTGCAATTCTGCGTTTGCGTGATGGATTGATAATATCAGGATTTCTTCTTTCTTTTGGTGTCATTGAAAGAATAATCGCTTTCATTCTGTCAAGCTGACGCTCGTCAACATCAACATCCTTGATTTTTTTATTAACACCAGGAAGCATTGAAAGAATATCCTTCATACTACCCATTCTGTTAATCTGTTCAAACTGGTCAAGCAAATCTTCAAGGTCAAACTTGTTTTTACGAAGATTTTCTTCAAGCTTTGCTGCTTTTTTCTCGTCAAGAGCAATTTCAGCCTTTTCAATAAGAGAAAGCACGTCACCCATACCGAGAATACGTGAAGCCATACGGTCTGGATAGAAATAATCAAGTTCATCGAGCTTTTCACCCATACCAACAAATTTAATCGGTTTACCTGTAACAGCTCTTGCTGAAAGAGCAGCACCACCACGGGTATCACCGTCCATTTTTGTAAGTACAAGACCATCAATTCCAAGTTCATCGTTAAATGTACTTGCAACAGTAACAGCGTCCTGACCAAGCATAGCATCGATTACAAGAAGAATTTCGTGAGGACGAACTTCACTCTTGATATCTTTAAGTTCATTCATGAGTTCTGTATCAATATGCAAACGACCTGCAGTATCGATAAAGACATAGTCATAACCCTTATCCTTTGCAAGTTTAATTGCTTCTTTTGCAATTGTAACAGGATTTGTCTGTCCCATTTCAAAAACAGGAACACCGACCTGTTCACCGACAACCTGCAACTGCTTGATAGCAGCAGGACGATAAATGTCACAAGCTACAAGCAAGGGTCTGTGATTTTCATTTTTAAGCTTTCTGGCAATCTTTGCACAGTGAGTTGTTTTACCTGAACCCTGAAGACCACACATCATAATGATTGTTGGCGGATGGCTTGCGTAAGCCAATCGTGTCTGAGTTCCGCCCATAAGCTCAGTGAGCTCTTCGTTAACAATTTTGATAACCATCTGTGCCGGTGTAAGACTTTCCATAACCTGAGCACCGATAGCACGTTCAGTAACTTTTACTGTGAAATCCTTAGCAACCTTATAGTTAACGTCAGCTTCTAAAAGTGCCAAACGAACTTCACGCATCGCTTCTTTAACATCGTTTTCGGTAAGACTACCCTTGCTTTTTAAACGCCCAAAAGCGGCTTCAAGTCTATCTGATAAACCTTCAAATGCCATAAGGTTTCTTATTCTTT
>JAZQUC010000082.1:0-4463 GCA_045631075.1 Candidatus Fimenecus sp. | reverse complement strand
CCTCCTTTCAATGACTGCAACAATTTTTGTAAGAAGCATAACTGTCGCAAGATATACAATTGCAACTACTATAAGAGGCATAAATGCTTCAAAGGTTATACCTCTGATTCTTTCTCCGGCCTTTGTAAGATCAAGAATTCCTACATAACCCGCAATTGATGTTTCCTTAAATAAAGCAATAAGCTCATTAAGAAGTGTCGGGAGAGTGGATTTTATAGTCTGAGGTATCACAATATATCTCATTGTCTGGAAATAACTGAATCCCAATGAGCGACCTGCTTCAAACTGACCATTATCTATTGACATAATACCGCCACGGAAAATTTCAGCAACATAGGCACCTGAATTAAGACCAAACGCAACAATTGCAATCGGAATATCCTCAGCAGCAACGAGAATAACGAAATACCATATCATAAGCTGAACAACAACAGGTACGCCTCGCATAACTGTTATATAAGCTTTTGAAATAGCATTAAGAATCTTAAGGACATAATAACCTATACCACCCCGGATTTTTAAGGCTTCTTCATTCTTATCATATGATGAACGGATGGCAGCCAAAATAACACCTACCACCAAACCAAGCAACAATGCAAAAATAGTGATTACAACCGAATTGATAAAACCTTCGACAATCCATTCCCAACGGTCATCGGTAATAAAGCACGAAATAAATGTTTCTTTAAGTTCACTAAACCATAAACTTAGAGTGCTCATATAATGCTCCTCTCATTAATTAAGGGCGGAAACAACCGCCCTTTAATATGTTGAATTAAGTTGCGACAGAATTTGATTATTCTGCAGGAATGTATTTTGCGATGATTTTGTCAATTGTGCCATCAGCCTGGAGTTCTGCAAGAGCCTTGTTGATAGAATCAAGGAGCTCTGTGTTTTCCTTTGCAACGCAGATAGCATAATCTTCGTTAGCATATTCACCATCGAGAATCTTAAGACCATCGTTTGCAGCTACAAATGACTTTGCAGGTTCGTTATCAATGATAACTGCTGTAACTTTACCTGACTTGAGAGCCTGTACAGCGTCTGCACCTGTCTTGTAACGGATTACATTATCTTCACCGAAGCCCCATTTTGCAGGTACGTCTGAAGAATAAATATCACCTGTTGTATCCTGCTGAACACCAATCTTGATACCTTCTTTAACGCCTGTAGGATTTCCGTCTGCATCAAAGCCTGTATAGAAATCTTCAAATGATGCATATTTGCTATCTGCAGGAACAATAACTGACTGAATACCTTTTGCGTATGTTGTTGAGAAGTTTACACTCTTAAGTCTTTCTTCTGTAACTGTCATACCAGCCATACCCATATCGAATTTACCTGACTGAACACCGCCAATGATAGCACCGAAGTCAACGTCCTTGATTTCAAGTGTCATACCGAGCTTTTCAGCAATTGCCTTCGCAATCTCAACGTCGATACCAACGAATTCGCCGCCTTCAACATATTCGTAAGGAGGGAATGCTGCGTTTGTAGCCATTACAAGAGTTGTCTTTGTTTCACCTTTATCGCCACCGCAAGCTGCAAAGCAACCGAGTACGATAACAAGAGCAAGAACTACTGAAAGAATTTTAACTGATTTTTTCATTCTAATCTACTCCTTTTGTAAATTATTATATTTGTGGTTAGATTATATATATCTTTTTCAAAAAAATCAAGTATTTATGCAAAAAAACAGGTAAAAAACAAGCATATTTGCATTTTTATACACATTTTATGCGAATATACATAATTTTATGCATAAAATTTTATTTACACAGCATTAAATTGGAGTTTGTTGGGCAAATGCTGAATACAGAATTCAAAATGCAAAATTAAGGAACGTTGCTATTATAATGCCTCCCTCTGACGAGGGAGGTGGCAAAATCTTTGATTTTGACGAAGGGAGAGATAGTTTTTTCGTTCACTAAATCTCTCCCTCAGTCTGCTTCGCAGACAGCTCCCTCGTCACAGGGAGCCAAAGGAAATTTAATCAAAAGAGAGCGACAAATTATAATTTGAATTAAGGCAAATCGACGTTATCATTGTTGTATTAAAACATCTTTATCATACTTGTTTTTTGATACAATTGCAGTTTCAAACCATTCTTCTGCAGGCACGCCATCCATATACAATTCAACAATTTCAAATTCTCCGTTATAAACCTTAATAACGAGATATGCTGATTTTTCTCCTACACTCCATGAAGTTATATCAGCATCAATTTTATAGTCTTCGCCCAGTTTCAGTTTATTCTCTGAGGTTACATAAATATAATCAGATGTTTTTGGTTTTGTTGATTGAGTTTGCATAAGATTTACATATCCGTTTTCGTCTTCCTGGAGAACAGCATAATGACCTATTTGAAACAGATTGTATTCATAAAACCTTACATCCATAGAACCATTACGAATACTTTGAATATATACAGGGATTTTAAATTCTCTGCCATATGCTTGCAAATCATCTTTTGCCTTATTACCATAGCCAATCATCCAAACAGGCACAAGTAGTTGAACAACAATAGATATTATTAAAATTGGAAGTGTAAACTTTTTAAGCATCTGTGCCACCTCCGTTCAGCTGTTCCTGACGGGATTTTTTGATTGACAGCATTTTCCAATTAATAAAAATAATTACCACACCAAAAATTACAAGTAATGTACCAAAGATAAAGATATTATTATCTCCAACACTACTATAAAAGCCTAACAATTGTATAAAAGCAGTCAAAAGTCCTAAATTTATTGTAAGTATTTTTATTTCCTTCACCCCTTGATAAACAAGCAGACCACCAAAACCTATTACAAGTAAAGACACAAGACAAGTCACAATAAATCTTAAGAAATCAGCTGTGGCAATACTTATAATATCAATATCCTCGGATACCAATTCAATAACATCAAATACATAATTCAAAACAATTACTGCAAATGGAATTGTAATTTTTGCAATTTTGAATGGTTGCTCCTCAAGGTTTTCCCTGTTCTTTATTGCAATAAATAATGGAATAGCAATACAAAGTACAATTGATAAAACAAAGCTGATTACATTTTCTCCTGTCATATACGGACTATCATACATTCCATATATTGAAAGAGCTAACATTGACCCACAAATACCAATTACTGAAATTGGTTTGTATGGTGATGTAACTGTTGTGTTGTCCATTGAAATAATATACACACAAAGGAAGAATGAAAGCAATCCTGCACACATAACTGACATTGATTCTGCGAGAATGCCTGTCCTGAAGCCTGCAATAATCAACACTGCAACCTGTGGAATTGATGCTACCATTGTTATCCATTGTGCAATTTTTCCTCTTGCGCCGTCCTTATCACGTGAAAGGTAATATGTAAACAATATTCCTACTGTGAAAAACAATAATGAAAAGATAAGATTCTGCCAATTGCCAATAGTTGCAATATGAACTGACATATAGTAATAAAATACAAGTGGTACTACTGAACTGAATATAAATAGTATTGGAATCAAAAGCACAGAGTCAATTACAAGATAATCTGTATATGACCAGCTGATGTTGTGAACTCCGTCTACAAGTGCAATTGTTGCAACTGTACCGATAGTCCAAATAATGCTTGCACTTTCACGCCAGCTTGGGCTGTCTTTTTTCTTTAAATATGTATATAATGCAACAACTTGACCTGCAAGCATTGGAATTACTGAAAATGCAGTCTGTAAAGAAATGCTGAAATCCTGCCAAAATCCAAAGAAAAGAATTGCAAGTCCCGATGCTACGAATATCGAACCAACCACTGCAAGAGTAATCTTAATTCGATTTTTTTGTTTTGTCTTGTCCTGCGAATTTATGACGGCTTTTTTCTCCCCATAAATCAATTCTTCAATATCAACCTCAAGAACTTCTGCCAACAGTTCAAGAGATTCTATATCAGGTTTGGTTTTATCATTTTCCCAGTTTGAAATCGCTTGACGAGTAACGTGAAGTTTTTCTGCCAAGGCATCTTGTGTAAGTTTTTTCTCTGTTCTGATTTTTTTGAGATTTTTCGATACTTTAGACATTCATATCGCCTCCTTACACCCTTATTATTACATAATAAAAGCAAAAAGTCACGCAATGATTTGTTGCAAGGCAATAATTTTATCTCTTTCAAAGCAAAAAGTGAAACTACATCTTCTTGACAAACATATTAAACATCTGTATAATAACTCTTGCATTTCGGTTCTGCTGCTATGGCTCAGGTGGTAGAGCACGTCCTTGGTAAGGACGAGGTCACCGGTTCGAGTCCGGTTAGCAGCTCCAAAAAAACACAGGAAATTCTTCAAGGAATTCCTGTGTTTTTTATTTAATATAAATGATAAATTATAATTTATCGGTGAGTTGCCTTCCCCTTGAGGGGAAGGTGTCACCGTAGGTGACGGATGAGGTGGAAAAGTAGTTTTATTACGAATATTAACGGTTGCAAAACACAACCTACACC
>JAZQUC010000081.1:0-3964 GCA_045631075.1 Candidatus Fimenecus sp. | reverse complement strand
GCAAGAGATTATATCCTTGATGAAATTATGATTCCTTGTATCAGTGAACCAAGAGCAGAACTTTCAAAGTATGCTCCAAAGATGCTTTCAACAAAGATTGACCCTGAAAAAATCGGTGACGTTATCGGTAAGCAGGGTAAGGTTATCCAGAAGATTCAGGCTGACTGCGAAGTTAAGATTGATATCGAAGAAGACGGTCGCGTATTCATTTCAGGTATTGACATTGATAACGCAAAGCGTGCTCTTTCAATCGTTGAGCTTATCGCAAAGGACCCTGAAATCGGCGCAATCTACAATGGTGTTGTAACTCGTCTTATGAGCTTCGGTGCTTTTGTTGAAATCGCTCCAGGTAAAGAAGGCCTTGTTCACATCAGCCGTCTTGATGTTAAGCGCACAGAAAAGGTTGAAGATGTTGTTAACGTTGGTGACACAGTGCTTGTAAAGGTACTTGAAATTGACGACCAGGGCAGACTTAACCTTTCTCGTCGTGATGCTCTTATCGAAGTTAAGGGTCTTGTTCCTGAAAACGATATCGATGAAGAACCAAAAAAGCGTGATAACAATCGTCGTTTCAACAGAAGAAGAAACAACGACTAATTAAAGAAGTTTAAGGCTACTGTTTTGCAGTAGCCTTATTTTTATATAAATTGGAGTTTGTAGAGGAGGCTTCTCCTTGAGGAGAAGCTGTCTGCGAAGCAGACTGATGAGGTGTAGGTTGCGTCAGCAACCGTTAATTATCAATACAAAACAACTTTTCCACCTCATCCGTCACCTGCGGTGACACCTTCCCCTCAAGGGGAAGGCAACATCCCGATAAATTATAATTTGAAATAATCGCAGGCGTGGAAGCCTGCCACTACGCGACCCCGATAAATTATAATTTAATTGTTATTCCCCACACGCACAGGCTGGCTTGTAACTATCTTTCAAGCAACCTTCCTTTGGTGGGAAAAATTCGTCAATAGGAAATTGAATTCGTCTGAATGCGTCACATGGGTTTTCGTTGTCACAAGCACATTCCTTGTTTGGAATACAGAAATCATAAGCTGGAATAAGCATCTGCACATCTCTTTCAAGTTGTACAATAGTGAAAATACCAAGGGTGACTGTAACTGCTTTCTTTGGCTCGTCGTCGTAACAGTCAAAATCACCGTCAAAGCAACGACAAACACATCTTGGAAGTCGTGATGGCTGACAACAACAGCAGGAACAACAAACATTACATTCGTTTGCGTTGCGTAATTTTGCATCAAGACAAATAGGGTCAACTGTCTGCACCTTTGCCTTTGGATTAGTGCTTACCATATCGAGCTGTTCATCAATGTCGTTACAAGCAAATTCAGAAGAAAAGACTTTCACATTACCCTCGGAACCGTAAAGAATGCATTTTTTAGAGAATGACGCAAGACCTTCAACGGTGCAAGGCGGATTTGTGTGACCTGTAAACACATCAAGGAAAACCTTGAAATAATATGTGATATCAACGGAATAATAACCTCTGTTGAACGGCACTTTTTCAACCTCAATAAATGTGTTAAGTACTTCAGCACCACGACAACGGACATTCGTCGCACGATCAATGACACATTGAGCAGAGCCTGTGAAATAAACTCTTAAATCTTCAAGACAGTCCTTGTCTGCACAGGAGTCGTAAACTCTGTTAGTATCAATGCAAACAGCTTCTTTTATTTTAGTGGGCATACAGTTTTTGTTATCTGACATAAATATTCCTCCCATAAAATTATCAACTGACAGTACCATTGTATGTGGGAGATTTGAATTTGTTACTAAGTAACAAGCTAAATTCACCTTTCGGTGAACTAAATAATCTCGTTTCCTCGATAGCTAAATTTTGCGACCAGTCGCAAAGCTAATTCGTTAATGTATAATAGCTGACGAAGTTAATTTAGTTTTTTTATAAAGCAGTGAATTATATGTTAACCACGGACAGACAGGGATGTCTGTCCCTACGCGTTGTAGGGGTCGGCGTCCCCGACGACCCGTAAAATGTGTTTGACAAAGATTTTACTAAGTGGTATATTTTAAATATCATAGAGGCAAATTAATTGTTTTATGGAGGAAAAGGAAATGAAAAAACTTATTTCAATGATTTTGGTATTATCAATAATGATGGCAATGTGCATTCCTGCGTTTGCGTCAAGCAAGGTTCTTGGGGATGTAAATGACGATGGTAAAATTACAGCAGTTGATGCAAGAATTGTTTTACAGGTGGTTGCAGGAATTAAGGAAGAAGCTGGGATAATTAGGTCAAATGGTGATGTGAATTATGATGGTAAGATTAGCGCAGTTGATGCGAGAATAATCTTGCAGTGTGTTGCAGGAATTATTCCGGCACCAGAAATACCTTCTGGAGCATGTGCTCATGAATATGGATTATATGAAATAAAAAAAGAAGCGACATGCACAGAAAATGGCGTTTCAGAGATGCGTTGCATGTATTGTGATTCACAATATGAAAAGGTAGTTTTTGCGTTTGGCCATAACTATGTTGATGGTGTGTGTGAAAACTGCGGTGAATATTCTGCTGATAAAGAGGATAGTGTTTCAATTACAGTAAGTAATACCCAGGTATATATTAAGAACTCTCCAGTAGTTGTATATGTTACAATGACTGGTGCTGATACTATTGTTCACGAAATAGAAGATGAAAAAATAGCATCTTGTAAATGGGGAGAATGGGATGGTGATGTCATACCACTTACAATATATCCTGAATCAAATGGAACAACTACAGTTGAGGTATATGCAAAGGGTTATGATAAACGCGTTGAAATTAAGGTTTATGTAGATAAGACAGGGCCATCTAACAGAGCAGACCAGAAACTTAAAAATTACATAATGGCGAGAGGCGAAGTACTTGAGAACGGCGTGTATGGTGTAATGCGAACTATAAGCGGTGTTGATACGTTTATGTATTATTATACTCAAGATGACAAGTTTGTTTTCGCATGTGACATTCCCGTTGAAAATCAAGGCGAAACAACGGTGTTTATGACATACAGATATGGAGAGTCAAAGCAAGATGTGATGACATCAACAAATATGTATTCAAGTTCAAAGAAACTTGTAACCTCAGGATATATATATACTGCAACTTTTTCGGATGCTGCTCCAAATGTATATATTACGTACAATGATGGTTGGACAACTACTCAAAATGCAAAAGAAGTGACTGCATCTTCAACATCAATACTTTTATTAGTGATGGAAGAGTATCTTAAATACACAGGTACAGGAGTTACATTATATTCATTAGGTTTTACAGCATGGTAAATATCATATAAGATTACCTCGTAGCACTACTGCTACGAGGTTTTTGTATGTTAAATTATAATAAAGTGGTTGTTAAACCTAAAAATATGTGATAAAATATTATGATTAAACTTTTCTGTAGTGAGAAGGCGTGATTATGGCAGTTTTAAAGGATGTTAAGCGTATTGTTGTGAAAGTTGGTACATCAACTCTTACATACAGCACAGGAAAAACTAATATAAGAAGAATGCACAAGCTTGTCAGCGTGCTTTCTGATATTGTTAATTCAGGAATTGAAGTTGCTCTTGTTACAAGTGGTGCAATCGGTGTTGGCGTTGGTAAGTTAGGTCTTAAGGAAAAGCCTGCTGATACTGCAGGAAAACAGGCTGCGGCAACTATTGGTCAATGTGAATTGATGTTTATGTATGACAAGCTTTTCGGTGAATACGGTCATACAGTTGGTCAGTTGCTTATAACTAAAAGTGACGTTGAAAATGATGAAAGAAGACATAATCTTATAAATACATTCAACAAATTATTTGATTTTGGTGCAATTCCTGTTATCAATGAAAATGATAGCGTTGCAGTTGAAGAAATCGTTTATGGTGATAACGATTCACTTTCAGCAATTGTTGCAAAGCTTATTAATGCAGATGCACTTATCATACTTTCTGACATTGACGGACTTTAT
>JAZQUC010000080.1:0-3247 GCA_045631075.1 Candidatus Fimenecus sp. | reverse complement strand
TTGAAAAGGTTACCAAGCATAAGGAAACCGAGAAGGGGAGCAACTGAAGGAAGAATAAGAACACAGATAACTGTAACAACAATTGGGAAAATAATCTTTTCAGCTTTACTAACTGTTCTAAGTTGATTCATCTTGATTGTGCGTTCTTTTTTAGTTGTGAGCAATTTCATAATTGGTGGCTGAATAAGAGGAATCAAAGCCATATATGAATATGCTGCAACCGCGATAGAGCCTAAAAGGTGAGGAGCAAGTTTACCTGTAAGGAAAATTGCAGTAGGACCGTCAGCACCACCGATGATTGCGATTGACGCTGCTTCTTCAGGTGTGAACTGACCTGAAAGCATTGCAACGATAAAGGCAACATAAATACCTAACTGTGCAGCAGCACCAAGTAAAAGGCTGGATGGATTCGCAAGAAGAGGACCAAAGTCTGTCATTGCACCAACACCCATAAAGATAAGACATGGGAAAATACTTGACTTAACACCGGCATAAATAAGTCTGAGAACACCTGAGTCATACCAGTGTGCATCCGGATTTGAAAATGGATTGTTATCACCAACGAACGACATGTTTGTTGGGTCAGCCATAATTTCCGGATAAATGTTAACAAGAAGCATACCAAAAGCAATCGGAATTAAAAGTAATGGTTCAAATTTCTTAACTAAAGCTAAATAGAGAAGAAGGAATGAAACACCAATCATAATCCAGTTTTGATATGGAAGGTTAACAAAATTAGATTGATTGAAAAGCTCAATAAGAGCATCAATAATTTGCATATTATGCCTCCTTCGGATTAACCGAGAACAGCAAGAACTTCGTCAGTAGCAACTGATGCACCCTTTGTAGCAATAACCTGCTTAACTGTACCTGCGCATGGAGCAACGATTTCGTTTTCCATTTTCATAGCTTCAAGGATGAAAAGAACATCACCTTCGTTAACAGACTGACCTGCAGAAACGTTAACTGCGAGAACTGTACCTGGCATTGGAGCAGTAACCTTAGTACCATCACCAACTGCAACAGGTGCTGGAGCAGGAGCAGCTGCAGGAGCAGCAGGAGCTTCAACAACAGGAGCTGGAGCTGCAACAGGTGCTGCTACAGGAGCAACAGGTGCAGCAAGAACTACAGGAGCTGCTGATGGAACAACAGCAGTAACAACTGCTTCGTTAAGTTCGTTTACTTCAACTTCATAATCATTTCCATTTAATGTAACTACATATTTCATTTTAATTTTCTCCTTTATTTTTCAATAAGTTTGATTGATTTAAAAACAAGATTTTCAAGAGGAATTCCTGATTCTTTGCTTGTGATTGCCATTACTTTAGCTGCTGTTTCTTCGTCAGTTTTGTAAAGTTCAGGTGTGTCACAGAGTTTAATTGACTTGAAAACAAGTTTTTCAAGTGGAATACCTGTCTGATGGCTTACGATAGCCATAATTGATGCTGCTGTTTTAAAGCCAGTTTTATAAAGTTCAAGAGAGTCATCAAGTTTGATTGAACTAAAGTTAAGTCTTTCAAGTGGAATACCGCTTTCGTGACTAACAATAGCCATAATTGATGCTGCAGTCTTATAATCTGTCTTATAAAGTGTAACTCCATTCGAATATTGAACAGGTGCAGTAACAACTTCAGGAGCAGATACTGGAGCAGGGGAAGTATTAACTTCAACCTTCGGTGTTTCTTCTACCTTTTCTGTAACTGTTGCATCATTTTTTGCACCGCCTTCAACAATTCGAATTACCTTTGAAAGCATAACAATAATAACTGCAAGAAGAATAAGAACGATTAAAACGACAATAAAACCTGTAGCAGAAACACTAAGAATTTCTGATAATGTCATTTTATGTCCTCCTTAGTCAATTCTCTTAATTGAATATTTAAATGTATTCTTTTCTTTTTCAGCTCTTGCATCAAAGAATTTTTCAGCCTGAGCAGGGAAAGCAATGTATGAAAGAACATCTTCATCACATTTAGCTACATCACCAAGTTCAGCCTTTGTCTGTTCAAACATAGGTTCAAGTGTATCAGCAAAACGACATGTAACAGGTTCATCGTCACCAAGAACCTTCTTAAGAAGGTCAGCATCGAGTTCGCCAGGTGCCTTACCGTATTCACCCTTGATGTAAGCCTTGATTTCCTTTGAAATATTCTTGTATCTTTCGCCAACAAGAACGTTTGTAACTGCCTGATTACCAACCATCTGGCTAAGAGGAGTAACAAGTGGAGGATAACCCATATCCTTACGAACCTGTGGAATTTCAAGAAGAGCTTCTTCCATTCTATCAAGAGCATTCATATCTTCAAGGTTTGCCATCATATTTGAAAGCATACCGCCAGGAACTTTATATGTCAAAGCGTCTGTATCAGTAACAAGTGCCTTTGCCTTTAAAAGTCCTGATGAAAGATACTGGTCACGAAGTGGCTTAAAGTGGTCATTAACAGCCTTTAATACATCTCTGTCAAGACCTGTTTCATATCCAAGACCAATAAGTGCATCATGAATTGTTTCTGTTGCAGGCTGTGAAGTACCACCTGAGAAACAAGATGTTGCTGTATCAATTACATCGCAACCTGCTTCAACTGCCTTAAGGATAGTCATATAAGCCATACCTGTTGTACTATGAGTATGAAGAATAACAGGCATTTCAGGCATTGCATCCTTAATAGCACCAACAAGGTCTTTAGCTTCAACAGGAGTCATAACACCAGCCATATCCTTGATACAGATTGTGCTACAACCCATTTCCTTCATTTCTTTACAAAGAGCAACATAGTTTTTAAGTGTATGAACAGGGCTAGTTGTATAAGAAATAGCACCTGATGCAATTGCTCCGTTTTTGATTGTTTCATCAACTGCAACCTGAATGTTACGAACGTCGTTAAGCGCGTCGAAAATTCTGATAACATCAATACCATTTTCAATGCTCTTTCTAACAAACATTCTAACAACGTCATCTGGATAGTGCTTATAACCTAAAAGGTTCTGACCACGAAGAAGCATCTGAAGCTTTGTATCAGGACACTTAGCTTTGATGTTACGAAGTCTTTCCCATGGGTCTTCATTAAGATAACGAAGACATGAGTCAAATGTAGCACCGCCCCAGCACTCAAGAGAATAGTAACCTGCCTTATTGAGTGTTTCAAGAATTGGTTCAAAATCAGCGAACGGCATTCTTGTAGCAATAAGTGACTGGTTGGCGTCTCTCAATACGGTTTCTGTAAACTGTACTTTCATAGTTTTTTGC
>JAZQUC010000079.1:0-20497 GCA_045631075.1 Candidatus Fimenecus sp. | reverse complement strand
GCCTATGTTGGCCTTCCCCCTTGAGGGGAAGGTGGCACGAGCAATGCGAGTGACGGAAGGGGGTACAATCGCAACGCAGTTCCTTCGTTCTGGACTCTGCACTTTGCGTTCTGCACTGATAATGCAGGCATGGAAGCCTGCCACTACGCGAACATCCCGACAAACTCCAATTTATAATCGTACTCATTTTTATTGCATATAAAATTTTAATGTGGTATCATATAATATATATCTTTTTTCGGAGGAAGTAATGGAAAAGTTACAGTCATTCATTGACCTTTTTGAAAAAAATTCCATATTGGTTGAACACAACTGTTATTCAAATGTGCAGATTGAGAGTATTTCTTACAATTCAAAGGAAGTAACAGAAAACACATTGTTTTTCTGCAAGGGCGCACATTTCAAGGAACAGTTTTTGCGTGATGCAATAAACAAGGGTGCCGTAGCTTATGTTTCTGTACAGAAATATGATGTTGATGCACCGTGTATCATTGTTTCTGATATAAGAAAGGCTTTGTATTCCACAGCAAATTTCTTTTATAAAAATGCCTGGGATAAACTGAATTTAATCGGCATAACAGGAACAAAAGGAAAAAGTACAACTGCTTATTATATTAAAAACATTCTTGATGAACATCTTAAAAACAATAATAAAAAAGAAAGTGGACTTGCATCTACACTTGAAATTTTTGATGGTATTGTTCGTAAACCAAGTACACTTACAACACCTGAGCCATTTGAACTTCATAAGCATTTTTACAACGCAGTAAAAAGTGGTACAGACTTTTTCACAATGGAAGTTTCTTCACAGGCGCTTAAATATGGCAGAACAGAAGGTGTAAAATTTAAAATCGGTTGTTATCTCAATATAGGCATTGACCATATAAGCGCAAACGAGCATCCTGATTTTGAAGATTATTTCACATCAAAGATGAAGCTTTTTACTCAATGTGATACAGCAGTTATAAATCTTGATTCTGACCTTAGTGAAAGAGTTGTTGAGTGCTCAAAGAATGCAAAGAAAGTTGTTACATTCAGCACAAAAAATCCACATGCTGATGTGTATGGCTATAATATTCGTAAGGATAATTCGGAAACAGTATTTTCAGTTAAAACTGATAAATTTGAAAGTGATTTCAGACTTTCAATGCCTGGTCTTTTCAATGTGGATAATGCTCTTTGTGCTATCGGCGTTGCGTATGTGTTAGGAATTTCACCTGAATATATTTACAACGGTCTTTATAAAGCAAAAACAGAAGGCCGAATGGAAATATACGAAAGCAAAAACAAGAAAATTGCAGTAATTGTTGACTACGCTCACAATAAATTGAGCTTTGAAACAATTATTTCTTCAATGAAAAAGGAATATGAGGGAAGACCTGTTTCAATCCTTTTCGGTTGTCCAGGTAATAAGGCTCTTGTCCGTCGTCAGGGTATGGCAGAAGTCAGTGGTGAAATGGCTGATTTTGTGTATATTACAGAAGATGACCCTGCTGAAGAAAGAATTGAAGATATCTGTAATGAAATTGCAGGCTATATTGACGATATAGGCGGTAAAGACAAGTATAAAATCATTTATGACCGTGAAACTGCAATAAAAACTGCAATAGAAGATGTTAAGGATACAGCAGTAATTATCCTTGCAGGAAAAGGTGCAGAAACACATCAGAAGCGAGGACTTGTATCCGAAGATTATGAGTCTGATGCCGTACTTGCAAAAAAATATCTTAAGGAATATGACGAAAGGCAGGAAAAATAATGGATGCTAAAAAAGCAGTTAAAACAGTAATAAAAATTGCAAAAATAGTGCCTTTTGTTACTGCTACAGCAGGTGTTTTAAGCCTTGCACTTTCAAAATATCAGGAAAAACAGGGTGATTATTCAAGAGAATTTGCTGATGTTGAAAATGAACTGAAAGCAAAAATTGATGAGGTGAGATTGGATTATGGCAAAGAAAACTAATTCTATTTTTAAAACAGCATTGGGATATGGCATAGGTGCTATTGGCCTTGATTTGAGCTATGGTATGTTCTATTCATATCTTTCATATTATCTTTCAAGTGTTCTTGGTCTTGAAGCGGGCTTCTTGCTTCTTATTACACCGATTGCACGAATCTGGGACGGAATCAACGACCCTATGATGGGTACTATTGTTGATAACACAAAAACAAAAATGGGTAAATATCGTCCTTGGATTTTAATTGGTGCTTGTTGTAACGCAGTTGTTCTTTTTCTTTTGTTCACATCATTCGGTATGAGTGGACTTCCGCTTTACATTTATATAGGTGTTATGTATATCCTTTGGGGTATGACAAACACAATGGCTGATATTCCTTATTGGTCAATGGTGCCATCATTCACAAGTGAAGAAAAAGAAAGAAATCTTGTTGCAACAGTTGCTCGTTCATTCTCAGGTATCGGTCAGGGAATTATTTCAATTTTGACTCCTATTATTTGTCCTATGCTTTCAAGCGGTATAACAGATGAAAAGGGTTACAGTGCAGTTGGTTTCTCCCGTTGGGCAGGTATCTGTGGTATAGCACTTGTAATTTTTGCAACAGTTTGTATTCTCGTTACAAAAGAAACGAATGTTGTTTATGGCGAAAAGAAAAAATTCAGCCTTAAACAGATTTTTGATGTTATCAAGAGTAACGACCAGCTTGTTGTGTTTATTGTGTTTGCAATGCTTTCAAATGCAGGTTGGTATCTTACAAGCTCAACTGCAGTTTACTATTTCACAGACTCATTGGGCAATTCACAGTTACAGTCACTTTTCCAGACAATCGGTACAGTAGGTTCTGTGCTTGGTCTTCTTGTTGTGCCTGTGCTTTCAAAGTGGTTTACAAAGAGAACAACATATACAATTTCCCTTGTAACAGCAATTGCTGGTTATGGTCTTATGCTTATAACAGGACCTATTTTAAAACTTAATGTTGTAATTATGGATGTTTGCTATGTTCTTGCATCTGTCGGTGTTTCTTCAATGTTCGTTTCACAGACAATCTTCCTTGCAGACATTGTTGACTACGGTGAATACAAAAACGGCACAAGAAACGAAAGTATTACTTTCTCAATGAAAGGCTTCTTGCAGAAAATGGCTTATACAATACAGACAATTGTACTTTTTGGTGGCCTCGGTCTTATGAATTATAACGACCAGATTGCATCTGCAAAGGTGTTGAATGATACAACAAAAACAGGTATTGGTATAATCTGTTTTGGTGTGCCAATGGTATTCTTCTTTGCATCACTTGTGGTATTCAGAAAGAAATTCAAGGTTTACGGTGAACTTGCAGACAAAGTTCACGATTATATTATCGAAAAGAGAGCGAATGGTAACTAGTTATGGCAGATTTAAGATTTTATCAGATAACTGACTTGCATCATTATGCATTGGAACTGGGTACAGAGGGAAAAGCATTTGAAAAAATCTGTCTTTCTGACCAGAAATGCCTCAAGGAAACAGGCGCAATGATTGACGCATATTTCGATAAGATTATTGAAGATACTGAAACAAATATTGTCCTTATTACTGGTGACGTTACTTGTAATGGTGCAAAGGAAAGCCATTTTGAGCTTATTCCTAAATTTCAAAGATTAAAGGATGCAGGGAAAAAGGTATATGTAACAACAGGTACACACGATTATTATCGCGAAGATGGTAATGGTACAGGTAAGGCTGAAAAATGTGTCGGTGACGATATTTTAACAGCAACTCGAACAGAGCGTGATGAACTTCTTGAAATCTATCACGATTTTGGTCTTTCAGAGGCAATTTCAGTACATAAACCAAGCCATTCATATTGTGTTAAGCTTCAGGATGGTTACAGATTACTCTGTCTTAATGACGATGGTGACGAATTCTTCTGCGGTTATTATGATGACTGTCTTGAATGGATTAAAGAACAGATTGATGACGCAAAGGCAAACGGTGACTATATTTTTGCAGTAACTCATCATCCAGTGTTGCCACCAAGTCCTATTTATCCACTTTTCAGCCGTCGTGATATGCTCGGTGACTTTGAAAAGACATCAGAATTCCTTGCTGATAATGGCGTTAAATTCGTTTTCACAGGTCATACTCATATGATGAATATTGCGAAAATGACAACAGCAAAGGGTAACGACTTTTACGATATCAACACTTGCTCTGCAGTAGGTTATCCAAATGCTATGCGAAAAGTTGTTATGACAGACACAGAAGTGATTGTTGATAGTGTAAAGATTGACAATTTCGATTGGGATTTAAAGGGAATGACCGTTGACGAATATACAAAACAGAATTTTCAGGAATTCCTCAATGCAATTTTCGATTCAATGGCTTATGATATCCCTAAACTTGCTGAGCTTTCAACATCGTTCAGTATGACACCTGAAATGATATATAAGCTTGAAAAAGTGCTTGTGCCATTTGGTAAATTCTTGCAGAAGGCAACCTTTGAGACAATCGGGAAGATGTTTGGTATAAGCAAATATGTTGCTGACTCAATCAAGGACAGAAATGTAAAGGATTTTCTTCTTGAAGCTGTTACAAATATATATGTTGGTGACGAGCCATATGACCCATATACACCTGAATATCTTGCTATGTGGGCATTATTCAATAAGCGTGTAAAGAAAATTATCAAACCTGTAAAAGGCTCAGAAAAAATAGCAGAAATTCTTGATATTATCCTTGACGGTGTGCTTTATGACGCACCACCAAGCGACTGGAAAGGAACTTTCTCAAAATAAGCGTAAAATAAAATCGCGTAGGGACAGACATCCTTGTCTGTCCGCATTAAATCTAAAATGAAAACTCCCTACAAACGTAGGGAGTTTTTTTATGTATTTACTGATTCTCAACGCAGATTCTATATGCTATTTCCTGTAATTGCTCTATGCTTTCAATACTGCACAATTCTTGACGGTATCTTGCACCACCGTGAAGACCTTTTGTGTACCAGCCTGCGTGCTTTCGCGCTTCGCGCATACCGATAAAGTCACCTTTATACTCGCAGATTTTTTGAATATGATTTATCATAACTCTCATTTTTTCAGTTACAGGAGGGTCAGGGATAATTCTTTCGTGGTCGAGATATGCATTGATTTGAGAGAATACCCAAGGACAACCGAGAGCACCACGACCAACCATAATAAGGTCACAGTTTGTGTCTTCAATCATACTTGCAGCAGAAAGTCCGTCAACAATGTCGCCGTTGCCGATAACGGGAATTGAAACTGCTTTTTTAACCTCTGCAATAATAATTCTGTCAACAGGTGGAGCGTACATCTGCTTTTTTGTTCTTCCGTGAATTGTGATTGCAGAAGCTCCTGCATTTTCAGCTCTTTGAGCCATTTCTACTGCATTTATTGAATTTTCGTCCCAGCCTGCACGGATTTTTACTGTTACAGGCACAGGTGAAGCCTTAACAACCTCTTTGATTATCTGCTCTGCAAGCTGTGGATTTTTCGCAAGACTAGCACCGCCACCATTGCCAATAATTTTTGGTGCAGGACATCCCATATTTATGTCAATAATCTGTGGGTTAACCTTCATAACGGATTCAATGCTTTCTGCCATAATAACAGGGTCGTTGCCAAAAATCTGCACAGCAGCAGGGCGTTCTTCTTCGGATAAAAACATTAAATCCTTTGATTTTCTGTCACCCATTGAAACACCTTTTGAGCTTATCATTTCGCTGACAACATATGCAGCACCATAGCTTACGCACAACTCACGAAAAGCACGGTCGGCAACACCTGCCATAGGTGCTAAAACAGCTTTTCCGTTTATTTCAACATTACCTATTTTCAATTTAATACCTCTTAATTGATTTGATGTGTCAATTTTATCATATGTAAAGAATTAAAACAATAAAAAATACTGTTATTTTTTTCGATTGTATGATACAATAATTTATAATCTTAAATTTAAAGGTGATTTTATGAAAGCATTTATGGGTAAAGATTTTTTACTTTCAACTGAAACTGCGAAAGTAATTTTTGAAAACGGTGCAAAGGATACACCAATTTTCGACTGGCATTGTCATCTTTCACCAAAGGAAATTTATGAAGACAAGCCATTTGAAAATATTACAAAGGTATGGCTTGGTGGTGACCATTATAAATGGCGTGCAATGCGTGGCTGTGGTGTTGATGAAAAGTATATCACAGGTGACGCATCTGACTATGAAAAGTTTATGAAGTGGGCAGAAAGCCTTCCATACTGTATTGGTAATCCTCTTTACCATTGGACACATCTTGAATTACAGAGATACTTTGGCATATATGAGCCATTAAGCCCTAAAACTGCCGATATGATTTGGGAAAAATGTAATGAGCAGATTAAAGCAGGTGGCTTTACTCCTCGTTCACTTATTGAAAAGTCAAATGTTGCTTGCGTTTGCACAACTGACGACGCTGCTGATACTCTTGAATATCACAAGTTATTGGCAGAAGATAAATCTTTTAAATGTAAGGTTATTCCTGCATTCCGTCCTGACAAGTCATTCCTTATTGACACTCCTGCATTTAAAGAGTGGATTGTTGCTATGGAAAAAGCTGCTGAAATGGAAATCAAATCATTTGCAGATTTGCTTGTAGCGCTCGAAAAAAGAATTGCATTTTTCAATGAGATGGGTTGTCGTGCATCTGACCACGCTCTTGAATACTGTCCTTTTGAACCTGCAACAGAAGATGAAATTGAAGCAATTTTCACAAAAGCACTTGCAGGTGGTGAATTCACAAAGAAAGAGCTTGACCAGTACAGAACAGCACTTTTACAGTTCTTCGGCGAAAAATATGCAGAGCTTGGTTGGGCAATGGAACTTCACTTCGGTGCAATGAGAAACAACAACGCAAGAATGTTTAAGTCAATCGGTGCTGACACAGGTTTTGACTCTGTTCACGACCATCAGTTGGCTTATGGACTTTCACGATACCTTGACTCACTTGATGTTAAGGGCAAATTGCCAAAAACAATTCTCTTTACACTTAATCCAAAGGATAACTATGTGCTTGGTACAATGCTTGGTAACTTCCAGAGCAGTGAAGCACAGTCAAAGATTCAGTTCGGTTCTGCTTGGTGGTTCAATGACAACTACGACGGAATGAGAGAACAGATGAAAACACTTGCAAACCTTGGTGTTCTCGGCAAATTCGTTGGTATGGTTACAGATTCAAGAAGTTTCCTTTCATATCCTCGTCACGAGTATTTCAGAAGAATTCTTTGTGAAATTATCGGCGATTTGGTGGAAGAAGGCAAATATCCAAACGATACAGAATTCCTTTCAAAGGTTGTTGAAGATATTTCATTCAACAATTCAAAAAACTATTTTGGGATATAAAAAACAACTTAATGCTATATGGTAGGGCGGGGTCTTGACCCCGCCGTTGTCGTTTAAATATAAAAAAGCGGGACGATGAAGGCATCGTCCCCTACAAAAATGTATAATCTCAAATTATATGTTCATTCCACCATTAACGGAAATGTTTTGTCCTGTAATAAAGTTAGCATCTTTTGATGCTAAGAATGAAACTGCACCTGCAACATCTTCGGGAGTACCAATTTTGTTAAGTGGTGTTTCGTCTTTGAGTGCATTCATGGTATCTTCATCAAAATGACTTGTCATATCAGTTAATATAACACCAGGGGACACGGAATTAACAGTAATTCCTGAAAGTCCCACTTCCTTTGCAAGTGCCTTTGTCATACCGATAAGTCCTGACTTTGATGCAGAGTAATGCACTTCACAAGAACCACCTGTTTCACCCCAAATTGATGAAATGTTAATTATTTTTCCTGATTTTCTGTTAATCATATATTTAAGGACTGCACGACTGCAAAAGAACGCACCTGAAAGATTTGTGTTTATCATTTTGTGCCACATTTCGTCGGTAATATCAGTAAAAAGTGTTTGTTCAGCAATACCTGCATTATTAACAAGAACATAGATTTCACCAAAACTATTTTCGACATCGTCAATAACAGTTTTTACAGCGTTACTGTCGGTAATATCAAGCTTGTATGCCTTGCAATCTGCACCTAAATCAGCACAAAGATTCAACGCTTTTTCTTCTGAACTGTTATATGTGAATGCGACTTTATATCCGTCTTTTATAAGTCTTTTAACAATAGCAGAGCCGATTCCTTTTGCTCCACCTGTAACAAATGCAACTTTCTTCATTTTATCATTCCTTTCGGATTGCTTTTATCATTGTAACACACTTTGATTCGTTTTGCATTAAAATACTTGAAAAATTTTTATGGTTAGAATATAATAACCCTTGAACTATATATGCTGGTGTAGCACAGTTGGTAGTGCAGCTCATTCGTAATGAGCAGGTCGCAGGTTCGAGTCCCGTCACCAGCTCCATAAATTTTAGTGGAGGTCCACATTATGTTATTTTTTTATCCTGAAGATTTTGGTGCACTTGGTAATGGTGTGAATAATGACTGTCAGGCTATTCAGTCTGCTATTGATAAGGCAGAAAAAAATGGTGGAGGTACGGTTGTACTTACAAGTGGTAAGACATATTATTCTGACTCAATCCGTATGAAGAAAAATGTTGAACTTCATTTGCAGAAAGGTTCTCGTCTTAAAGCAACAGACAACATTGATGGTTATATCCGTCCTTGCAATATGATTAATGACCCTAAAACTGCGTTGATTGGAAATCCCGTTACAGGAAAGCCATCTTTCGTGTTCATTTATGGTTATGAGGCTGATGGTTGTACAATTTCAGGTGAAGGTACAATTGATGCTAATGGTCACGCTTTTGTGGAAAGAAAGGATAAATACTATGTAACAGGTAATTTCTATCCTCGTCCAACAGTTATTTATGTTGAAAAGAGTAATAATATCACATTCAAGGATGTAACTATTGTTGACGCTCCATTCTGGACACTTCATCCTGCAGGTTGTGATGATGTGCTTATTTCACAAATCAGAATTCTCAATGATTTGGATGTTGCAAACTCTGACGGTATCGACCCTGACCATTGCACAAATGTTAGAATTTTAGGATGTCACGTTGAATGTGCTGACGACTGTATCTGCCTTAAAACATCAAAGGGTAATGCTGAATATGGTCCTTGCGAAAATATTATTATTGCAAATTGTACTCTTATTTCAACATCTGCTGCGATTAAAATCGGTACAGAAGGTGTTGGTGACTTTAGAAATGTTATCGTTGATAATTGTATCATTTCACGAAGCAATCGTGGTCTTTCAATTCAGATTCGTGACGGTGGTAATGTTGAAAATGTTACATACTCAAACTGTATTGTAGAAACTCGTCGTTTCTGTCCTGATTGGTGGGGCACAGCAGAGCCTATCGTAATTACAACATTTAATCGTGATGAAAACACAAAATCAGGTAAAATCAAGAATATTCGTTTCCGCAATATCACTTGCAAGGGTGAAAACGGTGTGCTCATTCATGGTACAGAAGAAAATATGATTGAAGATGTAACATTTGAAAATGTAAGTGTCACAATGACAAAAACATCTAAATGGGACTGTGGTCTTTATGATTTAAGACCTTGTCTTCAGTATGGTGTTGAAAAGTATAAGAATAGTGGTTTCTTTATAAGAAATGCAAAGAATGTGCTTATCGAAAAATCATCTGTACAATGGGGAACTATCTGTGATGATTATAATAAAGCAATTGACGCAGAAAACGCACCAAATCTTGAACTTATAAGATTTACAGGCACAGATGTGAAATAAAAACGTGGCGGGGTATACACCTCGCCACGTTGTTTTATTGTGTAAATTATAATTTATCGGTGACCTTTATATGGTAATGCAACCTTGTAGGGGCGAGTCTCCGTGCTCGCCCGCGGTTAACAGATAAACTTACGGGCAGGCACAGAGACCTGCCCCTACATTCCAACCATATCGGTCTTCTTATAATTGCAACGCAGTTCCGAAATTATTTATCATTCATTATTCATTTGCATTCCCCCGACAAACTTCAATTTATCAATACAACTGAAAAATGTAACATATTACACCATAAACTACTGCAGCGAAGGTGCCATATGCGATTACAGGACCTGCAATTTTGAAAATGTTCGCACCCGTACCCATTATAATACCCTCTGCTTTAAATTCAAGTGCAGGAGACACAACGGAATTTGCAAAACCTGTAATGGGTACAATAGTTCCTGCACCTGCGTGTTTTGCAATTTTGTCAAAAACACCGATACCTGTAAGAATAGCAGCGATTACAATAAGGACGGATGGTGTAAGTGCCTTGATAGTATCTTCTGAAAAATTGAGCTTTTCAAATCCCCAGTTGAGAAATTGACCGAATGTACATATTCCACCGCCAAACAAAAAAGCCTTTATACAATTTTTGATTTTTGGTGACGGTGGTGATGCTTTATCAGCCATTTTATTATATTCGTTATTTGTTGTTGACATAAAATCACTTCCATTCAAGAATAGATTTCCCTTTTGCTGTGTTTTTATTACAAAGATTGAAAAGTCAAGCGATTTGTGGTAAAATATAAGTGATAAAAATTGCAGGAGAAAACTGGTGAAAAATAGAATTTTTTATAAAATTTGTCGTGTAATAACAGTCATTCTTGCTGTGCTGATTGTGTTTTTCAGTACAGATTTTATTTTGAGTGAAATAACCGACAAATTGGCCTATGAAGATGCTGTTGGTAACGACAAAAAATGGTCTGAAATTACTGGAAAGTTTGAAAATAATATTCAATTAACTGATGACGATTACAGCGAGATTTTTACTCAATCAGGACTTGGAAAACCTGCCGTTGATAAACTTTTAAGTGACGGCAGACCTGATAAAATAGCTGAATACAGAGATTATTATTTAAAAGATAAAAATTTTTATTGCTATCGCAAAGGTGTTTTTGCTTGTCACGAGCACATAACTGACACGGACGGTGAAAACATTTATAATCCTGAATTTGCCGACTTGCAAAATGGTGACATTATCGTCACTTTGAGCATTCATTCCCTTGGTTGGCGTCATGGCCACGCGACGATCATAACTGATGCAGAAAATGGCGAAGGCGTTCAGGCGGTTATGATAGGTGAAAAGTCAAATACATCATTAGTTGGCTCATGGACAAAATATCCTTTGGTGGCTGTTTTAAGACCAAAAAATGCAAGTGAAGATGTGCGGAATCAGGCAGGACAATACGCCGAAGAAAACCTTAAAGGACTTTATTATTCCTTATCAGGCGGCATATTTACAGGCAGAAATCCTGACGAAAAATTAAAAACTACACAATGTGCTCATCTTGTGTGGTTTGCATATTTAACTTGTGGTGTGGATATTGCACCTGAAAGCGGAAAAATCATTACTCCAAAGGATTTTTTGGAAAGTGAAAAACTCGAAATAGTTCAGGTTTACGGCAATATAACAGACGTTTGAATTGGGAGCTTATAGGGATGAGTGCAGAACGCAAAGTGCAGAGTGCAGAACGAAGGAACTGCGTTGCGATTGTACCCCCCCTTCCGTCACTCGCATTGCTCGTGCCACCTTCCCCTCAAGGGGGAAGGCCAACAAAGGCTCCCCACTTGATGGGGCGCGGGCATCCAGTGGATGCCGAATTAGCGCTGTCTGAGCCGACAGGCGAGTAATGAGCTGTCACCGTAAGGTGACTGAGGGGCCCGACAAATTATAATTTATCGGGATGATTTGATTATTAATATCGACTATAAATGTAGGGGCGGATGAGTCTCATCCGCCCGTAGTAAGTGAATAGTATACTTTGGAACGGGACGATGTGGGGTGCGGGTGTCCGGTGGACACCTCTGCGAAGCAGAAGCACCGACCGAACCGGCAGGTGAGACTCATCGTCCCCTACAAGGTTGCATTACCCAATCAATGTCACCGATAAACTCCAATTTAACATTAAATTTACATATTACAACTATAAAAGTGCTTATGCGACATTAAAAATGCAACAGCACTTTTTATTTTTGTTTTTCTTTTGCTCTGTGCTTGTTAAAATGGCTTCTTTTTTGTTGATTTTCAAGGATTTTCTACTTGTATTATTAAGCTTTATTTGTTATAATAAATTATTAAAAAACTATCATCCGTAATTATGCTCAAAAGGAGTTTGGAAATGGATTTATTCAATGAAGAAAAAAAGAAAGATTTAATAATCGGCAGAAATGCAGTAACTGAACTTATCAAGTCAGGTCGTGAGATTGATACACTTTTTGTTCTCCGTGGAGAAAAAAGTGGTTCGGTTGGTAAAATTATTGGACAGTGTCGTGACAAGGGTGCTGTTGTAAAGGAAGTTGACAAGAAAAAACTTGACTTTATGTGTGGTCACAGTAATCATCAGGGTGTGGTGGCTATTTGTGCGGCTCACGATTATGCAACTGTTGAAGAAATTCTCCAAGTGGCAGAAGAAAGAGGAGAATCACCATTTATTGTTGCTTGTGACGGAATTGAAGACCCTCACAACCTCGGTGCAATTATCCGTACTGCTGAGGCAGCGGGTGTTCACGGTATTATTATTCCAAAACGAAGAAGTGCGTCACTTAATTATACCGTTGGTAAAACAAGTGCAGGTGCTCTTGAATATATGAAGGTTGCACGTGTGCCAAACCTTGCTTCAACTCTTGATGAGTTAAAGGAAAAAGGAATGTGGGTTTACGGTGCTGATATGGATGGCGAGGATATCCGTTCAGTTAACCTTGACGGTGCAGCAGTTCTTGTTATCGGTTCAGAGGGTGACGGAATGAGCAGGATTGTCCGTGAAAAGTGTGATTTTATTGTGTCACTTAAAATGAAGGGACAAATTAATTCACTTAATGCTTCTGTTGCAGGCGGAATTTTAATGTACGAGTTCTCGTACAAACGATAAGACAAAATGTCAAAATAATTTTCGGGGGTGAAATTTTATTATGTCAGATAAAATTTCAGATAGCTTGATTGATGAGATTCTTGATGATTTAAAAGCAAAAAATCTTAAAGATGATTCAGATGAAATATATTCTATTGATGATATTGATTCGCTTCTTGCTGAAATAGGTGGAACAGATTTGGCTGTGGGTTCATATTCTACGGCTTATGGCTCTGCTGTTTCAGAATCAAAACCAGAAACAACAAAGACAGAAAGAACTGCATCAGCATTTTCATTCGATATGTCAAGAGTGACTGATTTTAATGAATTTGATGTTGAAGATGAAGAAACTGTTGAGCCTGTTAAGGATGAGGTTCCTGTTTCTGTGGATAATGACGGTCAGTTGGGCTTTACCGATGATGTTATTGACGAAATTTTAGAAGATGTGAAAAGTTATAGTGACGAGGAAGATGTAAAGCCTGTTACAGGTCAGATTTCTATCGAAAAAACAAGAATGTTTAACGAAGTTGACATTCGTGGTGCATATAATCCGAACATTTCACATAATCTTGGAAATAAGGTTGCAAGAGCAACAAGTGGTGATGCTCAGCCTGTTTATTCAAGCACAATGGAAGACGAAAAGTACAGAAAGCACTTTATGAACAAGCCGGTTCAAAAGCTTGAAAACACAATGGAGCAAAGAGCAATCAGAATGCAACGCCCACAGGAAACTATTGAAACTCCGGGACTTGTTGTAAAAAGTGGTTCAGCAGAAGAAAGTACAGACGGTATAAGACCTGTTCCTACAATCGTTCCTGCTGAATATGAGCTTGAACAGGAAAAAACAAGAGAAGATTTTGGCACAAGGGTTATCCCACAGGAAGAAAAAGCAGATAATCAGATTATGTTTGACGGATTTAATGATGATGAAGAAATCATGCAACAGTCCGAAGAGGATGCTGAAAAAGAGCTTCGTGAAAACAGAAAAAAAGCTGTTGATAGTTTCGTCAATGGTGGAATGCAAATAAAGGAAAGAGTAGAATCTCCACCTGTAAGAAGACGATATGAACGCCAGAAGGTATCTGTTGTCCGTGAATATTTCGGACCAAGGGATAAGGATGCAGTTAAAAAGGTTTTCTCAATGGAGAAGAAATCTATTGTTATAAAACTTGCTGTTGTATCAGGAATATGCTTGCTTATGACTATATTGTCATTTGTGGCAGGTATGGAAAACGGTAATTTTGAGATTTACGGTAACAATGAATTTGTTTATGTTATTGTACAGTTGTTATTGCTTATCATAGCAAGCGCAATGAATTACACCTCATTTATCGAAGCATATAAAAATATAAAGAGCAAAATCCTTAATGTGGATACAGTTGTTGCTGTTTCTGCAATCGCAGGATTTATTCAATGCTTTGTGGCATTTTTCGCAGCAGATAGCATTGAATCCGTCGCAAGACTCACAACAGGTGCTGCAGTTGTACCAATGATTATGAAGCTTGCAGGTGAGTTTATCCGTTCAAAGAACGATAGCGAAAACTTTAATGTTATAACAGAAGACGCGGCAAATTGTTACAGCGTTGAAAATATTGCAGATGAAGATACTGCAAACGAGATTGCAAGAGGTCTTATGCTCGGCAATCCTGAAATCAAATATTCTGCAAAAATTGGTTTTCCACAGAAATTTGTGGAACTTTCTCGTCTTGCAGAGGTTACAGGTCCTGTTTGTAAGATTACAATACCTGTAATGGCGGGTGTAGGTCTTGTTCTTGCTGTAATTTCAATTATAAAGACCGGTAATTTCTTTGCAGGAATAAGCACTCTTACTGCAACACTTTTAATGACATTACCTTGTTCAGCAGGACTTTTGTCAGCAATTAACCTTCGTGCAACAAACAAGCTTATTAACGAAGATGGTGCTGTGATTAACGGTTACAGTGCAGTTGACGATGCTGTTAACACAAACGGTGTCATTATTGACGCTTGTGATGCTTTTGAACAGGGCGGATGCAACATTGAGGGTATGAAGACGTACCACAAGATGCGAATTGATGAGGCGATTCTTTATACAGCGTCAGTTGTCATTGCATCAGGCGGCGTTATGGCAGAAGTTTTTGACGGTGTTATTATCGGCAAACGCGAGCTTTTGCTTCCTGTTGAGTCTTTGGCTTATGAAGAAAAATTAGGATGCTCATGTTGGATTCACAATCATCGTGTTCTTGTTGGTAACCGTGACCTTCTTGTGCATCACAATGTTGAAACACCTGATAAGGATTTGGAAGAAAAATTCAAATCAAACGGAAGAAATGTTATTTATCTTGCTATTGAAGGCAAAATTGCAGCAATGTTCGTTGTTGTGTATAAGGCAAATCAGGAAACAGCAAGATATCTTCGTGAACTTGAAAAAGACGGGCTTACAATTTTCTTCAGAACATCCGATGCAAATATCACGGAAAAATTCCTTGAACGCGAATTCCAGTTGCCATCAAATGTGGTTAAGATTATCAATCCTGTTGCGGGTGAAATGTTCTCAAAGGAAAAATCAAGAGTTGCTGACAGAAGTGATGCAAAAATTATCCATAACGGTAGCATCAAATCTATGTTGGCGGCACTTCACGGCACATTTATAATCAACAATTTTGTTAATTCGTCAAGATTAATTCAGTTTATTGCATCTGGTATAGGCGCAATAATTATTGCACTTTTCACATTTATGTCAGATATGGCACAAATCGGTGCGTTACAAATAGGAATTTATCAGATTATATGGGCAGTTATACTTTCTGTTCCTGCACTCACAAGAAAAAAGTAAAATAGATTAATTTTATTCAGGAGATGAATTTGGTGGCTGAAATTTGGGAATCAGTAAAAAACATTGCCTTGTGGCTTTGGGAATTTGACCAGTTAAGATTTACTGTTGATGCAATTGTAAAACTTTTAATTACAACACTTCTCAGTGGCTTTATTGGTTTTGAGCGTGAACATTCTCATCGTCCTGCAGGGTTCAGAACACATATTCTTGTTGCTATCGGTTCAGCTCTTGTTATGCTCACATCAGTATATATTTATGATGAACAAGGAATGACGGGCGATGTTACACGAATGAGTGCACAGGTGCTCAGCGGTATCGGTTTTCTTGGTGCAGGTACAATTCTTCGTGAAGGTTTTTCTGTTAAAGGACTTACAACTGCAGCATCTCTTTGGGCAGTTGCTTGTATCGGTATTGCAGTTGGTGCAGGTTTTTACGCAGGTGCGTTTGTTGCAACCATAGTCATTTATCTTACACTTAACTCTCTTAAAAGATTTATTGTCCGTGGTTCGGCTGGTAAGCTTCTTTTCATTGAAATTAAAGATGTCGGAACACAAATTCCGCTTATTACAAAGACAATTAAACAATGTGGTGGAACAATCCATTCAATGGAAGTTGTTTATACGGAATCAAAGGATTTAAAATTCAAGCGTCGCAAGGATACATCTGTTATTAAGGTGCTTGTTTTCCCTAAAAATGATGATTCTCTTTCACTTATGACAACAACTATCAGAAGTATGGAAGATGTTGAGGATATTTATGTTGACTGATAAAATAAGTCTTTTTGATGGTGAACATATTGAAGATTTAGGTGACGGTGTAGGTATTGTGGTATCAAAGCAACATACTTTTGGTACAGACGCTATGCTTCTTGCACACTTTGCCAATCCCAAAAGACAGGATGTTGCCTGTGATTTTGGTTCAGGTTGTGGTATAATTCCGTTTCTTTGGCTTCGTGATAAAAAATGTTCAAGGATTACTGCAATTGAAATTCAGGAAGCAGGCTGTAATCAGATGCTTCGCTCACTTTCGCTTAACGAAACTGAGAAAATCACCGTGCTTAACAGAGATTTAAAGGATATTGATGATTTAAAAGCAGGTAGCTTTGATGTTGTCACAATGAATCCACCTTATAAAATCCAGAACGGTGGAATAAAAAACGACGAGAATTTTGCGACTATTGCAAGGCACGAAACCCTTTGTAATATGGACGATATTGCAAAAAGTGCATCACGACTTTTAAAATTTGGTGGAAAACTTTGTATGTGTCAGCGACCAGAAAGAGTTTTTGATGTCATGTATTCAATGCGCAAAAACGGCATTGAACCAAAAACCTTGCGTTTTGTTTCAAAAAAAGGTGATACTCAACCTTGGCTTGTGCTTATTGAAGGTAAACGCGGTGCAAAAAACGGATTAAAAGTTGAAGGTAACTTGGTAGCATATAACGATGACGGTACATTGACAGATGAAATGCTTGAAATTACCGAGAAATACAGAAAATAAGGAGTGATACGGACAAATGAATGGAAAACTTTATGTTGTAGGAACACCAATCGGAAATTTGTCCGATTTTTCTCCACGAGCAAAAGAAATTTTAGCATCTGTTGATTTTATTGCGGCAGAAGATACAAGAGTTACACAGAAATTACTGAATTTCTTTGATATAAAAAAACCACTTGTAAGCTATTATGAGCACAACCGTCGTGAACGCGGTGAAATGATAGTTTCAAGACTTCTTAACGGAGAGAACTGTGCTATTGTGACGGATGCAGGTATGCCTTGTATTTCCGACCCTGGACAGGACCTGGTTTACCTTTGCCACGAAAAGGGTGTTCCTGTTGAGTCTGTTCCAGGACCTACTGCATTTGCAACAGCACTTGCAATCAGCGGTATGGAAAGCGGACGATTTACATTCGAAGGCTTTTTAAGTACAAACAAGCCAAGTCGTAAAGAACATCTTGAAGAACTTAAAAATGAAACAAGAACAATGATTTTTTACGAAGCACCTCATAAATTAAAGGCAACACTTAAGGATATGTACCAGTATTTTGGGGACCGTCAGATTGCCATAGTTAAAGAACTTACAAAAATTCACGAAACTGTTATGCGGACAACCCTTCAAGGTGCTATTGATTATTTTGAGGTTGAAAACCCAAGAGGTGAGTATGTTCTTATTCTTGCAGGTCAGGAAAAAACAAAAGAAAAACAGCCCGTTACATTAGAACAGGCTGTGTTACTTGCAAAAGAACTTGTGGACAAGGGTGTCAGCGTTAACGAGGCATCAAAAACGATAGCGGCAGAAACGGGAATTAAAAAGAGTCTTATTTATAAAGAGTTACTTTGATACAACTTTATATGCTCTTGTTACTTCTTTTTCGATTATTCGTGCTGCTTCCCTGATAATGGTATCCATTGTTTTAGGAAGCTGTTCGTTTCGTTTAGGCTTTGCATCACCGTCAAAGACTAATGAATTTATAATATGGTCAATTGATGTTGTGGTAAGATATGGCGCTAACTCTTTTCGAGCGAGCTCGTGGTTAGGAATAGCACCCTGAGCAAGTGCAGTAAGATAAACTTTATAGATAGTCAAAACATAAATTGTTCTGATTTTGCTTGAATGATTTCGACCATATGCACTAAGCCTGTCCATAAGATAAACGGATGAACGGAAAATTGTACTCATTCGCATTTCGCTGTCCTGCGGGATTTCGTGTTCAACGAAAAGAGCATCGGACATCATCTTGTTTTCAGTAAGTCCTAAAAGATAGTCGGTACTCACATCGTAGAATGTGGATGCACGGCATAAAAAATCAAGACCGCATTCGCGGATTCCTTTTTCATAGTGTGAAAGCAAGGCCTGTGAAACACCAAGTTCTATGGCAGCTTCTTTCTGACTTAAATTTTTTTCTTTTCTTAATGACACAAGTCGTGTGGAAACAGATGTACTCATAAATAAACATTCCTTATACTTAAAGTATAAAGATTATATAATATATTAAACAAATTGTATATTGTATTAATTTACAAATTTTCGGGAGAACTAATATGAAAACTTACCAAATTCATTTAATACGCCACGCTGTCACAAAAGGTAACCTTGAGGGCAGATATATCGGTCATACGGATGAATCTGTATGTGAAGAAGGTATGGCACAGCTTAAGGATATAATGAAAAATTATGGTGAATACCCTGAGGTTGATGCTGTTTTTTCAAGTCCTTTAAAAAGATGTATTGAAACAGCAAAGGAAATATATCCTGACAAAAATCCTATCGTACTTGATGATTTAAGAGAGTATGATTTCGGTGAATTTGAAGGTAAGACTGCTGAAGAATTGCAGGATGATGAAGATTTTGCAGAATGGCTCAGTGGCTCAAATCCTAATAAGGCAGCACCATTTGGTGACAGTCAGGTCAGATTTAATTACAGAATTTGCGATT
This sequence comes from Candidatus Fimenecus sp., assembly GCA_045631075.1. Taxonomy (GTDB): domain Bacteria; phylum Bacillota; class Clostridia; order Oscillospirales; family Acutalibacteraceae; genus Fimenecus. The sequence continues at coordinate 1,426 of JAZQUC010000079.1, read as the reverse complement.
GTTTTGAAAAGATTGTTGACGGTGTAATTAAGGCAGGAGTTAGCAGTACGGCCGTATTCACTCATGGTGGCGTTATTATGTCACTTATGCAGACCTATGCACTTCCTGAAGCACCTATGCACGAATGGTTGACACCTTCTTGTTGTGGTTATACAATTCGAATCGACCCGTCAATCTGGTCAAGGGGAATGAAAGTTGAAGCAATAGCAGAATGTCCGTCACAGCCTGAAGTTTTTGAACACGAGCTGTGGGATGTTTATGACCCTGAAAAAGACGAATTTGATGTTGCATATTGGGAAAATGATGAGAATTTTCCTGAGGAGCAATAAAAAATTCCCATAATAACTATAACATTTACATTGAACGATATTTTTTTCAATGGTAAAATAAATATAACGAAAACATAAGGAGGTAAAACTTATGAAAATGTCATTCCGTTGGTATGGTGAAAGTGACCCAATATCATTACAGTACATTCGTCAGATTCCAAATATGAAAAGCATTGTCAGTGCAGTTTATGATGTAAAGCCAGGTGAGGTTTGGCCAGAAGAGTCAATCGAAAAAATGGTAAAACAGTGCGAGGAAAATGGTCTTGTTTTTGATGTTGTTGAATCAATTCCTGTGCACGAAAACATTAAACTCGGCAGAGAAAATGTTGACGAGCTTTTAGAGGTTTATTGTGAAAACATTCGTCGTTGTGCAAAATATGGTGTTAAGTGTGTAACATATAACTTTATGCCTGTTTTTGACTGGACTCGTACACAGCTTGACAAAGAAGCAGAAGATGGTTCAACAAGTCTTGTTATGTATTGGGAACAGATGAAAGGTCTTGACCCACTTAAGGATGATATTCATCTTCCAGGTTGGGATGCAAGCTATACTCAGGATGAGGTAAGAGAATTAATCTCAGCTTATGGTGAAATTGGTGAAGAAGGTCTTTGGAAAAATCTTGAAAAATTCCTCAAAAAGGTTATTCCTGTTGCTGAAGAATGTGGTGTTAAGATGGCAATTCATCCTGATGACCCACCATACCCAATCTTTGGTATTCCGAGAATTATCACTTGTGAAGAAAATATTGACAGAATGTTAAGTCTTGTTGATAGTGAAGCAAACAGCCTTTGCCTTTGCACAGGTTCGTTAGGATGTGCTGCATCAAATGATGTAGTAAAAATGATTAGAAAATACAGTGCAATGAACAGAATTGCATTTATGCATATCAGAAATATTTTGATTATGGAAGACGGAAGCTTTGAGGAAAGCGGACATATTTCAAATTGTGGTAGCCTTGATATGTATGAAGTAGTTAAGGCACTTGTAGATACAGGCTTTGATGGTTATGTTCGTCCTGACCACGGTAGAATGATTTGGGGCGAAACAGGTAAACCTGGTTATGGCCTTTTTGACAGAGCACTTGGTGCAACTTATA
>JAZQUC010000078.1:0-25839 GCA_045631075.1 Candidatus Fimenecus sp. | reverse complement strand
TGTCACCGCAAGGTGACAGAGGGGTTTGTAAAGTGTGTCAGTTAGTTTATTTATCAAGGAACAGACCCCTCAGTCTCACTTCGTTCGCCAGCTCCCCTTTCAGGGGAGCCAAGGAGTATCATAACCACTACAATTCCCCTATAAACTCCAATATGTTATGCAAACACGAACTTTATAACTTAATGTAGAAATTTATATAAATTTATGTTACAATATGAACAGATTAAATGTGAAAGGTGATTTTTTTGGAATTTTTGACTAAAGAATATTCATTTCTTTCAGCATCGGGATTATGCGAAATATTTGCCCAGAGTGCAGCACCTATTGACTATGGCTCAATAAAAGGAGTTGTGCAGATTTCTCATGGTATGGCGGAATATTCAAACCGTTATTCACGCTTTGCCCTTGAACTTTGCAAGGCTGGGTATGCTGTTTTCGTAAGTGACCATGTGGGACACGGTTCATCAATTACTGACCGCGATATGCTGGGTTATTTTGGTGAAGACGGTGAAGAAACATTTGTTGAAGATTTAAAAACAATATCCGATATGGCAAAGAGTGAATATCCTGATTTGCCGTTTTATATGGTAGGTCACGGTATGGGTAGCCTTATTGCACGAAAATACACTGCAAAATACGGTTATCTTCTTGACGGTGTTGTCTATACGGGTACAAGTGGCGAAAATCCTATGCTTGGTATCGGTCTTCATCTTGCAAACACTCTCATTAAACAGAATGGTCCTGAATATCGTTCGGATATTCTTAACACAATGGCGTTTGGTGCATATAACAGAAAGACTAAAAAGCGTACTGAGTGTGACTGGGTTTCACGCGATGAAGCAGAAGTGGACAAGTTCATTAAAGACGAATTGTGTGGATATCAATACACTGTAAGTGGTATGAAGGCTTTGTTTATGACTCTTAAACAGGTTTCATCCCGTCGTTGGTATAATACCGTTCCGTTGAGTATGCCGATTTACCTTCTTTCAGGTTCAATGGACCCTGTTGGTGACTATGGAAAAGGCGTTAAAGAAGTTTACAAAATGCTTAAAAAGACGGGTCATAAAAATGTGACAATGAAGATTTACGAAGAAGCAAGACACGAGATTTTCAACGAAATTAATCGTGATGAAGTTCATTCAGATATTATCACATGGCTTGATGAGAGAACAGAAAAGCACAGAGAAGAAATGCAGAAATCAATGATTGTGGAATCAATTGACGAGCCTGTGCAAACTGCAGAATAAAAATTAAACCGTAGGAAAAAATCCTACGGTTATTTTTTACATATTTTTAAGTCTCTCGTATTCATTGTCGGTGATTTCAATTACGCCACCGTGCTTAAAGCCATACGGAAAACTGAACAAATCAGGACAACGAGTAACATTCATATCACCTGGTTTTGATGAAATGAACGGTACATATCCCATTTTTTCTTTTTCGCAACCGAAGAAATCAAAAAGGATACACCATCTACCGTCAGGCAAAGTAAAGCTTGTTCCTGCTTCGTACGAGCCAGGCTTATCAACTTCATTTTCCATATATTTTTCAAATTCTTCATCGTGTTTATATGGACCATAAAGATTATCTGCTGTCGCGTGCATATTCATTGACGGATTGTGTGCGTTTTTATAGAACATATGATAAACACCGTCAATTTTACGAATATGAGTATCAAGAATTTCATTATCCTTTGTGAAGAATAATTTAGGCATTGAAAATGTTTCAAAATCCTTTGTCACAGAGCAATAAATCGACATATGCTTAAAGTTGTCTTCCTTGACAGTTGAGCCCCAATGAACAAGGTATTCGTCATTTATTTCGTCATAAAAAACTTCAGGTGCCCACATACAGCCAAAATCATCACGACCAAAATGCACAAGCTTTTCTTCACTGAAATTTATAAGGTCTTTTGTTTTCCACATACGAAGACATTTACTGCCTGTACGGTTTATATTTGACCAGTCTAATTGCAAGTTTTCATCATAACGATTTGCAACACACAAATCTGTTGTAAGGATTACAAAGCTGTTGTCACGAAGTCTTACAATTTCAATATCACGACAGCCCTTTTCACCAAGATTTGCAGTAAGCATAGGATTGCCATCGTTAACCTTTTCCCAGTTAAGTCCGTCACGACTTATGCTGAAATATACCTGTTCACCGTCTGGTGTTATTTTTTCTTTAAAATGTACAAATAAATATGCCATATTATTCACCTATATTTCTAAAGTAGCAAGTCCACCTTCGCTTGTTTCGCGATATGCAGCGTGGATATCCATACCTGTTTTTTTCATTGTTGTAATAACACTATCAAGTGAAATTTTTCTTGTTTCACTTAAAAAACTTGCAAGGTTGACTGCGTTGATTGCTCTCATTGCTGCAACGGCATTTCGTTCAATACAAGGAATCTGAACAAGACCGCAAATCGGGTCACAGGTAAGACCTAAATGATGCTCGATAGCAATTTCAGCAGCATATTCGATTTTACCTCGTTTAAGACCAAAAAGTTCACCGAGAGCGGCTGAAGCCATAGCGCAAGCAGTACCGATTTCAGCCTGACAGCCACATTCTGCACCTGAAATTGATGCGTTTGTTTTAACAAGATTACCAATAAGGCCACCTGTTGCCAAAGCCTGTAAAATCTGACGGTCTGTGTAACCGTGTTTAAGTTGCATATAGTAAAGCACAGCAGGAAGCACACCTGCAGCACCACAGGTAGGTGCGGTAACAATTTTATGTCCTGATGCATTCTGTTCACTTACTGCAAAAGCATAAGAGCAAACTTCTCTGTTTTCTCTTGTTTCAGCGCTTTCACCGATATGCTCCATATTATATAAGTACTTGGCTTTTTTCTGTACTTCAAGTCCGCCTGGAAGAATACCCTCGTCATCAATACCTGTTTCAATGGCATTTTTCATTGTTTTCCAGACTTTAGCAAGATAATCCCAGATGTATTCTCCTTCGACTTCATCAACATATTGCCAAAGTCGATATTTTTTCTCTTTACAATAATCCTTGATTTCCTGAAAGGTGCTTAAATTATAAACAATAGGTTCTTTTGCTGATGAACTGCCTTCAAATTCAATTCGACCACCACCAACGCTGAAAACTCGGATAAAATCAACTTGTTCACCATTTTTATATGCAAACAATTCCATCGTATTAGGATGCTCAATATCTGTTTTATCAAAATCAAACTCAACACGACAAGGAGTAGGTGCAAGTGTGTTTTCGATAACTGAGTCAGTACAGTGGCCTTTACCCGTTTTTGCAAGTGAACCGTAAAGAATAGCTTTGAATTCGTCAGCATCAGGATTGTTGCCTTTAAAAATTACACAAGCTTTTTCAGGACCCATAGTATGTGAGCTTGATGGGCCACAGCCAATTCTGTAAAGTTGATTTAATGATTCCATTCCTTTTGCCATAATTACACCTTAACCTTTACTACAACCTTGTGACAGGTCTTTGCATTATTGACTGCAACACCAGGACAATGTAAATCATTTGGATAAAGCACCATAAAACTGTTTTTAATTAGTGTCAATGGCTCAGTTTTACAGTCATAAAACCAAACATCATTTTCTGGTTTTGCTTCTGTTTCTCTTTTTTTACAAGAAAAAGGCGCAACACCGATAATTTCTTCACCGTCAACCATAAATTGAATATCGATATACTTTTTATGTGCTTCAGAAATTGTCTTGTCAGGGTCAGTTTCATAACGCTGTACCATATAGAAAATATCGTCACCCTGAAGTTCATATCTACCTAATTCAACCTTTGAAAAATCAGTTTTTGCGAGAAATTCAAGAGCAGTATAAACTCTGCCTAAACCTTCGTAACTTTTTATGTTTTCCAATGTATCAAAAATCATTTGAAATCACCTTTATCTTTTAATGAATTCTATGAATTTGTCTGCAAGAACACTTCTTGAATATGTTTCGCAGATTTTATCATAATTAAATTTAAGTTGTTCTTCCGTAATGTTATTGAAGTCTTTAATTTTTTGAAGCAAGTCCTCATATGAAGAATAAATGCATCCGTCAATACCATTAAGCACTTCATGAGAAGCAATATTATCAGCACAGTAAAGCATTTTACCGTTAAGAATCGCCTCAATATATGGCATACCAAAAGAATGGTTGAGAGTAAAGTCAACAACGGCATCATATTTGCTCATTTCTTCTTTTGGATTGTTGGTTTCGCCACAGTATCTTATATAATCTTCCAATTCATTATCATAAATAATTTCAAGGAATTCTTTAAGATAACTACCGTTACCGTAAACATTGATTCGTATGTTTTCTTGTTTTTCTTCTTTAAGAAATTTTGCAAATCCCAAAAGATTATCAAGGTCAGGCTTTCTGTCAGGACTTATTCTTACAAGATACATACCTTCAAAAGAATTTTTTTCTTCGTCGTTTGTTGTCTTAATATCATCTCGTTCAACACTTCTGCTGATTTCAAGCGCATTTCCAAGAACAAGACTCTGTTCATAATTGTCATAATCCAAATCTGTTTTGTATGCTCGTTTGCTTTCGTCAGTTACAAAAACAACCTTTGGTAATTTTTCCTTTGATATTTTTTTAAATGCTTCAGGATACAAGTCACATACAACACTTGAGGCACAATGAAAAAAATAAATTTTGTTTTCAATATGCTCTGATAATTCTTCAGCCATATAAAGGTGAAGTGACTCCCTTGTTGAAACAAGTGTTTTTGATTTTAAGTTTTTGAGTGTTTGTTTTAATGCAATATTTGCATATGGCCATAAATTTGCTTTTGAACAATCGAAATTCAAGTTGCCATAAAAACAATCTACTTTTGGAATTAGTCGTTTTATTATTTCTGTCTTTGTTCTTCTGCCATCTACATATAATGGTGTTAATTGTAAGCCATAAGGCATTTTATTGAATTTCTTAAATCCTTTTAATGAAATTAATTGTACAAGATAATTTTTTTCGAGTAATGCTTCTGCAAGTGAACGAGTTGCAAAGACAGTACCGCCAATTCCATAAAAGTTGTAACCTAAAAATGTGATTTTGTTTCTCTGTATTTCTGAAAATTCGTTATACATACGGTCAATGTGATGACCGTTAAGAATATAGTCATAATCAATTTCTTCTGGTAATCTTTCACGGAAGAAGGGGTTAATATCATATTCTTCATTTGTGATTACACTTATTAACTCTTTTGATTTTGAGATTGATACTTGTTGTAATTCTTCAATTGTACAATAAAGACCTCTGCCTTTAAGGTATGTTTCCAAATCAGGTTGATAAAGAATTACAGGTTTGTTGAGCGTTGTAAAATCAAATCCAACAGAGGAATAATCTGTGATAAGCACATCATTACGAGCCAATTCGTCGAGCACATCAACATTTTTTGCGTGGACAAGCTTTACTCTGTCAGTTTTGATATTTTCTTTTAAATATGCAATTTTACTTTCGTCAAAAAATTGATGAAGACAAACGGTAAATACAGAAGAAGTTTTTTCAAGATAGTCTGCCAACTGTTCGTTTTCGAGAATTTTCTTCATCTGCAAAAGCAAGATTTCTGTTTTATAGTTTTTGCCAAAATATTCACGCCAAGTAGGGAACCAGAGAATATTTTTTTCTGATTTCTTTTCTTTTGAATACTCAAAATGTCTTTTTACTAGTTCCATATATCTTGGTGGATAAATGCCATAATAAAGCTGGTAATCTCTGAATTGATTTTTCTCTTTAAATGTGTCCTTGATATTTTTGTTGTAATAAACAAAACGGAACATATTGTTGTTATAAGCATCACCCTTATAACCAATTGCTTTTATGCCGAGAGTCCCATGCTGAAGATAAATTAATGGCTTTGTGATAAGAAAGTTCAGGCTTTTACCGAGAATTTTATCAGGCAGGATATCCTTATAACTTAAAGAAGCAAAGAACATATCAGCCATATAATATATTTCAAAATGTTTTGCACTGTTTTTCCACAGTACAAACTTTTTTTCGTATGAAGAAAGAGAGTTATAAACACTCAAATTACTTTGATTTTTACTCAAAACAAGGTATTTGTCAATGTCATCCTTTTTTGATACAGATTGTTTCCAGAAATAAAAGGAGTTGTTGTTTGCTGTGCTTCCTAAATTTTCGCCGAAAAGCCATATAAAATTTTTCTTCATTTAACCACCTTCATTATTTCTCAAAAGCAGATTTTTGGGGAAGATTTTTTTCGAAAAGTTCAATTATGGTGTTTTTCTTTTCTTCAAAATTTTCAGTATTTACAGTATCGTTAATACAAATCATAGAATGTGCTTTGTTATCGATTTCCTTACAAAGCTCTTTGAACATTTCATTATCAATATGGTAGCATTGTGCAAAAGAAGCATCTCTTACTGAAAAATTGCCTTCAGCCAACTGCCAATATTTCATAACCCATTGGTTAACATCGCCCTTTTTTCTGAATTTATTGCGACAAGTTTCATCAAGGGTAGAATATGCTTTATCCCATACTTTGTCGAAAGTTGATTTCAAAAAGCAGGATGGAGTGTGGTGACAATACATTCCAGGAAACCATGGCCAAGGCATAAGAAGAGCTGTTCTCATAACATTTTTAAGTCCGTTTTTCGGGTCAAACCACTTTTTCCAATCTCGTTTTATACATTGTTGTTTGTTGAAATTGTCGTTAATAACTTCAATATCTGCACCATGGAAGTGTCCTGCACTGTCATCTGCAAAATAAATACAATGAACAGCAGCAGTATCACAAGGTAATCCATTTTTGAAAAAGTCTTCAGGAGAAACAGGCTTATTTAAAAACATATCGTCGTTGAAATATACAAACTGTTCAGCAAGACCATCGATTCTATGAAGATTTAATTCAATTGTATGTGAGCTGAATGTAGGAAGATATTCTTCAGGAATATAATCCTTATGATTTACAATATTTAATTTTGGGTTAGTTGTATCAAGCCAAATTGGCAAATGCCCCCAGGTAACAAAATGAATTTTGTTAACCCAAGGAGCATATTTTTCCACAGCTCTGAACCAATACTGAAGATTATCCCAATCACGGAATCGTACTTCACTATTGGCTGTTGTTACAACTGAACTGTCATATTCTGATTTTTCTTTTCGCCATTCAGGGTCATTACCATCAACCCATATAATGACAAAATCTATTGGTTTATTGTTCATAGCTTATTTCATAAATTCATCATATTTTGGAAGAACTTCTTCTGTTGTTCCGTACATCTTCATTTCACCGTCATGAATCCAGAGAACATTATCACAAAGGTTCTTGATTGTTTCAGAGCTGTGGGAAACGATAAGTACAGTTCTATCCTCGTTTGAAATCAGTTCCTTCATTTTAGCATAACTCTTTTTCTTGAATTTAGCATCACCAACGGATAAAACTTCGTCAATAAGCATAATGTCTGTTTCAAGAATTGCAGTAATTGAAAATGCAAGCTTTGAGTACATACCGCTTGAGTATGATTTTACAGGGCGGTCAATAAATTTGCCGAGTTCAGAAAATTCAATAATCTGGTCAATTTTTTCTTCTATCTGTTCTCTTGAAAAGCCTAAAAGCATACCTGAAAGATAAATGTTTTCACGACCTGTCAAAGAATTCTGGAAACCAACACCAATTGAAAGAAGAGAAATAGAGTTGCCGTGAAGGTCGATTTCGCCTTCGTCAGGTGAAAAAATACCTGCAATAGCACGAAGGAGAGTTGATTTACCACTACCGTTTTTACCAACGATACCTAAAATCTGACCTTTTGGCACTTCAAAAGAAACACCCTTTACAGCCTCAAAATATTCGGTTTTAGTGAATTTATTAGGTGACATCAATGCTCTGAAAAATGACACCTTATTAAGCATACGGTATCTGATTTTTACATCTTTTACTGAAATTGCAGTAGTTGACATTCCATTCACCCCTTAAATAACCTTAACGTAACTGTTTTCGTGTTTGTAAATAGTTCTTGTGCCGATTGCAGAAATCACAATTCCCACAACTGCCCAGATTGCAAGAGAAATGTAATGCGGCTCACCGTTATAGAGAAGAACATTTCTCATATCTGTCATAATAAGTGCAATAGGATTGCAGTTTATAAGGATTGTACCAAGGATTTCGCTCTTTGGAAGAATTCTTGTTTCGATTGAATAGAAAATACCTGAAATATAGAAACCAAGCTGTAAAACAACTGTAATTACATTAAGTAAGTCTTCAACAAATACGCCAAAGTGAGTGATAACGGTTGTAACTGCATAAGTGATAATGAAGAGCAATAAGAAAAGTGGAATAATCCATAATGCCTTCCATGTGACAGGTACACGATAGAAAATCATAAACACAGCAGTAAGTGCGAATGACACAAACATCTTGAAGCCGAATACACCGATTTTATCGAATATAAAAACAAATTTAGGGATATAAACCTTTGTTACGATGCTCTTCTTTCCTTGAATAAGCTTAACACCTGATTTTACAACTTTACTGAAAAAAGTCCACACATTAAGACCGATGAAGACAAACACAGGGAAATATGGCTCTTTACTGTTGAAAACAAAAACAGCAACGAATGAATAAACAAGCATATAGAGCAATGGGTCGAGAATCCACCACATCCAACTGAGGAATGAACCCGCAACCTCTGCTTTTAAATCTGATTGAACTGCATAAACGGTATAGTTCCAGAATTTTTTTACATCGTTAAAAAATCGTTTCATATAGAAATCTCACTTTCGTAGAGTCTTTATATAGATAAAACATTATATCATTATATTACATTTTTTTCAAGAGTTGTAACTGTATTGTAATACACTGATGTTGTTTGACAATAATAAGTTTATGGATTATAATTCAAATTAACGGAGGTGTACACTATGACTCCTTTTATTAGTATTGTTATGCCTGTTTATAATGTGGAAAAATATATTGAAAAAAGTATTATGTCAGTATTGTCACAGACATTTACTGATTTCGAATTGTTGCTTGTGGACGATTGTTCACCTGACGAAAGTGGCAAAATTTGTGATGTGTTTGCGAAAATGGATGAAAGAGTCAAGGTTGTTCATCTTGAAAAAAATTCGGGTGTAGCTGTTGCTCGCAATACAGTTATGATTCCTGCTTCTGGTGAATATCTTTGTTTTCTTGACAGTGACGACTATTTTGATGAAAATATGCTTGAAACTCTTGTGAATTCAGTAAGGGAAAACCCTGCGCAAGCAGTCGTTTTTGGAATGATTGAAGAGTATTATAATGACAATGGGATGCTAAAAGGCACAAAAACAGTATCTTGTGAAGAAAAGATAATAGGGAATCAAAAGGAATTGCGTGAAGAAATCCTTAAGCTTGAAGCAAAGGATTTATATGGTTATCCCTGCAACAAAATGTATAATGTTTCGTATCTTAAAGAAACTAAAGCCGTTTTCCCGCGAATGAGATTCAATGAAGATATTATTTTCAATATTGATTTTTTTATGAATGCTCAATCCTGTAATCTTTTAAGCTTTGCACCATATCACTATGTCAAGCGTGTTGGTAGTACAACAGGAAGCTTTATACCGACATATTATCAGGATATAATGGTGAAAATTGATAGATTATATTCACAGCTCGGTTACTGGGGAATGCAAAGTGAAGAAAATCTTGAATTCTTAGCTATGCGATATACAAGATACCTTTTTTCAGCACTTGAAAGAAATTGTGATAAGCGTTCAAAAATGTCACACAAAGAACGAAAAAACTTTTTTAATGAGGTTTTAAAAACAGAAAGATATAAAAATCTGTCAAATCATATGAAGGGTAACGGATATATCGGAATATTAGCAAAAGTTCTTCGTACAAAAAGCAGTTTCCTTTGTCTTGGAACAGGAAGAATGATATATATTGTAAAAAGATATTTGCCAAAGCTTTTCGCAAAATTAAGTTAAAAAATGCTCCTACGATGTTTTGTAGGAGCAAAATTTTTGTGTTTTTATCAGCAATATTTTTTTGTAATTTCCTGCATCTTTTCCATCTTGCGTTCCATATCAGCGACAAGCTCAAACTGTGTACGGCAACGGTCAAGGTTGTGTTCAGGATGTGCAATTTTGAAATATACGTCACCATTAAGATAGTCAGTAAGGAAACGGATACCACATTCGTAGGTCATAATCTTTGCACCAAATGGTAAAAGCTCTTTTTCAAGGTCTGTAAGTGCATCCTTTGCCTTGCTTAAATAACCCTTTACATAAGCTTCATAAAGTGGAAGACTAAGACTTACCTTTGAAAGGTCCTTTTCATCTTCTGTTGCAGTATTTGCACCAAAACGGATACTGTCACCAAAATCATAAAGTGAAAGACCAGGCATAACAGTGTCAAGGTCAATAATGCAAATACCCTGATTTGTAATGTTATCGAAAAGAATGTTGTTAAGCTTTGTGTCATTGTGAGTAACACGAAGTGGAAGCTTGCCTTCAGCAATCATATCAACAAGAATGTGAGTATCATTTTCGCGTGCAAGCGCAAATTCAACTTCCTTCTTTACAGAATCAAGACGACCTGCTTTGTTTTCTTCGATTGCTTTTTTAAGATTTTCAAAACGAGAAGCAGTATTGTGGAATTTCTCGATTGTTTCAAAAAGAGAAGAACCGTCAAAATCAGAAAGAAGATTCTGGAATTCACCAAATGCAACACCTGCATTCATGAAAACCTCTTCGCTATCGATTGTGTTACATGTATAAACGTCATCAACATATACGTAAAGACGCCAGCAATTGTCATTTTTGTCTATGTAATAATATTTTCCGTCTGTGCAAGGAATGAAGAAAAGAGTTCTGCGTTCAGCATTGTCAATTTTTCTTTCCTCGTTCTTCTTTGCAATATGTTTTGTAACGGCAACAATATTGCTCATAAGACCGTCAGGGTTCTTAAATACTACTGTATTAACTTTCTGAAGAACATATTTAAATGTTTCTCCGTTTTCTTCAAAAATAAGATTGTATGTACTGTTTATATGCCCGTTGTTGATTTTTTCATATCCGGTAAAGTGACCGTCTATTGAAAATTTTTCGCATATTTCTTCAATATTAAAAGGCATGTTCGCCATTTTTTGCACCTCACAAATAGTTTTTCAAGGATAAAATGCGTTAAATAATTATATATCTTTATGCGAAAATAGTCAATCATAATTTTTTGCAGAAATAGTGAGTGTCTACAAATTTTTCGTTGACAGAATTTACCACAGGTGTTAGAATATTCAAACAATTTTTCAGGAGGGTTATTTATGAAAAAATTTGCAACTAAAATTGTTTCAATTATGCTTGTTGTGATTGTGGCTGTATCAGTTTTACCAATTAATGCTTTTGCAACTGATAATGGTTACGAAGCTTTAAGTGAAGGTCATGCTCTTGTAATGCAGAGTGACCGTCTGTCTGTAGCTAAAAGAAAAACAGCTCAGATGACTGCTACTGTAACAAATGTGGATATTCAGCCTGAAATTACATGGAGTTCATCTGATGATAGTATAGCAACAGTTGACTCAAACGGCAAAGTTAAGGGCGTCAGTGTGGGTAAGGCTGTGATTTATGCTCAGACAGAGGTTGACGGTGAAGTTCTTACAGGTGAATTTGCGATAAATGTTGTAAAACGCAACTCTGTTTTGAAAAATTTGCTTGAAAACAATCAGGTTTTGAGCTATCAGTATAGCTATATTGATGACTACTATTATACGAACGATAAGGAAGCATGGCAGCATGGCTTCGGCTTCGGCAGAATTTACGACTATGTATCACCGTATCTTCTTCTTGAATATGATTATATTCGTATTTTCTTCACCTATGAAGAAAAGGATTGGATGATACAGTTGTGGAAAGGTCAGTACGGACTCGTTTTCTATGGCGGTGAAATAGGAGTTTATAACCGTCCTCATTCTGATAAGGGTATCAACGCATTCACAATGTTCAACTGTCCTGACGAAGAGGATTGGCTTAAAATGGAAATGACTCTTTGGCATGAGGATACCAAAGGAAATTGGAATCGTGAATTCACAAGACCTTATGATTATTATTGGTGGTGCACAGGCTTCAAAAATGGTCACCTCAGACAGGAGGAACCGGCAGACGAGCTTCGTCTTACAGGCAGAATTACCTTCAAGGATGAAGAAATGGCAGCACTTGTTGCGGACGGATTTGCAGAATGCGGTCTTGAAATGAGCACTTCAAAAGACGGTATGAGCGTAGACTCATTCTGTATGGATGGTAGTGATGTCTATTTCAGCTGGCAGAATGTTTCAGAAGCAGAAAGTACAATGTGGATTAAGGTCGCAGCAGGCATTGCAGGCTCAATCATTCTTCTCCCGCTTGCACCGATTCTTGCTCCTTTTGTTGCCGCTATTGCAACATTTACTTTCCTTATTTCAGTCATTCTTTAATAATTTGAAAAGGCAGGTTTTCCTGCCTTTTTCTTTTGTGCAATAATTTACGCAGTAATTGTCAAAAATACTCTTTACATAAGAGTGATTTTAATGTAAAATATACTAAATATGGTAATCGGTGAATTGGGATTACCACGGAGGTGTTTTATTATGGAACCAAAGTAAAAAAGAGTACTCCTAAAAGTCAGCGGTGAAGTGCTTGCTGGTGACAAAAAACATGGCTTTGATTTTGATACTGTAAACAGTGTGTGTTCTGCTATTAAGGAAATGGCGGATATGGGTACAGAAGTTGCTATCGTTGTTGGTGGCGGGAATTTCTGGAGAGGTCGTTCAAGTGGGGATATGGACAGAACAAGAGCTGACCATATTGGTATGCTTGCAACTGTTATGAATTCATTGGCACTTGCTGATTCACTTGAACAGCTTGGTGTTATTGTTAGAGTTCAAACAGCTATTGAAATGAATAAAATTGCTGAACCATACATCAGTCATCGTGCAAAGCGTCACCTTGAAAAGGGTAGAGTTGTAATTTTCGGTTGCGGAACAGGTAACCCATTCTTCTCAACTGATACTGCAGCAGCTCTTCGTGCAGCCGAAATTGATGCTGATATTATTTTTAAGGCTACAAATGTTGATGGTGTTTATGATAAAGACCCAAATCGTTTTGATGATGCTATCAAGTATGATGTGATTACTCATCAGGATATTCTCAGCAAGGGACTTGCTGTTATGGATAGTACAGCAGCATCACTTTGCAGAGATAATAAAATTCCACTTCTTGTTTTCAATCTTCAGCAGCCTGAAAATATGGTTAAGGCTGTTAAGGGTGAAGTTGTGGGAACACTTGTTGTTGACGAAAAATAATCAATAAATAAAAAAGGGAGACAGATTTATGAATACAGTATTTGACGCAATGAAAGAAAAAATGAACAAGACAGTTGCTGTTCTTGAAAAAGATTTCGCAGGTATGAGAGCGGGTCGTGCAACTCCTGCTGTTCTTGATAAAATTCAGGTTGACTATTACGGAGTTCCAACACCAATTCAGCAGATGGCTGCTGTTTCAGTAAGTGAAGGTAGAATTCTTGTTATTCAGCCATGGGATGTTAGTACAATTAATCCTATTTCAAAGGCAATTCAGGCTTCTGACCTTGGTATTACTCCAATGAATGATGGTAAGGTAATTCGTCTTACATTCCCACCACTTACAGAAGAACGCAGAAAGATGCTTTGTAAGGATGTAAGCAAGACTGCAGAAGAATCAAAGGTTGCAATTCGTTCAATTCGTCGTGATGCTATTGATAAAATCAAGGCAATGAAGAAAAACAGCGAAATTACTGAAGATGACCAGAAAAACGCTGAAACAAAGATTCAGAAGATTACTGATGATTTCATCAAAGAAATTGATACAGTAGCAGACAAAAAAGAAAAAGAGATTATGGAGATATAATCAGATTGCGGGCGGATAATTCCGCCCTGATTTGCTTATTTTAAGAATATGATGGAAAAGAATATACCTGAATTTTCTGTTTTACCAAAACATATCGGCATTATTATGGATGGTAATGGCAGATGGGCAAAACAAAGAAATTTACCAAGATATAAAGGTCATATTGAGGGTGCAAAAACATTCCGTAAAATCGGCGAGTTTGCTGCTGAGGTCGGTGTGAAGTGCCTTACTTTCTATGCTTTTTCTACTGAAAACTGGAAGCGTCCACAGGAAGAAGTGGATGCTATTATGCAGTTGTTCAGAGAATATCTTAACGAGGCAGAAGAAAGAAAAGAAGAAAACAAAGAAAAAGGAATTGCGCTTCGTTTTATAGGTGACCGAAAAGGAATTCCTGAGGATATTCAGGCTTTAATGGAGCATATTGAAAATGAAAGCAGATATGAAACAAAGGTTGTTTTAAATCTTGCTATCAATTACGGTGGTCGTCACGAAATTACAGAAGGCGTAAAAGAAATTGCGCAGAAGGTAAAAAATGGCGAGATTTTACCTGAGGATATTACCGAAGATATGATTTCAGCAAGTCTTTATACAAAGGATATTCCAGACCCTGATTTGATTATCAGACCAAGCGGTGAGTACAGATTGTCAAACTTCCTTACATGGCAGTCGGCGTATTCAGAATTCTGGTTTTCAAATGTTTTATGGCCTGATTTTACAGAGGAAAATCTTTGTGAAGCACTAAGGGAGTTTGAAAAACGCAACAGACGTTTCGGTGGAGTATAAAAAGAAAGACGAAAAGAGGATATTTATGGCAAAACGAATAATATTTGGTCTTTTGTGGACTGCAATCGGGATTTCTGCACTTGTGTTTATGCACACATGGTTTTTCCTTGTGTTCGCAATGTTTTTGTGTGGTATGGCAACATATGAGCTTAATCGTTCCAGCGGACTTGAAAATAAACCCGTAATGATTTTGAGTGTTGCAGTTTCAATATTGTTCCCTGTTTATTATGAGTACGGACATTATTTAAGAGAGTTAGAATTTCTTAACCTTAAAACAGAATATCTTATAATCATTTATGTTTTGATTCTTTGTTTCTTAATGCTTCATAATCACGAGAAAACAAAATTTTCACATATTTCATTTGTGGTAATATCTTCGTTGTTTGTGCCGTTTGCATTTACAAGACTTATGTATTTCAGAGATATCGCATTGTACTATCCTGATAAGGGATATACAAATGCACATGGTATTTTTCTGATTTTATTTATTCTTTTCTCAGCTTGTATGACAGATACATTTGCATACTTTACAGGAAGTTTTCTTGGTAAACATAAGCTTTGTCCGAAAATCAGTCCTAAAAAGACAATTGAAGGTGCAGTTGGTGGTGTTTTAGGCTGTATCCTTGCAAATGTAATTCTTTATGCAGTTTATGATAATTTTATTTTTGAAAATCCCGTTCATAATTACTTTCCGATAGTTGTGGCATCAATAATTACATCTGTTGTTGGTATGTGTGGTGACCTTACAGCATCACTTATCAAGCGTAATTACGGAATAAAGGATTTTGGCAATCTTATTCCTGGTCACGGTGGAATTATGGACCGTTTCGACAGTATTATGTTTGTTTCTGCTGCATTCTATGTAGTATTCAACATTTTCGAGGTGTCAATATAAAATGACTAAAAATTTAAGTATTTTAGGCTCAACCGGTTCAATCGGTACACAGAGCCTTGAAACTGCGAGAAAGTGCGGCTACTCTGTGTCCGCGCTTTCGGCATATTCTAATGTAGATTTAATAGAAGAGCAAATCCGTGAATTCAAGCCGAAAATTGCTGCATTGGTGGATGAAAATGCTGCAAAAGAGCTTAAAAACCGTGTTGCTGATACAGGCACAAAAGTCCTTTCAGGAATTGAAGGTGTTTGTGAATGTGCAGGTGTTGACGAAGCCGATACTGTAATCAATTCTGTTGTTGGTATGGCGGGATTAAAGCCTACCCTCACAGCAATTGATGCTAATAAAAAAATAGCACTTGCTAACAAGGAAACTCTTGTGGCAGGTGGTCTTCTTGTTACAACAAATGCAAAGGAAAAGGGAGTAAACATTCTTCCTGTTGATTCAGAGCATTCTGCAATTTTCCAATGCTTACAGGGACAACCTACAAATAAAGCATTAAAAAGAATCATTTTAACTGCAAGTGGTGGACCATTCTTCGGCAAAACACGAGAAGAATTAGAAAAAGTGACTGTTGCCGACGCTCTTAAGCATCCAAACTGGAGTATGGGACAAAAAATAACCATTGACTCTGCTACAATGATGAATAAGGGACTTGAACTTATTGAAGCAGTATGGCTTTTTGATGTTCTTCCTTCAAAAATTGAGATTGTAGTGCACAGAGAAAGTATAATTCATTCTGCTGTGGAGTATGATGATAATGCAGTAATAGCACAAATGGGACTTCCCGATATGAAAATTCCTATTCAATACGCTCTTACTTATCCTGAAAGAATTGAATCTCTTACAGGTGAACTTGATTTGACAAAGCTTGGTACTTTGACCTTCTATAAACCTGATTACGAAACATTCAGATGTATGGATATATGTCGTGAAGCAATTACACGCGGCGGACTTTATCCTGCATTTGCAAATTCAGCAAATGAACAGGCAAACCTTATGTTCAGAAAAGGTGAAATCGGTTTCTTGCAGATTGCTGAATTAGTGGAAAAGGTTATGAACGAAGCACCAAAAGTCAATACTTACACAGTTGACGATGTTTATGAGGCAGATGCTCTCGCAAGACAGTTAGTTATCAAATACGCAGAATAGTGGTGAATTTTTTGGAAATCTGGGCAAAGGTATGGCCTTTCTTAGTGGCAATTTTATTTTTCGGACTTCTTATTTCAATACACGAGTTGGGACATTTTACTTTCGCAAAGCTTTTTAAAGTAAAGGTTAATGAATTTGCATTGGGAATGGGTCCTGCAGTTTTCAAAAAGAAAAAAGGAGATACGACCTATGCACTTCGTCTTCTTCCAATCGGTGGTTATGTAAGTATGGAGGGTGAAGATGAAGAAAGTACGGATGAAAATGCTTTTGGCAATAAAAAAGTATGGCAGAAAATCATAATTGTGGCTGCAGGTGCAATTATGAATTTGATTTTAGGTGTTGTGATAGTTGCGACCTGCCTTTCAATGGAAGATTTAATCGGTACAAATCAGATTCATAGCTTTGAAGAAAACGCTGTAAGCCAACAGTCAGGACTTGAAATCGGTGACCAGATTCTCGAAATTGATGGTCACAGAGTTTTTTCTGATATGGATATCTCTTTCCTTATGACAAGAAGTGAAGACGGTATTTATGATATGACTGTGCGTCGTGATGGCAAAAAGGTTGAACTTTCAGATGTTAAGTTTGAAACAACCGTTGAACAAGGATATACACTTATAAAATATGACTTTATTATCCGTGGTGTTGAACCTACATTTTTCAATGTAATATCAAATGCATTTAAGCAGACGGCATCAATCGGCAGACTTGTGTGGTTAAGTCTTTTTGACCTTGTGACAGGGAAGTTCGGACTTTCTGATTTGTCGGGTCCTGTTGGTACGGTAAATATTCTTGCAGATATAACATCTTCAGCGGTTGAAAGTAGGGCAAACCTTATATCTGCACTTACTCTGATGGCATTTATTTCAATAAATATCGGTATTTTCAACTTGTTGCCATTACCTGCGCTTGATGGTGGACGACTTTTCTTCCTTGCAGTTGAGGGAATTCGAAGAAAACCGATTAATCCGAAATATGAGGGATATGTTCACGGTGCGGGACTTGTACTGCTGTTGCTTTTAATGGTGATAGTAACATTTAATGATATTTTAAATCTTATAAAGAACTAAGATGGTGTGATTATGATAGAACGCAGAAAAAGCCGTGTTGTAACGGCAGGAAATGTTAAAATCGGTGGCGATAACCCAATATCTGTTCAGTCAATGCTCAATGTTATTGCGGAGGATGCAGAGGGTAATGTAAGACAAGCTGTTGAATTAGAAAAAGCAGGTTGTCAGATTATTCGTCTTACTGTACCTAATTCTGAGGCTGTTAAAACTTTATATGCAGTAAAAAATGCAGTCAGCATTCCTGTTGTTGCCGATATTCACTTTGATTATCGTTGCGCTTTGGAAAGCGTTAAAGCAGGTGTTGATAAAATTCGAATCAATCCTGGTAATATCGGTGATGATGACAAGGTAAAGGCAGTTGCTGATGCATGTCGTCTTCATAATGTACCAATCAGAATTGGTGTGAATTCGGGCTCACTTGAAAAGCATCTTTTAGCAAAATATGGCTCACCAACACCTGAAGCTATGGCTGAAAGTGCTATGTACCATATAGGGCTTCTTGAAAAATTTGATTTCAACGACATTGTTGTGTCTATTAAATCTTCTGATGTGCAGAAAATGGTTAAAGCATACAGAATTGTTGCCGATATGTGTGATTATCCGTTACATTTAGGTGTTACAGAAGCAGGTACACACAATATGGCACTTGTAAAATCAAGTATCGGCATTGGCTCACTTCTTCTTGACGGTATTGGTGACACAATCCGAGTTTCAATGACTGCTGACCCTGTTACTGAAGTAAAAGCAGGATATGATATTTTAAAGGCAGCAGGGATTAAAACCGACTGTGCACAAATTGTTTCTTGTCCAACTTGTGGAAGAACAAAAATCGACCTTATCGGTCTTGCAGAAAAAGTAGAAAAAGCACTTGCAAATTATGATAAACCAATTAAAGTTGCAGTAATGGGTTGTGTTGTCAATGGCCCTGGTGAAGCAAAGGAAGCTGACATCGGTGTTGCTGGTGGTGACGGTTGCGGTGTTATTTTCAAACACGGTGAAGTACTTAAAAAAGTAAACGAAAACGAAATTGTGGATGAACTTTTAAAGGAAATAGAAAAATTATAACGGTGAAAGATATATGGCGATAGTTAAATCACTTTTTGGTGAGTATTTTGACTGGGCACAAAATCTTGATTTCTCTATGGCGGAAATTGTGGGGTTTGTGATTTCCCACGAAAAGATGAGTGCAAAGCTCACTATAAAACCATACAAAAAATTTGAAAATGAAAGAATCCAAGTTCTTGAAAGTACTCTTTCAAGGGCTGTCGGTGTACATATAAATATTATTTGTGACGAATCAAGAACAGGCTTTACCACAGAATATATGCCTATGGTTGTGGAAATTCTTAGGGATAAAATAATTGTTGCAAATGGTTATTTTAATAATGCAGAATATGAAGTTTCAGGCAGAGAATTAAAAATTAACCTTAAAAAGGGTGGAAAAGAAATTCTTTCATCTGCTAACTGTGAAAAAGAAATTGAAAGAATAATAAAAGGTATTTTTGGCGTTGATTATACAGTAACTCTTTGCCAGGAAAATGACTTCAATACTGAAAAAGCAATTGATAGTATGCAGAAAAAGGCTGACGAAGAAATTCGTCGTGAAAGAAATATTCCTGAACCACAGGTTATAACTCAACCTGACGAGCCAAAGCCTCATGTTGTCAAAGACGGTTTTCCACTTTATCTTGAAACACAAAAGCCAATTTACGGAAGTCTTATCCGTACAGGAAATATGCAGTCTCTTATTGATGTTGGAATTGAAAGTGGTGCAGTTACTGTTTGGGGTGAGGTTTTCAGCCTTGAAGTACGAACAACCCGTGATGGCAAAAACAATATTATCAATTTTAATATTACAGACAAGACATATTCATATACAGTAAAGATTTTTGAATCTTGTGAAAAGGCAAAATCATTTCTTGATGCACTTAAAGAAGGTATGACCGTAATCGTTTACGGCCGAGTGTCATTTGATAAATATTCGGGTGAAAATATTATTTCTGCAACTGCAGTTAATACTGTATCACCAATCAAAAAGCAGGATACAGCCGAGAAAAAACGAGTTGAACTTCATTTACATACAAATATGTCCGATATGGACGGTATGACATCTGCTGATAAGCTTGTTAAACGCGCAATCAGTTGGGGACATCCTGCAATCGCAATTACTGACCATGGTAATGTACAGGGTTATCCTGATGCAATGAAGGGTAAAGGCAAAGATGATATTAAACTGATTTACGGTGTTGAAGGTTATCTTATTGATGATATGGTAAATCCTGAAACACCTTGGCAAAGTCTTCCAAGATATCATATTATCCTTCTTGTGCAGAATAAAGCAGGTCTTAAAAATTTATATAAGCTTGTGTCACTTGCACATACAACATATTTTCATAAAAGACCTTGTATTCCACGCTCAAAGCTTATTGAGTTAAGAGATGGAATTATTGTAGGCTCTGCTTGTGAAGCAGGTGAGCTTATTAGAGCGATTCTTCTTGAAAAGAGTGACGAAGAAGTCCTTCAGATTGCAAGCTTCTATGACTATCTTGAAATTCAGCCTGACGGAAACAACAAGTTTATGATTGATGCTCATTCTGACCCTAATGCGAAAAATCCGGACAGAAATAAAGAGTACAATAAAATCAAAACGATTGAAGATATCCGTGATATAAATCGAAAAATTATACATATAGCAGATAAACTTGAAAAACTTGTTTGCGCAACAGGTGATGTTCACTTTATGGACCCTGAGGATGCTAAATTTCGTGCAATTCTTATGGCAGGTAAAGGCTTTGATGATGCCGATGACCAAGCACCACTTTACTTTAAAACAACTGACGAAATGCTTGAAGAATTCGCTTATCTTGGTGAAGACACAGCATATGAAGTTGTTGTTACAAACACAAACAAAATTGCTGATATGATTGAACAGGTAAGACCTATTCCGGAAGGCACATTCCAGCCGTCAATCCCTGGTGCAGAAGACGAGCTTCGTCAGATTTGTTGGGATAAGGCAAAGGATTGGTATGGTGAAGAAGTTCCTGAATATGTTGCAGACAGACTTACACGAGAACTTGAATCTATTATCAAGCACGGATTCGCGGTTCTTTATATTATCGCACAAAAACTTGTTTGGGATTCCGAAGCACACGGTTATCACGTTGGTTCACGAGGTTCTGTTGGTTCATCATTCGTTGCTACAATGGCAGGTATTTCCGAGGTTAACCCGTTAGCACCTCATTACCGTTGTCCAAAATGCCGACACAGTGAATTCTTCCTTCACGGTGAATATGGTTCAGGCTTTGATATGCCACCAAAAAATTGTCCACATTGTGACATTCCTATGATTCGTGACGGTCACGAAATTCCGTTCGAAACATTCCTTGGTTTCCACGGTGACAAGGCTCCCGATATCGACCTTAACTTTTCAGGTGACTATCAGGGTAATGCGCACAGATATACTGAAGAGCTTTTCGGTCGTGATCACGTGTTTAAAGCGGGTACTATTGCAACGGTTGCCGATAAAACTGCTTACGGTTAT
Source organism: Candidatus Fimenecus sp. (assembly GCA_045631075.1). Lineage (GTDB taxonomy): Bacteria > Bacillota > Clostridia > Oscillospirales > Acutalibacteraceae > Fimenecus. The sequence goes on along the minus strand of JAZQUC010000078.1, from coordinate 4,550 downwards.
GTTAAAAAGTATCTTGAAGAACGCGGAAAAGTTGTAACTCGTGCAGAAGAAGACAGACTTACAAAAGGTTGTACGGGAATTAAGCGTACAACAGGCCAGCATCCTGGCGGTATGGTTGTTGTGCCTAATGAATTTGATGTTTATGATTTTACTGCAGTTCAATTCCCTGCAAATGACACTTCTTCAGATATGGAAACAACGCACTTTGACTTCCATTTCCTTCACGATACAATTCTTAAACTTGATATTCTCGGCCATGATGTGCCCACCCTTTATAAGCATCTTGAAGATATGACAGGAATTCCTGTTATGGATGTTGATGTATGCGACCCTAAAATCGTAAGTCTTTGTACAAGCCCTGAGGCGTTGGGGCTTACTCCTGACGATATTGGTGTACAGACAGGTACACTTTCAATCCCTGAAATGGGTACGGATTTTGTTCGTGGTATGCTTATGGAAGCACAGCCTAAATGCTTCTCTGACCTTTTACAGATTTCAGGTCTTTCTCACGGTACTGACGTTTGGCTCGGTAATGCACAGGAACTCATCAAAGATGGCACTTGTACAATTTCTGATGTTATCGGTACTCGTGACAGTATTATGACTTACCTTATGCATAAAGGTCTTGATTCAGGTCTTGCCTTTAACATTATGGAAAAGACAAGAAAAGGTATCGTTGCAAAAGTCGGATTCCCTGAAGGTGCAGAAGAAGCAATGAGAGAGTGTAATGTTCCTGAATGGTATATGGAATCTTGTAGAAAAATTAAGTATATGTTCCCGAAGGCTCACGCCGCGGCTTACGTTATCGCAGCACTTCGCCTTGGTTGGTACAAGATTTATAAACCGACTGAATATTACACAGCATTTTTGACTGTTCGTGGCGGTGACCTTGACGCTGTTACAGTTTGTCAGGGCAGAGATGCAGTTAAAAGAAAGATGGTTGAACTTCATGGACCTCTTAATGCAGAGCCAAAGGACAGAAAGCCAATGACAACCAAAGAAAAAGACCAATTTACTGCATTGCAGGTTGTTAATGAAATGATGGCAAGAGGTGTTGAACTTCTTCCTGTTGATATTTATAAATCCCGTGCAAGTGTATATTACATTGATGACGGAAAAATCAGAATGCCGTTTTCTGCTTTGTCAGGTGTTGGTGAAAAGGCTGCTGATGAAATAGTAAGAAGACGAGATGAAAGTGACGGAACCTTTGTTTCGGTTGACGATTTCCAAGCAAAGACAGGTGCTTCAAGTGCCGTTGTTACTGCTCTTAAGGAAATCGGCGCTTTCGGTGATATGCCTGAAACTGCCCAAATCTCTTTCTTTGGATTTTAATATATTTGTATATTATTATAGTTGACTTTGATACTTTATTATGGTAGCATAGTAGCACACTAAAGCAAAAAACAATAAAAAAGGAATTATTATAGATGAAAAATTACTCAAAAATTACTCCTGAGGGAACAAAAGATTATTTGGCGCAAGAAAGCCGTGCTATCCGTTGTGCAGAAAAAAGACTTTCCTCTGTTTTCAAATCAAAAGGCTACGAAAAGGTAATGACACCAACAATCGAATTTTTCGATGTGTTCAATCGTGAAAGCTCAGGTTATAATCCTGAAGATTTATATAGTTTGACTGACTCATACGGAAGATTACTTGTGTTAAGACCAGATTCAACTCTTCCTATTGCGCGACTCGTTTCAACTCGTTTCCAGAATGCGCGTCTTCCACTTCGTCTTTACTATAATCAGAATGTTTTTGTAAGACAGAAAAATCTTACAGGCAGAAATGATGAAGCAACACAAAGTGGCATCGAACTTATGGGTGCTTATGGACTTCGTGCTGATTTGGAAGTTATTACAACTGCTGTTGAGTCTATCGAAACTTGCACATCTGCTGATTTTAAGCTTGAAATCGGTCACGCAGGTTTCTTTAAAGAGCTTTGTAAAAAACTCAGTGTAAGTGATGAGGTTATAAGTGAAATTTATGATTGTGTTGAAAGCAGAAATTTCGTTTCACTTAACAATATTCTTGATAAAATCGGTAAAAATGACATAACTGATTGTATCCGTAATCTTCCAAGATTCTTTGGTGGCGTTGAGATTATCGAAAAGGCAAAACAGATTGACTTGGGTGATGAAGGTCAAAAGAGCCTTGATTACTTAAAAGAATTGTATATGCTTTTATGCGACGCAGGGCTTGAAAATAAAATCGTTATTGATTTGAGCCTTGTTAATCGTACAAATTACTATACAGGCATTATCTTTAAAGGATATCTTCAGGGTAGTGGTATTTCAGTTGTTTCAGGTGGTCGTTATGACAGCCTTGGTGCAGAATTTGGCAGAGAAATGCCTTCAACAGGCTTCGGTATTGAAACAGGTGCTCTGTCTTCAGTAATGCTTGCAAGAAATGAACTTGACGAAGAAAAAGTTCCTGAAATTATTGTTTTTGGTGAAAAAGAATATGTCGTTAAGGCACTTGCGTATTCAAAAAATCTTCGTGCAGACGGTGTTTACTGTGAAAACAGTACATTTGAAACCTATGAAGAAACAAAGGAATATGCAATTTCAAAAGGTATTAAAAAGATTTGCATAATCGGTGAAAGTGTAAGGGAGGAAATGATATGAGAAAATTAAGAATTGCCCTTACAAAAGGAAGACTCGAAAAGAAGAGTGTTGAGCTTTTCGAGAAAATGGGAATTGATTGTGACCAGCTTATAAACAAAGGCAGACGCCTTATTCTCACAGCAGGTGACTATGAGGTTGTCCTTGCAAAAGCTGCTGATGTTATTACATATGTTGAACACGGTGTTTGCGATATCGGTATTGTAGGTAAGGATACAATCGTTGAAAACGGAAAAAGCTTCTACGAAATGACCGATTTGAATCTTGGTAAATGTGACTTTGCACTTGCAACACAAAAGGGCGTTGATTTCTACGACGGATTCAATACAAAACGAATTGCAACAAAATATCCTAACATTACAAAAGCATATTTTGAAGGCAAAGGAATGGATGTTAAGATTATTAAAATTGAAGGCTCTGTTGAATTAGCACCTCTCTTAAATCTTGCTGACGGTATTGTGGATATTGTTGAAACAGGAACAACACTTAAGGAAAATGGTCTTGAAGTAAAAGAAAAGATTATGCCGGTTTCAGCTCGTGTAATCGTGAATATGGCAAGTATGAAGCTTCGTCGTGAGGAAATCGACAGCTTTCTTGAAAACATTGAAAAAGTAATTCCAAAGGATTGATAATATGATAAATACAGTATTTGCAGACGGTAAGGCTGACGAAGCTCTTATTGCACAGCTTAAAGAAAGAAGTGGCGAGGTAGATAAAAAAGTTACTCTTGCCGTTACAGAAATTCTTGAAAATGTAAAAGCAAACGGTGATAAAGCCGTTTTAAAATACACAATCAAGTTTGACGGCAAAGCACCTGAAAAAGCAGAAATTTCAAAAGAAGAAATTGATATGGCTATCGAAAAATGCGACCCGTTTTTCGTAAAAGCTTTGGAAGATGCTGCTGAAAACATCCGTGATTTCCACGCTCGTCAGAAGCAACAGAGTTGGCTTACAACAAAGGAAAATGGTGTAATTATGGGACAGCGTGTTCGTGGACTTGAAAGAGTAGGTCTTTATGTTCCTGGTGGTACAGCAGCATACCCATCAAGCGTTCTTATGAATGCTATTCCTGCAAAAATCGCAGGTGTTAAGGAACTTGTTATGGTAACACCTCCATCAAAGGATGGTACACCAAACCCTGATATTCTTGCTGCTGCTAAAATTGCAGGAGTAGACAGAGTATTCTTAATGGGTGGTGCACAGGCTGTTGCAGCACTTGCTTATGGTACAGAATCTGTTCCAAAGGTTGATAAAATTGTAGGTCCTGGTAACATTTTTGTTGCTACTGCAAAGAAACTTCTTTACGGTACAGTTGATATTGATATGGTTGCAGGTCCAAGTGAAATTTTAATTGTTGCTGATGAAACAGCAAACCCAAAATTCCTTGCTGCTGACCTTATGAGTCAGGCTGAGCATGATGTTCTCGCTTCTGCAATACTTATTACAACAAGTGCAGAGATTGCAGAGGAAACAAAGAAAGAATTAGCAAGACAGTGTGCAATGCTTTCAAGAAAAGAAATTATTGAAAAATCACTTAAGGATTATAGTGCTATTATTATCTGTGACAATATGGATAAGGCTGTTGACTTTGCAAACAGACTTGCACCTGAACACCTTGAAATGTGTGTGCAGAATCCTATGGAATATATCGGCAGAATGGATAATGCAGGTAGCGTGTTCCTTGGAAACTATTCACCTGAACCATTAGGTGACTATTTTGCAGGTCCTAACCATGTTCTTCCTACAAGTGGTACTGCAAGATTTTTCTCACCATTGTCAGTTGACAGCTTTATTAAAAAATCAAGCTTTATTTACTATACAGAAGATGCACTTCGTGAGTGCAAGGATAAGGTTGTTTCTCTTGCAGAAACAGAGGGCTTAACAGCTCACGCAAACTCCATTAAAGTCAGATTTGAGGATTAATAATGT
>JAZQUC010000077.1:0-2196 GCA_045631075.1 Candidatus Fimenecus sp. | reverse complement strand
GGGTACAAGTAAAAACAGGCGTGATCTTAACACCAAAGGCTCAGGACGAAGTGTTAGCGATTTTGCCCTCGTACATTCAAGTGAAGGTGCATTTACCCGTAGTCAAACCCGTGTCAACGGAGAAATGGTAATCAAACTGCGACTTAATAACGGCGGACACAGCCAAAAAGGTATGGAATTACTTGATAAATACGGAATCAAGTATAATATCGTAAAAACCTATCCTAATGGCGTTCGTGTTGGTAACATACCGAACCATATGCAAAAGGCAAAGCGTAAAGAAATGGGGCAAGCATGGTTTCCTAAATCGTGGACGGATAAAGATATTCGCCGTGCAGGAGAACACGTTGCCGGACTTAAAGGAAATCGCCGTGTCGCAGATGGCAAGAAAATATATGGTTTTTACAAAGGTGTACGTGTCGGTGTCATACGAACCAATGGTAAAATTGCCACGGTGTTTCCCGATTCAAACCAAAATAAACGGAGGTAATATTTATGCAGTTTGTTGAATTTCGTGAGATAATTAAAAAGCGTGCTTCTATCGAGGATGAATGGTACACTGAAATAGAAAAATGTTGGAAAGAAATGACCGAGCTTTTTTCAAAAGATATAAACAAAACTATTCAATTTCTTGATATATGTACCGCAGACGAGTTCTCTTGGCTAAGCGAGATCATTGAAGATATAGCAAAAAGAACTCTCAGCAAGGAGTTTGTTGCCGCACTACGCAAAACGGCAGATAAATATCCCGAGGAAACAAAAGAATACAATATTGTTGATTTCATCGAATCGGCGGAATGTATTGTTAGTTAAGATCAATAATGTATATACCAAAAGCACGGCAGGGACTTGTTCTCTGCCTTGTTTTCGCTTTATGAAAAGCAAATCTCATCTCTGCAATGTGTTTAATATGTAATGCTAAGCCTCGCTTTTTACTCAAAGTTTGTAAACTACCCCGATTTGTGCAAATTTAGTCGGACAAAAATTAACGAAAAACCAGTGTTTATGCGCTTTTTCAGCTTTGGTGTTATTATAACACCTGCATCGATTCTTCTAACTATTCCTGTTGCTTTCATATATAAAAATCTCCTTTAATTTCAAATCGTGATGTTAGTATTTGTAAATAGCGGAGATTTATACTGTGTGAATTAACTTTTTGCCAAAATAATACTCTTGACATTTTAGGGAACAATTATTATAATTAAAGCACGAAATGTTCCCCAAAAGGAGATTTGATATGAATAATTATCCTGAAATACAAGAATTATTACAACAACGGGCCGATTTGTACGCACGGTTAAATCTGTTGCCGTATGATGGAACACCTGAAATTAAAGAAACCAAAAGCGGCAATTATCTTTATATTCGCAAAAGAATCGGTAGTCGTGTTACTTCTACCTATGTAGATGTTTATTCGGATACGCTTTATCAACTGCTTCTCAAAAACAACATTGAAGCTAAACAATTAAAAAAACAAATTCGACTTGTTGAAAAATTGCTCGCAAAGGCAGGTTTTACTGAAAACGAATTATCCTCAGACGTGATGCTGAACCTTGATTTTGCTCGAATCAATATGAAATTATCCATTTATGAGCAAGCGGTTTTAGAAGGCGTCGCAACCTCTTTCCCACAAACCGAAGATATTATCGAAAACGGCAAAGTAAACGGTGTTACCGCAACAGACGTGCAAAAAATACTAAATCTTAAACACGCGTGGGAGTTTATTTTAGACAAAGATGTTTTAGGGGTAAAAAGCGATTATTCTATTCTTTGCCACATTGCTAAACTTGTAAACGAAGGCTTTTTTGAAAATGGCGGCAGAATACGTGGAGTTCCCGTAACGATTGGCGGCACTTCCTATATTCCGCCCTTGCCCATTGAAACAGTTGTTATTGAAAATATTTCAGAAATCACAAACTCCTACAAAGAGCCGATTGACATAGCTATTGAACTTTGCCTATACTGTATGAAAACACAGATTTTTAACGACGGTAATAAACGAGCATCTGTAATTTTTGCAAATCATTATTTGATTTCACACGCAGGCGGGTTGCTTGTCATCCCTGAATCACAAGTGCCTGAATTCAAGCGTTTACTCATTAACTACTATGAGGGCAACGACACCGATGAAATTAAAGCATTTTTAAAACAAAACTGTCATAGAAACTTTAGATAACATAAAGCGAGGTGTTTTTC
>JAZQUC010000076.1:0-1699 GCA_045631075.1 Candidatus Fimenecus sp. | reverse complement strand
CTGTGGAGCAGTAGTCGGCATATTAATTCAATAGCAAAGGAGAAATTTATGATAGAATTTATTACAGAAAATGCACTTATACTCATTCCCGTACTGAATATAATCGGTGTAATTTTAAACATCAATTCTGAATTAAAAAAGCACCCCTGAGGGTGCCTTTTGTTTTACCATTTAACTGAAACTGTTGTTCCGTTTACTGTATATGTTGTATCGCCAACTTCTTCGTTTTCAATAGCCTGTATAAATGCTTTTACCATTTCCATATCAGGCATCTGGATTGAAAATTCAAGTGTGAGTTTTTCCGGCTCATAGCTCATACCATTAAGCTTGAATCCGTTAATCCACCAATGTTTTTCAGGACCTAAATCAAGAAGAACTGTGTTTTTATGAGAAAGCTTCATAGTCATTGTCATAAGCTGGTCATCGTTAGCACAGTTATAAAATGTGCCAAGCTCTTCACCGGGTACTCTGTTATAAACACCAACCTCAGCACCATTAGAAACATAGAAGTAATTACCCTTCCATGCCTGAATCATCCATTCAAGACCGTCATATTCAAAGTGATATCTTCTTGTAATAATGTTCCATACAGGAACTGCGTCAGCAATTCTGTCATATAAGACAGCGTAACCCATTTCTCGGTGCCATGCGTTAATAAGAGCATAAAGCATCATTTCTTTTATGTTAAAGTTAAAGCCGATGGCAAAAATACCGTTACCCTTTCGTCCGTAAACTTCACCTGAAACCTTGTCGATAAGAAGGTTTGTGCCAACAGATTCTTTTCCACCATCTTTATATGTTACTTCAAGATATACTTCATAAACATCAGTGTCTTCAGTTGGTACTGTGTAGAAATACATCTTTTTAACAACGCTCATATACGCACCAAGGAAGTGGTAAAGGTCAGCAGTTGTCTTGTCACCATTTGCAAGGCTTTCTGCACTTAATTCGTACATTTTATTTCTGAAAGCAACTGTATCAAGCTCAATCTTTTCACCTATAAGTTCAGCAGGACTGCTTAAATCAGGCAACAATTCTGCAATTGCGATAATATCAATTCCACTGCTTTTAACCATATGTACATTAAGAGAAATAAGGTATTCATCAAAAGCAACATTCATTGTTTCAGCTGAAGGAAATCTGTCACCAGTCATAAGACGGAAGAAATCACCAACAGCGTTCCACTTTTCAAGGAATTCGGCAGTTGTTATTGCAGGTGTGCCAGTTTCTTCTGAAACCAATGATATAAAATCGTCACGAGTTTCAGGTTTTTCACTTGCAGCAAGAACAGGTGTAGCCATAGTGAAAAGAAGAACTGATGCCATAATTACAGATACGATTTTTGTTACTAATTTCATTTTACTCACTCTTTTCATTTTCATCTCATTTATTATAGTATTTTAAAAATTATTGTCAAGTCAAAACCAGTCGAAGTCACATTACGACATAAATGAATCCCCCAATTTTTTGCACCTATATTCCAGATAAATTATAATTTAGCGAGGTCGCGTAGTGGCTCTCCTTCCACGCCTGCGATTATTTCAAATTATAATTTGTCGGGATGACATCAAATTAAAACAAAACAAAAACCTTGTAGGGGTCATTCACGAATGACCCGTTCCAAAGTGTGATGGTAACTTTATTCGGGCGATTCTTGAATCGCCCCTACATTCCAACCAAATTAATAATATTGTAGGGG
>JAZQUC010000075.1:0-9784 GCA_045631075.1 Candidatus Fimenecus sp. | reverse complement strand
CCTGCATCTTCTTCCTTCTTTGAGCAGATAAGAGTTCTGTCTTCAACACGAGCAACGTCGTTAACTGCTGTCTTATGATAATAGCAGTCTGGAAGAAGTTCTTCATTAAGTTTTACGAGTTCGCCTGATGCACAAGCTTCTGCACGAAGAGCTTCAATCTGTTCTTCGCTACCGTCAATCCAAACGATATTGTCTGGCTTAACGAGTTCTACCTGTTTGTCAATCCACTCAAGAATTGACTTGTTCTTTGTGAGTGCCATAGTAGTTTACTCCTTTATATAAATTTCAAATTGATAATAAAATAAGCCATATTCACCTATTTTGCATTATTATATACTAAATCCTGCATTTTTTCAATAGTTAAAATGTTAACAATTTGTCAATTAACTATATCGTTTTCTGTATATTATATATACAATTAATAAAAAAGTCAGTTTTTATAGTCTTTTTCGATGTCAGCAGTTGCTTTTCCATTTAAATCCATTTGGGCAATTGTACCATTCAAAAATTCAAAATAACCCTGTGCACCAACCATTGCACCATTGTCACCACAAAGTGATAAATCAGGAAGATACAAGTCCCAGCCTTTTTCCTTTGCAAGGGTTTCCATACGACTACGAAGTACAGAGTTTGCTGAAACACCACCTGCTAAAACAAGTGTTTTTTCGTTGTGCATTTCCATAGCCTTAATTGTATTATCAGCAAGAGAATTTACAACTGCATTTATAAATGATGCACCAACATCAGCTATTTCAAGTGTTTCACCCTTTTGTGTTGCATTATGCACAAGATTTATAACAGATGTTTTAAGTCCTGAAAAGCTGAAATCAAGAGGACAACCATCAACTCTTGGTTTTGGAAATTTATACTTTGTATTATCCCCATCTTTTGAGATTTTATCAAGATTTACACCACCAGGATAAGGAAGTCCCAATGTACGAGCAGCCTTATCCATTGCCTCACCTGCTGCATCGTCACGAGTACGACCAACCACCTCAAAATCTGTGTAATCATTCACCTTGCAAAGAAGTGTATTACCACCTGACACAACAAGGCACATAAACGGTGGCTTTAAGTCTTTATGTGTAATATAGTTTGCTGCAATATGCGAACGAAGGTGATGAACAGGAATCAATGGCTTGCCACTTGCAAGTGAGAGTCCCTTTGCATAGTTCACACCAACAAGCAATGCACCGATAAGACCAGGCGCATATGTTACTGCTATTCCATCAATATCATCAAGTGTACAATTTGCGTCAACTAATGCCTTTTCAACAACTTCAGAAATGTTTTCTGTATGTAATCTTGATGCTATTTCTGGCACAACTCCACCAAATATTTTATGTTTTTCAATCTGTGTTGATACTGTATTTGACAATACATTTCTACCGTCTTCCACAACGGCAGCAGCAGTTTCGTCACATGAGCTTTCAATTGCTAAAATTTTCATAGTTATTCCTCTATATAGTATGTATAAATGAGTGCGTCTTCCGTTGGTTTAGAATAAAAATTTTTACGCTCACCAATCAGTTTAAATCCACACTTTTCGTATAATTTTATTGCATTTTCATTAGATTTTCGAACTTCAAGAGTAATGAAAAATGCTCTTTCAAGTTCACATTGTTTAATCAGATGATTAACAAGAGTTTTTCCGTAACCTTTACCACGACAATTTGAATCAACTGCCACATTGGTAATGTAAACCTCGTTGCAAATATTATTCGAACCGATATAACCAAGTAAAGTTTCACCATCACGAAGCACATAAAACCTTGCAGTTTCGTTTGTCAGTTCCTCTTTTAACGAATTCTCACTCCAAGGCTCGGAAAAGCATTCCTTTTCCAACTCTGCAATTTCCTTTATATCCTTTTCTGTCATTTCACGGACTGTAATTGTACCTTGGATTTTTTCGATAATTTGCGGAAACTGATTTTCAAGCATTTTTGCACATTCTTCGTAATTTTCCATAGGTCTGCCATAAGGGTCAGGTACATTCAGAACGACAATCTTACTCTCGTCACAATGTCTTAAAAGAACTTGTTTATGAGAATCACTCATACAGAAAAATAAGTCTGTTGTCATAATGTGTTCAGGATTGATATTTCTTGCTCTGTGTTCAGAAATATCAACTCCCCTGCTTACAGCAACAAGAATTGAATTTATGCTGACAGCATCTCCCGGAAATGCACCAACGCCTGCACTTCCTACTTCAATATCAGTTATGTTATTTTCTTTTAAATATTTTTTGAAAAGTCCTTCTGCTAAGGGACTTCTGCAGGTGTTACCACTGCATATAAACATTATTTTTTTCATAGATTACTTATTATATTACCAAACTTCGTTGTAGGGGACATCGACTCGGCGTCCCGTTTTCTTTTCTTCGGGCTGCCGAGGTCGTCAGCCCCTACAATTATTTTTTTAGGTTTGAAGGAAAATAGTGCTGTGGCAATTTTAGTCAAACTTACCCTTTAGCGTCGTACCAAGTCTTACCTGTATTAACATCTGCACGAAGTCTTACCTTCATCTGACAAGCATTTTCCATTTCTTCCTGAAGAATTTTTGCGGCTTTTTCGATTTCACCTTCAGGTGCTTCAACAATCAATTCATCGTGTACCTGAAGAATAAGCTTTGCGTCCATTTTTTCTTCTTTAAGACGGTTATAAACACGCACCATTGCGATTTTAATTATATCAGCTGCAGTACCCTGAATTGGCATATTCCTTGCAACTCGTTCAGCGAATGCACGGAGCATTCCATTTGAAGAATTAAGTTCTGGTAAATATCTTCTTCTGCCCCAGAGTGTTGAAACATAGCCTTTTTCTTTGGCTTCACTTGCAACTGTTTCCATATATTTGTCAACACCTGCATAGTGACGAAGGTATCCTTTAATATAATCGTCAGCTTCTTTTCGTGTTACACCGATATCCTTTGCAAGTGAAAACGCACCGATACCATAAACAATACCGAAATTAACAGCCTTTGCACGGCTTCTCATAAGTGGTGTCACAAGCTGAATTGGCATATTAAACACCTGAGAAGCAGTAACAGTATGAATATCAACCTCGTCATTGAAGGCTTTGAGCATTTCCTCGTCATTTGCTATATGTGAAAGCACACGAAGTTCAATCTGTGAATAGTCGGCGTCTGCTAAAAGACTACCGTCCTTTGCTATAAAGAACTTTCGCATTTCTCGACCAATTTCTTTACGCACAGGAATGTTCTGAAGATTTGGTTCAGTTGATGAAATTCGACCTGTACGGGTTTCTGTCTGGATAAATGAAGAGTGAATTCGTCCGTCTTCACCAATCACTTTTAAAAGACCTTCGCAATATGTGGAATAAAGCTTTGAAAGTGTTCTGAACCAGAGTATCTTCTCGATAATTGGGTTTTCATTCTGAAGACTTTCAAGTACATCTGCATTTGTTGAATATCCGCTTTTTGTCTTTTTCTTTGCAGGTAATCCCATTTTTTCAAAAAGAATCACACCAAGCTGTTTTGGTGAATTGATGTTGAACTCCTCACCTGCAAGTTCATAAATTTCACTTTGTATTGTTTTCAGTTCACCACTGATTTTTTCAGTAAATTCAGCAATACCCTTACGGTCAACCATAAAGCCCAGGTGTTCCATACTTGCTAACACTTCTGCCAAAGGCATTTCCACATTATAAAGAAGATATTCCTGACTGTTAGCTTCAATTTCAGTTAAAAGTCGAGTGCTTACGGATTTCATTACTGCACAGTCAATGGCAAGTGCCAATTCTGTGTTCACCTTTGGAATTGGTGCTTTGTATTCCTCACAAAGTCGTAATGGATTATATCCGTTTGCTGACGGATTGAGAATATATCCGGCAAGTGATGTATCAAGAGCAATTCCCTTGATTTCAATATTATTTAAAAATGCAAAACGATATAAGAGCTTTGAATTATCTGTATATTTCTTGATATTTTCATCTTCAAGAATTGCTTTGACAAAATCAAAATAGCCAAAATGCATTGGCTCAAGGTGATAAACTGTATTATCACAAAGGAAACAGAATTGTGGGTTATCCAAATCCTTGTAATCAGCAGTAAAATACGCTTTATTTTCTGCCTTGATTTTATCTAAAAGGTCATTTATGTCGAAATCTGACATAAATGTAAGTTCCTTGACTTTTTCAGCCTTTTTTTCTGTGACAGTAGGTGCTGAAAAATTGAGTTTTTCAATAATCTTGAACATTTCAAGGTCAGCAAGCATTTCTCTTGCCTTTTGTTCATCAACATTCTGCACACGTAAATCGCCCAATTCACATTCAATAGGCACGTCGTTGATAATTGTACCGAGAGTATAGCTTAAAAATGCTTTTTCCTTATCATTCAAAAGCTTGTTTTTAAGATTTTCTTTGATTTCAAGGGTGTCAATATTATCGTAAATATTCTTGATTGTACCGAATTTTTGGATAAGGTCCCCTGCAGTTTTTTGTCCTACACCTGCAACACCGGGAATACAGTCGGACGCATCACCTTGAAGTGCCTTAATATCAATCATCTGTAATGGTGTTACACCATATTCCTCCATAATTCTTGCAGGAGTATATGTTTCAGTTGTTGTAGTACCCATTTTTGTATGAGGGAGTAAAACTGTAACATTATCACGGATAAGCTGGAATGAGTCACGGTCACCCGTTGCAATATAACATTCATTTCCGTTTTCACACATTTTCGCAACTGTACCGAGAATGTCATCAGCCTCATAGCCTTCAAGAGAAATAATTTTATATCCCAAGGCTGTCAAAAGCTCTTTGAGCACAGGCAACTGCTGAGCAAGTTCCGGTGGCATACCGTGACGGTTTGCCTTATAGCCGTCATACATCTTGTGACGGAATGTCGGCGCCTTAAGGTCAAATGCAATAGCCACACCATCAGGCTTAACCTCATCAGAAAGTTTCATAAGAATAGTTAAAAAGCCGTAAATACCATTTGTAAATCTGCCGTCTTTTGTTGAGAGAGCACGGATACCATAAAAGGCTCTGTTTAATATGCTGTTACCATCAATTGCTAATATTTTCATTTTGTATCACCAAAAATTTCATAATTAAGTTTATTATAACATATTAAAAAAATAAATACTATAATAAAAGATAAAAAATTAAATTTATAAAATCGAAATTTATAGATATAGTTTGTAAATCAAAAATAAAGGTCTGTAATAAAATTTAAAACTCTAATTAATACAGTTTATAGAAGGCAATTTTTCACTTTATCGAATTATGGAAATATAGTTAGACAAAAAATAACAGTCCAGCTCGTGGACTGTTATTGTGGTAATCCAAACGAAATCAACCGTATGCTTCAACTACACCTTGCACACTTTCAGCTTGGGTTCGATTCTTATATCTCAAATTTACAAAATAAAAAAGCACCGCTTTTGCGATGCTTTTTTGTGGTGACCCGGACGGGAATCGAACCCGTGTTACCGCCGTGAAAGGGCGGTGTCTTAACCGCTTGACCACCGGGCCATATATAGGGACTTGTTCAGTCCCTTGGTAGCGGCAACGGGACTTGAACCTGTGACCTTCCGGGTATGAACCGGACGCTCTAGCCAACTAAGCTATGCCGCCATAGATGCCGTTCTCTTGCGACGGCTTTGTTATTATAATACAAGACTTTTAATTTGTCAACATATTTTTTAAAATTTTTTTATTTTTTTATTTTTATCATAATTTCAATGAATTTCGCCATAAAAATTATGGGATTTATCAGAATAAATGCAAACTTAAAATAGAAAATTGCATTATAATGTTGTAACATATATTTTATGTTTTTTATTTTGCATTTAATCTATCCCCTATCAAATTACGATTTGGTAAAATGTTTTATATATTTTCAACATAAAATAGTCAATAAATTTTACTTTAGATTTATCTTTGTCATATTGCTTTTAATTCATTTTTCATATATAATGTCTGTTGTATGTGTAACAACTACTAAAAAGTAAGAAATACAGTTACAGAGGTCGTAATATGGACTTATCAAAGAAAAATATAAAAAAGATTTTAGGAATAATTACCTTTGGGATTATTCTTTTTACACTTTCGCAAAACTTATCTTCTTTCGGCTCATTTTTCAAAGGTGTTGTTGGAATATGCACGCCCCTGATTATAGGTTTTTGTTTGGCATTCATTCTTAATATCCCGATGAATGTGCTTGAGAATAGTGTGTTCAAAAAATTAAAAACAAATTCAAATAAAAAGGCAGTCAAGCTTCTTCGTCCTTTAAGCCTTATTTCTACGGTTGTTTTATTTTTAGGCTTTATTGTGCTTTTACTTTTCCTTATTATTCCAAAGCTTCACGATTCAGTATTGCTGATTGCAACAAAAATCCCTGCTTATTACAGTTCTTTTGTTACCTGGGTTGAATCACTTATCGTACGATTCGGGCTTGATGTAAGTACTGAATTCCTTCACAATCCTAAATTTGATATAAACACACTTGTTGCAATGGCTGAAAAGTTATTTACATTTGACGGTGCAAGTGATATTTTAAGCACAACAATGGGTGTTACATCCTCTGTGATTTCTGCTATCGGAAATCTTGCAATTGGTTTTATTGTTGCAATTTATATTCTTGCTGAAAAGGAAAACATCGGTGAGTTTTTCAGTAAAATTCTTAAGAAGATTATACCTGAAAAGGTTTATGAACATACAATGAATGTTTCTAATGTAACATCATCTTCTTTTTCTAACTTTATTACAGGACAAGTTACTGACGCATTTATTTTATCAATTTTGTGTTTTATCGGAATGAGCATTTTCCGTTTTCCAAGTGCAATTGTTGTATCAGTAATAATCGGCATCACAGCACTTATTCCTGTTATCGGACCTCTTATCGGTGAATTTATCGGTTGTTTTATCATATTTATGGAAAGTCCTTTGAAGGCACTTCTTTTCCTTATATTCGTCCTTATTCTTCAGGCAATTGATAACAACTTTATTTATCCGAAAATCGTTGGAAAATCAGTTGGTCTTCCCGGAATTATTGTTCTTGTTGCTGTAATTATCGGTGGCAACTTTGGTGGTATTTTGGGTATTCTTTTAGGTGTACCTATTGCTTCAGCAGTATATGCTCTTGTTATTTCATGGCTCAACAGTGAAAAAGAAGCTGTAAATGTTGAAGATAATATCGAAAGTGACAAATCAACAGAAAATAATGAAAATGAAAGTAATGTTTAAATATTTTGTAGGTGTAAATTATGCGTAAGTTAGGTTTTGACAATAACAAATATCTTCGAATGCAATCGGAGCACATAAAGGAGCGTATCAGCAAATTTGGTGGTAAGCTTTATCTTGAATTTGGTGGTAAGATTTTTGATGATTACCACGCAGCAAGAGTTTTGCCAGGTTTTAAACCAGACAGTAAGATGAAAATGCTTTTACAACTTAAAGATGATGCTGAAATCATTATCGCTATCTGTGCAAAGGATATTGAAAAAAATAAAATTCGTAGTGACCTTGGCATCACATATGACCTTGATGTACTTCGTCTTATTGATATTTATCATGGTTTTGGACTTTATGTTGGTGGTGTTGTTCTTACTCAGTATTCAAATCAGCCATCTGTTACTGCATTTGAACAAAAGCTTCAGAATCTTGGTATAAATGTTTATCGTCATTATCCTATTGAAAACTACCCTCTTGATGTTCAACTTATTGTAAGTGAAAACGGATATGGTAAAAACGATTACATTGAAACTACCCATCCGCTTGTTGTTATTACAGCACCTGGTCCTGGTAGTGGTAAAATGGCAGTTTGTCTTTCACAGCTTTATCACGAGCATAAGCGTGGTATTAAGGCAGGTTATGCTAAATTTGAAACATTCCCTATCTGGAATTTACCGCTCAAGCATCCTGTAAACCTTGCTTATGAGGCTGCCACAGCCGACCTTAACGATGTTAATATGATTGACCCATTCCACCTTGAGGCTTATGGCGAAACTACTGTCAATTATAATCGTGATGTTGAGAATTTCCCTGTTCTTAACACAATATTTGAAAAAATTTACGGTGAATCTCCATACAAGTCACCTACTGATATGGGTGTTAATATGGCAGGTAACTGTATTATTGACGATGATGTTGTCTTTATGGCATCAAAGAAAGAAATTCTTCGCCGCCATTGTAACTATCGTGTTCAACAGAAAAACAACAAGAATGTTTCCAGTGAGCTTTATAAAATTGAGCTTATTATGAAACAGCTTAACATCAGTACAGACGACAGACCTGTTGTTGCAACTGCACTTAACATTTCAGAAAAGACTGATGCTCCTGTTACTGCTATTGAGCTTCACGATGGAAGAATTATTACAGGTAAGGCATCTGACCTTTTAAGCTCATCTTCTGCTATGCTTTTAAACGCACTTAAAGCAATGGCTAATATCGATGATGAAATTCTCCTTATCTCACCTACTGTATTTGAGCCTATCAAAGCATTAAAAGTAAAGATGCACGAGATGGACACAAGTCTTCATCCTGATGAAATTCTTATTGCTCTTTCAATCTGTGCTACAATGAATCCGCTTGCAAAACAGGCACTTGAAGCAATTAACGGACTCAAAGGATGCGATGTTCATGCTACAGTTGTTCTTTCTGATACAGACAAGGAAACTCTTCGTAAAATCGGTACAAATGCAACCTACGAACCATATACACAAAACAATAATTTGTATTATAATTAATAAGTTAATGGGACATCGGATTGGTGTCCCTTATTTTTTTAGTTAGTTGGAATGTATATCCCAATAAATTAAATTGGAAGTTTGTCGGTGACATTAATTTGGTAATGTAACCCTGTAGGGGACGATGAGTCTCACCTGCCGGTTCGGTCGGTGCTTCTGCTTCGCAGAGGTGTCCACCGGACACCCGCACCCCACATCGTCCCGTTCCAAAGTATACTATTCACTTACTACGGGCGGATGAGGGCATCCGCCCCTACATTTATGGTCGATTTTAATAATCAATCATCCCGACAAATTATAATTTATAATCATTATCCCCACACTTAACTATTGCGAACAGGAAAAATTTGTGATATATTAATCACATAGTAATTTTTAAGGAGATGTAAAAATGGCTAAAAGTATAAACGACGTTCTTAATCTTATTAAAGAGAACGGCATTAAAATGGTCGACTTCAAAATGGTTGACATCAATGGACAGTATCGTCACGTTACAATTCCTGCTGAAAACTTTTCAGAGGACACAATGAAGAGCGGTATTGGTTTTGATGCTTCTAACTATGGCTATGCTGTTGTTGAAAAGAGTGATATGGTATTTATTCCTGACCCTGATACTGCAGTTATCGATCCATTCTGTTCAATCCCTACATTGTCAATGACAGGTAACGCAATGATTATTGACAAACCTGAAAATCGTCCTCTTGCACAGTATCCTCGTAACATTATTAAGGCAGCTGTTGAGCATATGAAGAACAGTGGTGTTGCTGATGAAATGAAAATTTTACCTGAATTTGAATTTTATCTTTTTGACGATGTTACATGGAATGTTGAAGGCAGATATATCGGTGCTACAGTTGACGCAAAGCAGTCATATTGGAACTCTGATGTCGAAGGTAAGGGTGTTGTTGTTCCTAAGCAGAAGAACTATCATATCGCAAAGCCATTCGATATCTCATACGAATGCCGTAGTGAAATGTGTATGCTTATGAAGGATGCAGGTATTGAAATTAACTACCATCATCCCGAAGTTGCAGCTTCCGGTCAGTTTGAAATTGAGCCTCAGCTTGGTGAAGT
>JAZQUC010000074.1:0-2990 GCA_045631075.1 Candidatus Fimenecus sp. | reverse complement strand
TAATTCTGCATTCTGAATTTTGAATTCTGCATTTACTCGATAAACTTCCAATTTGTATTGTGAAAAGCAATGTTCAAAATGACCTATAAAATATGTTTGACAATATGTCTGTCGGGTGCTATATTTTACTCATATAAATTCAGTCGGAGGGTGTGTATGAATACAAAAGCAAATATCAAGAAAAATGCACCTGGATTTTTGGTTGCAACTGCTATAAGCTTGCTTGTGGGTATTGTCTGTGGACTTGTTGGAGCAGGATTTGTAAAATCAATTGCCTTTGTCACAAGTTTGAGAGAAAACAACAAATGGATACTTTATCTTTTACCTGTTTTTGGTTTGATTTTAACCTTTGTATATAATAAATTGAAAGTAAAAGGTGTTGGCACAAACCATATTATCAAAAGTGTTCGTACAGATGAAAAGGTTTCACCAATTTTGAGTGTAGCAATATTTATAGGTACAGTTTTTTCACATTTTGGTGGAGCGTCTGTTGGCCGTGAAGGTGCCGCACTTCAACTTGGTGGAAGCATCGGTGAATTTTTTGCTGAGAAATTTAAAATTACAGAAGAATACCGTCGAATTCTTGTAATGAGTGGTATGGGCGGATGCTTTGCTGCACTTTTCGGAACACCTTTTGCAGCATTTATATTTGTCCTTGAGGTTGCACGAATAGGAAAACGCTGTTTCAAAGCCATAATTCCTGCATTGTTTTCAACTTTTACAGGCTTTTTTGTAGCCAATAAACTTGGTGTTGAGCCTGAACATTTTCCGGTAAATGAAATTCCTGGTTTTTCACCTGAAATTTCGTGGAAATTTATTTTAATTGCAGTTGTGGGTGCATTTGTAAGCTGGATTTTCGTCAATGCGCTTCATAAATCTGAAAAGATATTCCCAAAGCTTATTAAAAATGAATATGTAAGAGTTGTATTAGGTGGCGTAATCATAATTGTCCTTACACTTATTCTTGGTACAACTGATTATAATGGTGGAGGAATAGGCATTGTTCATCATGTTTTTACACACGGTGAAGTGAATTACGCAGCATTTCTATTGAAGATTATTTTCACAGCAATATCTGTTGGTACAGGGTATAAAGGTGGCGAAATCGTACCAACAATTTTCGTTGGTGGTACACTCGGTGGTGCTATGTCACTTCTTTTCGGTCTTAACCCTGCATTCGGTGCAGCAGTTGGCATAACAGCATTATTCTGTGGTGTCACAAACGCACCAGTTGCAACAACTGTTTTAGCTTGTGAAATGTTCGGAATAGAGGGTGCAGGCTACTATATGATTGCATCAGTAATCAGTTTTGCACTTTCAGGAAAAGCATGTCTTTATAAAGGCAGTAAAATTCCGTTTGTAGAAGATAAATCATAGTTTTCAAGATAAAATGAATAATTTATATTATGGCTTCCTTTGGCAAGGGAGTCATTTAATTTTTTACTAAATAATTGCAGAAATTCTCAAAAAACTATGTTATTTTTTAGAAATATATGGTATTATATTATCTGTATAAATATATTTATTCATTTTTGAAAGAAGATGATGTTTAAATGAGTAAAAAATGTGATGTACTTATAGTTGGTTGTGGTGTTGGTGGACTTAATACAGCCCTTTCATTACCAAGCAATCTTAATGTTATCATCCTTGCCAAAAAGAGTAACACAGATTCCAACTCATCACTTGCACAGGGTGGTGTTGCTGCAGTTCTTGATAAGGAAAACGATAGCTTTGAGTTGCATATCAACGATACTATGATTGCAGGTAAACACGCAAACGATATCGATGCAGTAACAACTTTGGTAGAAGAAGGTCCTGCAGAAATCTATAAAATTATTGAATATGGTGTCGAACTTGATAAGAAGCCTGACGGTGAGCTTAATCTCACTCTTGAGGGTGGTCACAGCAGACGAAGAATCGTTCACCATAAGGATACAACAGGTGCTGAAATGGTTCGTGCTATGGTGGCTGAAGCTCAGAAAAGAGATAACATCACCATAATGGAAAATACGCCTGTTTTCAAGCTTACAAGGGTAAAGAGCGGTATCTGTGCCCATGTTTTGACTGAAGACGGTCAGGATGAAATTTTTGCAAGCTACTGTGTACTTGCAACAGGTGGTATAGGTCGAGTTTATAAATATACAACAAATCCAAAGGTTGCAACAGGTGACGGTATTCGTCTTGCTTATGAATTGGGTGCACGAATCAAGGATTTAAGTTATGTTCAGTTTCATCCGACTGCATTTAATTCTGAAGATAATGAGCAATTCTTAATCAGTGAAGCAGTCCGTGGTGAAGGTGCATATCTTCTTAATTGTAACAAGGAAAGATTTATGCATCGTTATGATGAAAGACTTGAACTTGCACCTCGTGATGTTGTTTCAAAATCAATTATTATTGAATCGAGAAAAACAGGTAGTAACAATTTCTATCTTGATATTACTCATCGTGACAAAGAATATCTTCTCAACCGATTCCCTGGAATTCATCAGGGTTGCTTAAAGTATAATGTTGACATTACAAAGGATTTGATTCCGATTTTTCCTTGTCAGCATTACCTTATGGGTGGTATTGAGGTTGACCTTAATTCCCGTACAACAATTTCACGACTTTATGCAGTTGGTGAATGTTCAAATACAGGTGTTCACGGCAGAAACAGACTTGCAAGTAACTCGTTACTTGAAGCACTTGTATTTGGTAAGCGTTGTGCTGATGATATCGTTCGTTGTATTGAAATGAAATATCCTGAAGTGCAGATTACAGAGGTTGAAAAAGTAGACCTTAATGGTGCACCATTACTTAAAGGCGTTTGTGATGAAATCCGTAACATTATGCAGCGTTCATACTTCGTAATGCCTGCTAATGAAGATGCTGTACGAAACGGATTTAAACGAGTACAGGAAATTTTCAATCGACTTAAAAACGGTAAATTCAAAGTAACTCCTGACTATTGCGAAGCATTAAGCCTTGCAACAGTTGCTTATATAATT
>JAZQUC010000073.1:0-15708 GCA_045631075.1 Candidatus Fimenecus sp. | reverse complement strand
CCACTACAATTCCCCGCTAAACTCCAATTCATTTATATTTCTTATATGATAATGCAACCTTGTAGGGGTCATTCACGAATGACCCGTTCCAAAGAGTTCGATAAAATCAATTCGGGCGATTCGTGAATCGCCCCTACATTCTAACCAAATTAATAATATTGTAGGGGCTGACGACCACGGCAGCCCGAAACTAGTGTACAGATAAATCGAGAACGGGACGCCGAGGTGCGGGTGTCCGGTGGACACCTCTGCGAAGCAGAAGCACCGACCGAGCTGGCAGGCGAGACCCGTCGTCCCCTACAAACCATAATCGGTTATTATTTTATAATCGCAACGCAGTTCCGACCTTCTGCACTCTGCACTTTGCACTCTGCACTGACAATGCAGGTGTGGAAGCCTGCCACTACGCGAACATCCCTACAAACTCCAATTTTTATATTGTATTTTCAGCAAAACCGTTGTATAATTATTCCATTAGGGAGGTTTTATTATGAAAAAAATTATTTCACTTATTCTTGTGATGGTTCTGTGCTTTGCTCCTTGCTTGGGTCTTGTGGGTTCAGCAGCAGAAATCAGTGATGTAAATAACGATTATACAATCGTTTCACCTTACGAGAATGTTATCTGGGAAGGTGATGGAGCTTGGGGAGCTTATAAAGGCTCACTTCATTCACACACAACATACAGTGATGCAAGCGTTGACCTTGCAACAATGGTTAAAGAATATTACAATCGTGACTACGATTTCCTTGCAAATGCTGACCACGGTGTAACAGGTGTTGCATGGAACAGAGCACCTAAAAAGGTTTTGCTTTATTCATATCAGAAGCTTTTGGGTTATCCTGTGGCTCATCTTACTGATGCAGAATACGAAGGCATTATTACGGGCACATATCCTACTGCTGACGGTACAATCAGAAACAAAAAGATGACTTGCGTTACAGGTGCTAACGAGCTTAACAATATGACTCTTACAAAGAGCCATGTTAACGCATTCTTCTTACCTGAAAATGTTGGTAACGGTTATGGCGGATGGGAAAATGGTTTTGAAGATGCTGTAAAATTCACACAAAAGCACGGTGGTCTTTCAATAATCAATCATCCGGGTGACTGGCTCGAAAGTCGTAGCGATATTTCAACAGTAAGTGACGAAAAGAACATCAAATATTTTGGTGACATTATTCTTAAATACGATTCATGTCTTGGTATCGAAGTTTTCAACGAAACAAACAGCGTTACACCATATGACAGAATTTTGTGGGATAATCTTCTTATGTACACATTGCCTTACGGTAAAACTGTTATCGGTTTCAGCAATACTGATGCTCATACAGTAGAAAATATCGACAGTTCTTTCAATATTTATATGATGGAAGAAAACAATGTTGAAAACATCAAGGAAACAATGCAGACAGGTGCATCATTTATGGTGACAAGAGAGCTTCCTTGTGGTAATGATATTATCGGCCCTGCAGAAGGCTTTGATATGAAAAATACAGATGTTCCATATCCTGTTTTCACAAAAGTAGCAGTTGACGGGCATAAAATCACAGTAAATGCAGAAAATGCAGATACAGTACAGTTTATCGCAAACGGTAAAGTGATTTATAGTACAGAAATAGGTTCAGGTGATGTTACACTTGACCTTGACACAGTTAAGGGTGCAGATGAATTCCAGTATGTTCGTGCAGAAGTTTTCGGTAAAGGTGGTATTTGCCTTACACAGGCACTTGTTATCGACGACGAGCCAACTGAACAGTTTGAAAAGGATAAGGGACTTATCCCATTTATCAACAAAGTGATTTTCACTCTCAAGAGTTCAAGACTCTGGGTAATCCTTGTTGAAATTTACAGAGGAATCTTTTAATTAAACAATTTTAACACTAAATGGTAGGGCGGGGTCTTGACCCCGCCGAACATATTTAAAGAAATCAGGTGAGAAAATGACACAATTCAATATAACAGGTATGAGCTGTGCTGCCTGTGTTGCGAGGGTTGAAAAGGCTGTCAATGCAGTTGATGGTGTAAATTCTTGTTCCGTCAGTCTTCTCACAAACTCAATGGGTGTTGAAGGTACTGCTGATGCTGATAAAATCATTTCTGCAGTAAAGAATGCAGGTTATGGTGCAAGTGTTAAAGGCTCTGAACATAAATCAGCAAAAGAAGAAAACGCCCTTGAAGATAAAGAAACACCAATTCTTAAAAAAAGATTGATTGCGTCATTGTTCTTTATGCTTGTGCTTATGTACATTTCAATGGGACATATTATGTGGGGTTGGTACTTGCCTGAAATATTATCATCCAATCCACTTGCAATCGGTCTTTTGCAGTTGTTATTGACAGCAATTGTAATGGTAATCAATCAGAAGTTTTTTATTAACGGATTTAAAGGGCTTATCCACAAATCACCTAATATGGATACTCTTGTGGCTCTTGGCTCAGGTGCATCATTTGTGTACAGCACATATGCACTTTTTAAAATGACAACGGTCAGCGGTGAGATGGCTCATCACTATCTTCACCAGTTCTATTTCGAGTCTGCTGCAATGATTTTAACGCTTATTACAGTAGGCAAGATGCTTGAAGCAAGGTCAAAAGGTAAGACCACAAATGCACTTAAATCTCTTATGAATTTAGCACCAAAAACAGCAACCGTTGTTGTAAATGGTGTTGAAACAGAAGTGCCAATAGAAAATGTGCAAAAGGGCGACATCTTTGTTGTGCGACCAGGTGAATCGATTTCCGTTGACGGAATAATCCTTGATGGTCACTCTGCAGTTGATGAATCTGCATTGACAGGGGAGAGTATTCCTGTTGACAAAACTGTGGGTGACAAGGTGTCAGGTGGCACAATAAATCAGTCAGGCTTTATTAAATGTGAAGCCTTGCGAGTTGGCGAAGACACAACTCTTTCACAGATTATTAAGATGGTCAGTGATGCTGCTGCAACAAAAGCACCTGTTGCGAAAATTGCCGATAAGGTTTCAGGAATTTTTGTTCCAGTTGTAATCACAATCGCAGTTATTGCCACAATTATCTGGATTATTTCAGGTCAAGACTTTGGCTATGCACTTGCTCGTGGAATATCAGTACTTGTTATCAGTTGCCCTTGTGCATTGGGACTTGCAACACCTGTTGCTATTATGGTTGGTAACGGTGTAGGTGCTAAAAACGGAATTCTTTTCAAAAATGCAGTTTCTCTTGAAGAAACAGGCAAAGCGAATATAGTAGTTCTCGATAAAACGGGTACAATAACAACGGGACAACCGACAGTTACGGATATAATTCCCATTAATTCAACGGAAAATGAGTTGTTAAGTGTTGCCTATGCCCTTGAAATAAAAAGTGAGCATCCACTTGCAAAGGCTGTTGTGAAAAAGGCTGACGAACTGAAAATTTCGACAACAGATGTTGAAGATTTTATATCCCTTGCAGGAAATGGCGTTCAGGGAAAAATTGAAAACAAGTCTATTTATGGTGGTAATTTAACATTTATAGGTTCAAAGGTGACAGTTGATGATGATACCGTCAGAAAGGTAGAAACACTTGCCGAGAATGGTAAAACACCACTTTATTTTGCAGATGACGAAAATCTGCTTGGCATAATCGCAGTTGCTGATGTTATTAAGGATGACAGTCCGAAAGCCATAAAGGAACTTCAGAATATGGGCATAAAGGTTGTTATGCTTACAGGTGATAACGAAAAAACTGCCAACGCAATAGGCAGTTTGGCAGGTGTTGACGAAATTATTTCAGGTGTTATGCCTGATGGTAAGGAAAAAGTCATCCGTCGTCTTAAAGATAAAGGCAAGGTTATTATGGTGGGTGACGGAATTAACGACGCACCAGCATTAACACGAGCAGATATGGGTATTGCCATCGGTGCAGGAACGGATATTGCTATTGACTCAGCGGATGTTGTACTTATGAACAGTAAGTTGTCCGATGTACCCGCTGCAATAAGACTCAGTCGTGCAACACTTAAAAATATCCACGAAAATCTTTTCTGGGCATTTTTCTATAATGCAATCGGAATACCACTTGCAGCAGGTGTTTTTGTAAATATTTTCGGTTGGGAATTAAACCCTATGTTTGGTGCTGCTGCAATGAGCCTTTCATCATTCTGTGTTGTATCAAATGCGTTAAGGCTTAATTTCAAGGATATTCATAACAGTAAAAAAGACAAGAAAATCAAATCGAAAATAAAGGAGAAAAAACCTATGGAAATTACAATGAAAATTGAAGGTATGATGTGCCCACACTGTGAAGCAAATGTAAAGAAAACTCTTGAAGAATTTGCTGAAGTACGCGAAGCAATCGTAAGCCATAAGGACGGCACAGCAATTGTAACTCTTGATGCAGATTTAGGTGTTGCAACACTCAAAAAAGCAGTTGAAGATAAGGGCTATAAAGTAATTGAATAACTTGTAATGCATAAATTAAAGGGCGATTTTAAAAATCGCCCTTTTTTATATTCAGAAAATATGCTTGCCAGCAGTAAGAGTGTATTCTTTACCATCAATAATGGCGGTGGAATCAACAGGTGTTATGATTTCATAATGCACCTTGCCGTTTTCGTGCCACCAACGAGAAGACACCTTGCCTGAAACAGTGTCAATTTCTGCTTTGAACCAATCAATACGACTATCTGCAACAGGAGTAAAATGAATCTTGGCAAAACCAGGAGCATCCTCTACTGTGTTAATACCTGCCATAACACCGTACATCCAATCACCCACTGCACCGTATGCATAGTGGTTATAGGAATTCATAGTTTTTGGCCAGATGTCACCATTTGGCTTTGTTCCGTCCCAATGCTCCCAGATGGTGGTAGCACCCTTGCTGATAGGATAAAGCCATGATGGATATTCCTTTCGCAAAAGTAAATCATAGGCAAGTTCTGTGTGTCCGTAACGGGACAGAGTGTGAAGAATATAAGGTGTTCCCACAAAGCCTGTCTGTATCATATTGCCTTGCTGATGAATAAGTGTAGCCAAGGAATCTGCTATATCCTGTGGCTTGTCTGTCAATTCAAATTGAAGTGCCATTATATGCTCTGTCTGAGTTTTGAAATCGTCACGGAATTCTGCAATAAAGGCAGTGCGTATATTTTTATGCAGTTCTTCGTAATATGAAACATCCTTGCCAAGTGCTTTTCCCATTTTTACAAGCAAATTCACCGTATTGGCATAATATGCAGACGCCACAAGGTCGTCACGAGTAGGACCTTTAAAGCTTCCGTATTTACCACCTAATTCAAGCCAGTCGGCATAGTGGTCACCACCAAACCATAAGTTGGGCTTTGTGGTGGATTGTTTTATATATTCCACCCATTTGCAAATAGGCTCAAACAGGTTTTCTAAAATTTCAATGTCACCGTAAGTAAGATAACATTGCCACGGACAAATAGCAATGGCATCGCTCCACGCTGTGCTTATTCTCGGCTTTCGAGGGTATATGGAAGGAACAAAATCGGGCACAGCACCATTTTCATACTGCTCGACCCTGACATCATTAAGCCACTTTTTGAAGAATTTTAATACATCATAATTGTAGCTTGCTGTACAGGTAAATACCTGTGCATCACCCATCCAACCAAGTCTTTCATCCCTTTGCGGACAATCGGTTGGTATATCCAAAAAATTACCCTTTTGTCCCCAGATAATATTGCTGAACAATTGATTAAGCATAGGGTCAGAGCATTCAATATATCCTGTGCGTTTCATTTCACTGTGCACAACAACAGCAGTAAAATTTTCAGGGTTAATATCAGTTGGGTATGAATCCACACGCACATATCTAAATCCGTAGAAGGTGAGAGTGGGCTTATAGGTCTGTAATCCCTCTTTGCAGGTGTATTTGTAATATGACTTTGCACTTCTGTAATTTGCGTTATAGAAATTACCGTCTTTATCAAGAATTTCACCGAATGAAAAAGAAACCTTATCGCCTTTATGGGCGTTTATAGTGATTTCAAGATAGCCTGTCATATTCTGACCAAAATCCAATACGGTTTCACCTTTTGGTGTTATGATAACTTCTTTTACGCCAAGTCGCTCTTGCTCTTTTACAATTTCACCTTCCTGAGATATAAGCATATCCTGAGTGTTATCCTTTGCAATTTTTGCATTGGTGTTAAAAACAGGTGTGTGTCGTGCATCATATTTGATGCCGTTATATAAATGGCAAAAACGCAGATTACTTTTTGCAACACGCCAACTTTCGTCAGTACCAATATCCTGTACAGTGCCGTCAGTATAGGTGATGTGCAGTTGAGCAATAATTGCTTTTGGTGTACGCTTTTTAAGTCTCCAGAACCAACCTTCTGCAAGTTCCAGAATCAAAGTATTTTCTTTTTGCAACAAGTCAGTTACATTATAGGATTGAATCTGCAAACGCTTGTCATAAACTGTCCAACCCGGTGCCATAATAAAGTCACCAACACGCTGACTGTTAAGCGTTGCTTCATACACACCACGAGATGTTATGTACAGAGTGGCACAGTCCACTTGTTTATCAATATGAAAATCTTTTCTGAAAAGTGCACAAGCCTTGCTCATTCTTAATCTATAAGAAGGCTGTATCCAGTTAGCTTTTAACACAGCAATCACCTCACTATGTTCAGTTTAACAAAAACGGGAACTTTTTTCAATAGTATAAAAGTCGTTACACGACAAATCAAAAACAACATTTACAGCTTAATATAAAAAACAAAAAAGAGGCATTCAATCGAATACCTCTTTTTATATTATGAAATAACAAGGTTCCGGGGTACCCGTCCGCATTTTCAATGCGTTGACGGGTCGGGTTCTTATTTAATATCATTTATGTCATATGGTGTACGCTGATACACGAAATAGTTGAGCCAATTCTGGAACAAAAGGCTACCTGGACCACGCCATGTAAGTGGTGGTGTAAGTTGAGTATCGTCATTTGGGAAATAGTTATATGGAAGCTTGATATCAAGTCCCTTATGTAAATCCCTGAAATATTCACGAGCAAGTGTGTCGCTGTCGTATTCCGAGTGACCTGTGCAGTAGAAATTTCTGCAATCCATATCGGCCACAAGGTGAACACCTGAAATTTCAGAATATGAAAGAATCTGCAACTCTTTTATAAGTGCAATATCTTCTTTTTTAGTTTCTGTGTGTCGTGAATGTGGCACATAGAAAACATCACTGAAACCACGAAGTAAAGGATGATACATATCAAGTGGCTTGTGTGGGAAAATACCAAATATCTTTTCAGGAAGCTTATACTTTGGAATACCGTAATGATAGTAAAGAGCAGCCTGAGCACCCCAACAGATGTGGAATGATGAATAAACATGAGTTTTTGCCCAGTCAAAAATTGTGCAAAGCTCTTCCCAATAGTCAACCTCTTCAAAAGGCATCATTTCAACGGGTGCACCGGTCACAATCATACCGTCAAATTTCTGGTCCTTGATATCGTCAAAAGTCTTATAGAATTTAAGCATATGCTCTTTGCTTGTGTTTTTGCTTTCGTGAGTTGCAACCTGTAAAAGCTCAACCTCAACCTGCAAAGGTGTGTTACTGAGAAGCCTTAAAATCTGAGTTTCAGTCTCGATTTTAGTAGGCATTAAGTTAAGAAGAATAATTTTAAGCGGACGAATATCCTGAATACTCGCTCTCTGCTCTGTCATAACAAAGATATTCTCCAACTCAAGATTATGTCTTGCTGGTAATTGGTCATCAATTTTAATAGGCATTTCGTCCACTCCTTTCTTCAATATGCGAGTAATTATTTTATCACAATATATTTATAATGTCAAAGTCTATTGTTTTTTAATTCAAATGCATTTTCATTTTTGCTTGTTTGTATGTGTGGGAAATAGTTTTGGTAAGCACTTCAAAATTTATGTATGAATCTGTTGGTATGAAAAATTTAAAGATTCCCATTTTACCGTTCTTTTTTCGGAAAATCAATTCAACCTTTTTAATACCGATACGAACACCAGGTACAGTTTGATTAGCTTTGTGCATTGTCAAATTTATATCTTTTCTCGAACCAAGACCACGTGTATCGCGTGTCCCGACGGCAACATCAGCAACATTGACAGATAAGCTTGATAAATCAGCCCAATAAATTTCTTTTTTATAGATTAAACACTTCAATTGAATTCTGTCAGCATCTATTATCAAGCGCCTTGGAAGTATTGTTACCAATGAAAACAGTGCAATAAGGGCTGTGCTAATAGCTAAGGATATGTTGAAAAGGTCGCATCCCTCATTTATGCATGTTTCTATAGCAAAAGCAGATAAAAGAGAAAAAGTCACAGAAAAAGAAAGAAAAATCCCACTAACATATGTCCATGCGATTTTGGATTTTGATGTATTAACCTTTAATGGTAAAAGATATATGTTCTTGTTATAATCATAATTATTCATCTTTTCAAATCCTTTATGTTGATGAAAATGTGCAGTTGTAGGCACATTGTATTGTATTTCCTAACATTTCTGCACTTATACCAGACTTATTAAAACATTCAATACAATGTGTGAGTTGCTTTTTGTCAGCATCATCAAAGGTTATTTCAATAGTTTTTCCTGATGTATGTTTTATTCCACGCGTCATACCCGTGAAAATTTCTTGAGAATTTATATTAAGGTTGTGAATATCATTCCAATAAATAGTTGTTTTCTTGAAAAAATTTTTATGTTCAAGTTTTTCACCATCTATAACTATGTATGAAGAAGACGCAACAATGACATAAGCAAAGATTAAAGCTAACAGAATAAGCACACAGATAAGAATATCTGTTGGTGTTATATTTGCAAAACCTTGTCTAATACAAAATAAAAATAAAACAGATAAAAGTCCACACAAAATGAAATAAAAATATGATTTTTCAAAAATTACAAATGGAGTAAAAAGTTGCATTTTTAATGGCATTAAATATTTTTCACCATCATTTTTGTATGTTTTCAAACTCTCACATCCTATGTTTTTATTTATATTCCTTTAACGCATTATATTCAATGTAGTTCCAATGATGTTCAAAATCCGATTGATTACGGATAATATGGTCAATGTATCGACTTTGCCACAGTGTATTGTCTTTTTCACCTGTTAATTCCCAGTATTTCTTGGTTGTATAAGATTTGAAATTTCTTATGACATCTTGTAGGGGCAGGTCTCCGTGCCTGCCCGTATATCGGTTTTCGATATTGTCGATTGTTATTAAAAGGTGTATATGATTAGGCATTACAATTGCATTTTCCACATCAAAATCATCATAATGTGTGTGAATGTAGTCTATGGCTTTTTCTACTTCTCGACCTAATGGTGTCAACACAATTAAATCTCTCGGGCAGGCACGGAGACCTGCCCCTACAAGGTTTTCCTTTGACCTGTAATGACCTAATAATTGTCGTTTATCTTTGACACATATTGTTATAAAATAACAACCATTTTGAGAATAATCATAGTTTCTCAATCTTATGTGTTTTCTCTTTGGTAACTGTTTATTATCCATAATCATAATATTTCTGCCAAAATGGTGTTGGACATTAAAAAGCCTTTTCGGGTAAAGGCTAAACCGTTTTCGGTTTTTGTCATATACCCGTTATCAATGAAAATCTTTGATTTTTCGTAAATTTCTTTTGGGATATTGTGACCGAATCTGTCAAAAACATTATTTTCATTCAAGCCTTCAACAAGTCTTAAATTGAGCATTGCATATTCTGTGAAATCTCCACCTAATCCGTCTTGAATAGGTGAGTTGCCATTTATAAAAGACTTAAAATCCCTGTCAAAATAAAATCTTTTGCCGTCTATAAATGAATGTGCAGACGGACCAAGTCCAAGATATTCTTCACAATGCCAGTATTTTAAATTATGACGACTTTCAAAGCCTTTTTTTGCGAAATTTGAAATCTCATATTGCATCACACCTTGATTTTCAAGGGTTTCACACATCTGCAAATATAAATCAGCAGTCAAATCGTCATCAGGGAAATCATATTTATGTTGATTTTTATAAAAGTGTGTGTTTTCTTCAAGCTTGAGCATATATGCGCTGATGTGTGGCACACCGAGTGAAACACAAAATTGGAGAGTTTCATTTAAACTCTTTTCTGTCTGCTGTGGAATACCAAGCATAACATCAAGAGTGATATTCTCAAAACCAACATTCTGTGCCGTTTTAACTGCATTTTCAACCTGATTTCTGTCAGAAAGTCTGCCCAGTATTCTTCGTTCACTATCAATAGCCGATTGAAGTCCCATTGAAATTCTGTTCACACCACAGTTGTAAAGAACTTTAAAAAAGTCTTCATTAAGTCCGTGTGGGTTACACTCAACAGTAATTTCAGCATCATCTGTCAAAAAGTCTTTTCTGCAAGTTTTCACGAGCATTTCAAGATTTTTTGCACCTAATACCGATGGTGTTCCACCACCAATGTAAAGTGTATCACCTTTACTTTGTAAAGTAGAAATACTTGACAAAATTCTTTCGTTTAAAACCTTTGTGTATTCGTCTTTTTCAATTTCTTTACCGCTGAATGAATAAAAATCACAGTAAGGACATTTTGACTTGCAAAATGGGATATGCAGATAAAGTCCTATATTTTTCATACCTTTATGTAAGAAATTGTGTGACCGCAGGATTTAACATATTTCAAAAGGTCGTCGAATTTCAAAAACACAGTTGCGTGATTATCGTTTGGATGACAACCAACGATATCTTCTTTTTTAAGGTCTGCATCAAAATAGATTTCAAGTTCTTTTTCAGTATCATAAATAACACCAAAAGGGGATACAGAGCCTTTTTCGACCTTAAGATATTTGTCGAGTCTTTCGTCAGATGCAAAACTCAATTTTGTTGAGTCAATTTCAGCACGGATTAACTGCAAGTTTGCTCGTTTGTCACCATGAAGGACAACAAGCATATTACGAGTACCCTTAACATCACGAAGAACAAGATTCTTTGGAATATGACCGTTTTCTTCTAATTTGTATTCTGCGATTTCTTCCATTGTGAATGCTGCAGGGTGCTCTACCTTTTTATATTCAATTTGTAATTCTTCTAATCTTTCAAAAATTTCTTTATTCATCATCAAGTTTAAGCACAGCCATAAATGCCTCTTGTGGTACTTCAACTGTACCGAAGTGGCGCATACGCTTTTTACCTTCCTTCTGCTTTTCAAGCAATTTCTTTTTACGGGTAATGTCACCGCCGTAGCATTTTGCAAGAACGTCTTTTCGCATAGCCTTAACGGTTTCACGGGCAATAACCTTACCACCGATAGCCATCTGAATCGGAATTTCAAACATCTGGCGTGGAATATTGTCTTTAAGTTTTTCTGCAATTCTACGAGCCTTTGCATATGCCTTTTCACTATGAATCATAAATGAAAGAGCGTCGATAATATCACCGTTAAGAAGAACATCAAGCTTGATAATGCTTGAACGCTGATAATCACTCATTTCATAGTCGAATGATGCATAACCGCGAGTACGGGATTTAAGCACATCAAAAAAGTCATAAATAATTTCGTTAAGTGGCAAAATATAATGCAAATCAACACGGTCACTTGCTAAGTGAGTTGTGTTCACATAAACACCGCGTCTGTCCTGACAAAGGTTCATAATTGCACCGATATATTCAGGTGGAGCATAAATGTGTGCTTCAACTGTTGGCTCTTCGCAATAATCAATATTTGCAGGGTCAGGATAATGGCTTGGGTTGTCGATTTCGATAACATCACCGTTTGTAAGGTGAACCTTATAAATAACGCTTGGAATTGTTGTAACAAGGTCAAGGTTATATTCTCGTTCAAGTCTTTCCTGAATAATTTCAAGGTGTAAAAGTCCCAAGAAACCACAACGGAAACCGAATCCGAGAGCACCTGATGTTTCAGGCTCGAAAGACAAAGCAGCATCGTTTAACTGTAATTTTTCAAGTGCTTCACGAAGATTTTCATAGTCGGCACCGTCAGCAGGATAAACACCGCAGAAAACCATAGGATTAACTTTTCTGTACCCTGCCAATGGTTCACTTGCAGGATTTTCAGCAGTTGTAACTGTGTCACCAACACGAGCATCGCTGACAGTTTTGATAGATGCAGTAATATATCCAACTTCACCTGATGTAAGCTCTTTCTGTGGTTCCATAGCATTAGGACGCATATAACCAACTTCAACAACGTTGAATTCAGCACCTGTTGCCATCATTCGCATTGTATCCCCTGGCTTGATTTTACCGTCCATAATTCTTACATAAACGATAACACCTTTATAGCTGTCATAAACTGAGTCGAAAACAAGCGCACGAAGTGGCTCACTGTCACGGTTTTCAGGTGGTGGCACAAGGTCAACAATGCTTTCAAGCACCTGCTCAATATTCTGACCTGTTTTTGCAGAAACTCTTGGTGCTTCGTCACAAGGAAGACCGATAACCTCTTCAACCTCGTTTGCAACTCTGTCAGGGTCAGCGGCAGGTAAGTCGATTTTATTGATTACAGGCACTAACTCAAGGTCGTGGTCAAGTGCTAAATATGTATTTGCAAGTGTCTGTGCTTCAACGCCCTGTGATGCGTCAATAATAAGCACAGCACCTTCACAAGCAGCAAGTGAACGAGAAACCTCATAGTTAAAGTCAACGTGACCTGGAGTGTCGATAAGGTTAAGCTCGTATGTTTCACCGTCTTTAGCCTTATAGTCGAGTTTCACAGCATGAGCCTTGATTGTGATACCACGCTCACGCTCCAAGTCCATATTATCAAGCAACTGCTCTGTCATATCACGCTTTGCGACAGTTTCAGTAAGCTCTAAAAGACGGTCGGCAAGAGTGCTCTTACCGTGGTCAATATGAGCGATAATTGAAAAATTTCGAATGTTGTCTTTTTTAGCCATATATTACCTCATAAATCCTTCGCCGATAATCTGCTTTGCCTGTGTGATAATGAAAAAAGCATTTTCGTCGGCAGATTTTATTTTTTTAATAATTTTTTGAATCTGGTTGTCATAACAGGCACAAAGTAAAATGTTGTTTTCAATGCCACTATAACCACCCTGACCTTTAAGCATAGTAACACCACGCTGAAGGTCGTTTATAATCAGGTGACGGATTTCGTCACTTTTTTCTGAAAAAATCATAATCATTGCACCGCGACTCATACCAAAAACAACGAAATCAAGCACCTGCGCACTTACAAAAATTGTAACAGAAGCATAAAGCACCGATTCAGCGTTGCCATAGACAAAGCCACCTGCAATAACAACAATTGCATCAAGCAAAAATATGGATTTACCCAATGTGATGTGCGGATATTTAAGCTTTATAAGCCTTGCAATTATATCAACTCCGCCTGTAGTGGCATTTCGAAGAAATATCATTCCCAAGGAAAGACCCGAAAGCACACCACCGAAAATTGACGATATAAGCAAATCGTTTTCATAAACAGGTAAAACCGAACCAAGATTAATAATCAAGGATGAAATTCCGATTACCCAGAATGTTCGTAATACAAAAAGTACACCTAATTTTTTGAATGCAATAATTAAAAGGGGAACATTGATTACGAAAACTGCAGTTCCTATGGGTATTTCATAAAGATAATTAAGAATTGTTGCAATTCCCGTTATTCCGCCATTAAGAATGTTGTTTTTTGCCATAAAGCAGTTGATTCCAACGGAAAACAAACCGCTTGCCGTAACAAAAACGGCTGTATCAATTAAAAAATCCTTAATGCTATACTGAAGCTTTTTCAGACTCATCAACCTCGACTGCTTTGATAACTTCATTAAGCAATTCGTTAAGTCTTTCAGTTTCGTCTTTAAGATACAAATATCCCACAAGTGCCTCAAAGCCTGTTGCGTAATGATAGTCACAACCACTCTGGTTTTTTGGAGTATGGGATGTGTGAGCATTTCTGCCACGCTTAAAAACTTCTGTTTCCTTTTCTGTAAGGAGTGGAAGAATAGCACGCATACCTTTGCTTTGCGCCTCTGCCTTTACCCAGTTAACCGAGAGTTTATGTAACTTGCCAACAGGTCGGTTGGCATCACAAACGAGCATTTCACGAACAAAAAGTGAGAAAACTGCATCACCTGTGAATGCAAGTGTTAATGGACTTAATGTGTCCACCTTAATATCTTTGTTATACAATCTCATAAATTTTATGGAACATAGTCAAACTCTAAATCATAGATGCTGACTGTGTCACCCTCCTGAATTCCTTTATCAATAAGTGCCTGAATAACACCACGTTCCTGAATAACTCTCTGGAAATACTGAAGTGATTCATAGTCGTCAAGGTCAGTTTTACAAAGAATTCTGTAAATCCAGTCAGCCTCAACAATGTAAACACCGTCTTCAACAGTGATTGTAAATCCGTCCTTGCTCTTTTTAGCAATAACTTCCATAGGGATTTCTTCTGTTTCGTATTTTTTAACAGGAGGAAGGGTATCAAGCTTTCTTGCAACTGCGTTGATAAGTTCCTGTGTACCGTGCTTGATTGGTGCTACTATTTCATAGTATTCGTAGCCTTTGTCCTCAATATACTTATGGAATTCTGCGAGCTGTTCATCTTCTGCAAGGTCGATTTTATTACCTGCAACAATCTGTGGACACTGTGCTAATTCAGGATTGAATTTCTGGAGCTCCTCATTGATTGCTTCAAAGTCTTCAATAGGATTTCTGCCTTCGCTACCTGCAACGTCAACAATGTGAACAAGCATTCTACAGCGTTCAACGTGACGAAGGAACTCGTGACCTAAACCGATTCCTTCAGCTGCACCTTCAATAAGACCGGGGATATCAGCCATAACGAAGCTCTTTTCAGGTCCCATTGAAACAACACCTAAAACAGGAATAATTGTTGTGAAATGATAGTCACCGACAATAGGCTTTGCCTGACTTACAACTGAGATAAGTGAAGATTTACCAACATTAGGAAAACCTAAAAGTCCAACATCAGCAATAAGCTTTAATTCAAGGCTTACTTCCCATTCTTCACCCGGAGCACCATTTTTAGCAAATTTAGGAGTCTGACGGGTAGATGTTGCAAAGTGTGAGTTACCCCAGCCACCACGACCACCTTTTGCACCGATAAATTCGTCATCAGTTGACATATCAGCCATAATAGCGCCACTTTCAACCTCGCGGATAACAGTACCGCGTGGAACTTTGATAATTAAATCTTTACCCTTTTTGCCTGTACATCTGCTACCGCCACCGTCAGCACCATTTTCAGCCTTGTACTTTCTTTTGTAACGGAAATCAGCAAGGGTAGAAAGGTTGTCATCAACCTGAAAAACAATGTTACCGCCTTTGCCACCGTCACCACCGTCAGGACCGCCTGCGTTTATATATTTTTCTCTGTGAAAAGCAACGGCACCATTACCGCCGTCACCCGCTTTAATTTTGATTTTAGCAATATCAACAAACATAATTTTACCTCGATTTGCATACAATTATATATAAAAATCCATTATCCATAGTATTGTACACCATTTTTACAAAATAATAAATAGGAAAAACAATAATTTTTATATTTTTTTAATTTGTACAGTATCACTCAAAATTTCAAATTATAATTTGTCGGGATGACATCAAATTAAAACAGAAACAAAAACCTTGTAGGGGTCATTCACGAATGACCCGTTCCAAAGTGTGATGGTAACTTTATTCGGGCGATTCTTGAATCGCCCCTACATTCCAACCAAATTAATAATATTGTAGGG
>JAZQUC010000072.1:0-4620 GCA_045631075.1 Candidatus Fimenecus sp. | reverse complement strand
CCGACGACCCGTTGTTGGTTTATTTGTTATTGAAATCGGCTATTACAGTAGGGGCGGATGAGTCTCACCTGCCGGTTCGGTCGGTGCTTACTTCTAGCAGAGGTGTCCACCGGACACCCGCACCCTTCATCCGCCCGCAACAAATATACGGTACACTTTGGAACGGGACGATGTGGGCATCGTCCCCTACATACATAACCATATTGGTTATATTTTATAATCGCGTCGCAGACCCTCAATTCAGAATTCAGCATTTAGCATTCCGCATTATCCCGATAAACTCCAAATTACTTTGCAATCGAACCTACTTGACTTTTAAATCCCAAAATGATATTATTATCAAGCAAAATTTAATATGCGGATGTGGCGGAATTGGCAGACGCGCAGGTCTCAGACTCCTGTGGATATTGCTTCTTTGTGGGTTCAAGTCCCATCGTCCGCACCAAGAAAAACATTCTACTTCATAGTGGATTTTTATTGAAAATAAAATACAAGAAAAGAGGTTACCTATGTAACCTCTTTTTGTTTATAAAATGCAATTATTATGTTTTTTGCATTTATCATTATTAAAATGTATAAGATGTGTTTTGCCTAAAATCAGCATAACAGCAGGAATAAGCACAAGCTGTAATATAATTCCAGGAACTGCTTTAAGGATTGAACTGCTCAAAAACATTGAAAAAGTAAAGCCATTATCACCAACACCCAAAAGGAAGCATTGAACGATTCCCCAAACAACTCGACCGCATATCATAGCAGTAATTAGACAACGATAAAGTGACTTTATGCATTTCCATTTTGCATGACTGAAAAGGTATCCTATAACAAAGCCATAGGTAGCAAGCTCAAAGGCCATACCTACTGCATTGGGAAACATTACAGGCATTCCGAAAAGAGCTGAACGCATAATCGGTACAACTGCACCAACAACAAGTCCGTATTGCCATCCACATACAAGGCCACAAAGCATAACAGGAATGTGCATGGGCAAAAGCATATTGCCAATTTCTTTAATTTGTCCTGTGAGGAAGGGGAGTACAAGTCCCAGTGCCAGGAACATAGCTGATAATACTAAATTTAATAAACTACTGTTTTTTGATTTATTCATTTTCCAAATTCCTTTGCCACATCTTTAAGTAATTTGCGAATTTCAAGATGTTGTGGACACGCCTTTTCACATAAACCACATTCAATACAGTCAGAAGCCTTGCCTTTTCCTGCAGTATGAACATCTTCATAATAATATTCAGCATTCCAATCTTTAAACTGCTTTCTGTCATTCATACACGCAAAAATTTCAGGAATAGGAATGTTTTTAGGACAACCATCAACACAGTAACGACAAGCAGTACAAGGGATAAGATGCTGTGCATTCATAATCTCACAAACCTTATTTACTGCCTCATATTCTTTATTACTGAATGGCACAAAATCCTTCATAAAGCTGATATTGTCGTTCATCTGGTCCATATCACTCATGCCTGAAAGCACCATAAAAATGCCCTCAAAGCTTGCCGTGAAGCGAATCGCATAACTTGCAGGAGTACCACCATTAAGGTCATCAAGTACCTTTTTAGCTTCATCAGGGAGCTTTACAAGACTACCACCCTTAACAGGTTCCATAACAATAATAGGCTTGTTGTGTTTGCGACACACTTCGTAGCATTTTCTACCCTCAACAGACTCGTCGTTATAATCAAGATAATTGAACTGAATCTGCACAAATTCTACTTCAGGATATTCTGTAAGAATTTTATCAAGCACTTCAGCCTTGTCGTGGAAGGAAAGTCCTACGTGACGGATTTTACCTTCTTTTTTAAGGTCAAATGCAGTCTCATAGGCTCTACAAGCCTTATATTTTTCAAAGTTTGTAGCATTCTGTGCGTGCATTAAGTAAAAATCGAAATATTCAACACCACAATTTTTAAGTTGCTTTTCAAAAAGTGGTCTGATTTGACTCTCTTTTTTGAAAAAGCCCTCTGATAACTTGTCAGCAAGGATATAGCTTTCTCTTGGATGACGAGAAGTAAGGCACTTTTTGAGTGTAGCCTCATTTCTCATTTCCATATATCCGTGTGCAGTATCAAAATAGTTAAAACCTGCTTCTAAAAATGTGTCAATCATCTTTTTTGACTGTTCAATGTCAATAAGCGGACCTTTACGGGGCAGTCGCATACATCCGAAACCAAAATTCTTTTTTACTTCAGGAAAATAGTTGTTCATAAAATCACCTTTTAGTACCAGATACCTGGTACATTTTTTCGTTTGAAATTTTAATATCTACATTGAAATATGATTTAAGCATTTCTGCTAATTCATCACATTCAGGTAAAATATTTGAAACTCTGCCTGCTGATTTCATATGAATTTCATCAAGCTCTTTTTTGCTCATTCCGTGAGCTATGCAAATTCTTCCACCTGATTTTAAGACTTTTGAAAGATTTTCAACAAGCTTTTGTGGTTCAGGGAAATGTGGAAAAGCATTGTAAATCATAATCACATCAAACTGTTTGTCAAATGTTATGTTTTCAGCATCACCACAAATTACATCTGCCTGTGGAAACTTTGATTTTGCAATTTTTACCATTTCAGGGGACAAGTCAACTGCAGTAATACTTTCAACATTTCTTTGAATGTAATAGGGGAACATAACACCTGTGCCACAGCCAATATCAAGCACATCAATGTTTTCACAGATATTTGCATTGTCTAAAATCGTGTTTATTATTTCAATATCTGCAACAGGCTCATTGTCCCATCTTGGTGCAAAGTTATTGAAAAATTCTCTTATTGTTTCTTTGTTCATTTTATTTTTCAATTTCAGCAACCTTTGTGTTGATTGCTCTTATTCTGTCATAAATTTTTTCGTCGAATTTCTTTTCTCTGTCGTATGTATAAAGACCATTCTGCTCCTGCTCAATATCATAAAGCTGAGTGTAGCAGAAGCCAAACATTTTATAATTGCTTACAATTACATCAGTAAGACCAACATATCTGTCTGCAAATTCATCTGGAGTTTTAACATCTTCACCATAACCCCAGGATTTGATTGACTCGTCACTTACCCATTTGATTCCACCGTATTCACTGATGAAAACAGGCTCACCTTTATATGTCTGACGACCCGGATTATCAACTAAAACGTGCTCATAAAGGTAGTTTTCAGTCATAAATCTATCGTAGTTATTCTTGAAAAACTCTACATCATAGCTGTAATCGTGAAGGTCATAAATGTCAGTTTTAACGTGATAATTACCACTTGTGTCAATGCATGGACGAGTGGAGTCAACAGCCTTTGTGTAGTCATAAACTGTTGCAAGAAGTGGGTCGTACTGCTTTCTCTTTTTGTAATCCCATGTTTCGTTGAATGGACACCAACCGATAAGGGCAGGGTGGTTAAAGTCACGGTCAATAGCTTCCTTCCATTCATTTATGAATACATCAACACTCATTGGATTTGAATAGTCAAGTCCCCAGTTAGCATATTCACCCCATACAAGGTAACCTAACTGGTCAGCATAGTATAAGAATTTAGGGTCAAATACCTTCTGATGAAGTCTTGCGCCGTTAAAGCCCAAATCCATTGAAAGAGTAATATCCTTGATTAAATCTTCGTCAGTTGGTGCTGTGTAAATACCTTTTTTATAAAAGCCTTGGTCAAGTGCAAGACGCTGGAAAACACTCTTTTCATTGATTAAGAATTTATATCCGTCAAGTCGCACATTACGAAGACCGAAATATGTGTAAACTTTATCTTCACCGAATGTGATTTTAAGGTCATAAAGACGACCGTTTCCAACTTCCCAAAGGTGAGTTTCATCTAAGTTAATCTGTAAAACTTCATTGCCACAAGCATTTTCAATTGCTGTTTTACCAACAGATTTTTCATCATAAAATGCTTCACAAGTAAGATTTGCCTTGCCTTTAAGACTGAAATTGATTGTAACAAGACCATTTTTGTGGTCTGGATAAATTTTAAAGTTTTCCACGTAATTTTGTGGTACATATTCAATATAAACTGACTG
Source organism: Candidatus Fimenecus sp. (assembly GCA_045631075.1). Classification (GTDB taxonomy): domain Bacteria; phylum Bacillota; class Clostridia; order Oscillospirales; family Acutalibacteraceae; genus Fimenecus. The sequence goes on along the minus strand of JAZQUC010000072.1, from coordinate 595 downwards.
CCAGATACCTGTTGTACGGGTATAGTCACAAGCGTGACTCTTTTTCCATTCACTCTGCTTGCCACGGATAACGAAAGGATGCTTTACATTATCTTCACAAAGCACGAAAATCTCATTTTCACCGTCAACACAAATGTCGGTAATATCAAACTTAAATGATGTATAACCGCCCTTATGACGACCTGCACATTTGCCGTTTACAAGCACAGTTGTAAGGTGGTCAGCAGCACCAAAGCATAAAAATACACGATTTCCATCTTTTTTGATATTTACAGTTTTCTTGTACCATACCATATTGATAAAATCTTTGTACTGAATTCCTGAAAGCTCACTTTCAACACAGAATGGTACTGTAATTTTCTTTGTGAATTCTGCATTTTCTTTGAACATCTCACGGTTTACGCCTGAGTTGCCAAAATCAAATTCAAAATCCCACTCGCCGTTTAAAATTTCATAGTTCTCTCTTTTAAAATTCGGATTTGGATGTTCATTTCTCGGAATCATTTTAATTGCTCCTTAAGTGTATAAGTAATACAGAAATATCAGCGGGTGAAACACCGCTTATTCTTGATGCCTGACCAACGTTTTCCGGTCT
>JAZQUC010000071.1:0-4969 GCA_045631075.1 Candidatus Fimenecus sp. | reverse complement strand
AAATTGTGAAAATAGGAATAAATACTTTATAGGTTGTAAGGTTAAGATATCCACCTGTTGATGCAATAAGCATAGGTAAAAGCATACTAACGATTGATGAAAAAAGGCCTGAAATAATAGGAACAATCGAGTGAAGCTTTTGTCTTTCCTGAGAGTTGGGTGTCATAAAGGTAACAAGAGTGTTGACACCTGCAAAGTTGTTGTAGAAATACGACATAAGAGTAAATGCAAAGTGAAGAACAATAAGCTTGTTTGTATATGTCATACCCTGAACAGGAAGATAAGGAATAGCAGAAATCAAGAACGCACAAGGAATACCACAAAGGAGAATAAATGGCTTGAATCTTCCGTGCTTTTCACAGAATTTTCTACGAACAAACCAGTTAAAGTAATCCCAGATAGCACCGGTTACGAGCATATTACCCACAAGCTGAGGTAAACCGTTAATTACAGATTCAAACATACCTTGTGGCAAGAAATAGCAACCGATACCGATTACAAGCTTGCCTGCATAAGAAAGGTGAGCAAAAATTTTCATCTTATTTGTGAGTCTGCCGTGATTTTCATAAATCAGAACACCAATAGGATTCATAAACATAAGAACATATCCTACAATTGTACTGATAATATTGATGATTGAAAAGTCGATTGCAGCTATACCCATAACTGCACCACAGAAATAGCCTGCAGAGAATGAAATAATACCTGATGCAGTAAGGAAAACATACGAACCTGCCTGTGTAAGCATGTATGCAGTTGATTCCTTAAGTGTCAGATATTCACCCTCGTTTGGAGTGTTCCAATGGTCTTTAACATAACCTGGTAATTCCTTAACCTTGCCAACGATTTCGGAAACTGTCATTTAACCATCCCTTTCCAAAAAAATATATAGATAATTATACAATAAAAAATCATTAAAATAAAGGTGTATTGCAGTAAAAAACTTTTTTGTAGATGTTGTCAAAAAAACAAGAGAAACTCTGTTACAAATGACGAAAAAAGGATGCCAAATTGACATCCTTTAAGTTGAATTAGTTTTTACTGAAAGAATTTTTGATTAACTCTCTTACTGTGGTTAAATCAAGAGTTTCATCAAGATACATTAATTGTACCATGATGTTACCTGCTGCAGTAGCTTCGACAGGGCCTGCAATAACTTTTTTACCTGTAATCTTTTCAGTAAGTGAATTAAGATAAGTGTCCTTACATCCGCCACCGACAATATTGATTACATCAACCTGTTTGTTGCTGATTTCTTCAATGACCTTAACAGCATCGTTATAAGCATTTGCAAGTGAATAGTAAACACAGTTGATAACATCACCGATTGGTAATTCTGGCTTACCTAAATAATTCTTGATTGCTTCAATCATGCTTTCAGGTGCTAAAAAGTCTTCTGCATTAGGATTGATGCAATCTGTGAAATTACTTTCCATAGCCATATTCATCATTTCGTCATATGTATACTTTTTGTCGAGATTTTTGCGAATGCTCTGTAAAAGCCACATACCCATAATATTTTCAAGGAAACGATAACGATGTTCAATTCCGCCTTCGTTTGTAAAGCCTGAATTCATAGCCTTTTCACAAGTAACAGGCTTTGTGTTTTCAGTACCGATAAGACTCCATGTACCTGAGGAAATGTAAATTCCGTTATCACCAACTGAACATGATGCAACAGCAGATGCAGTATCGTGAGAAGCACAAAGAATAACAGTTGTATCAAAACCGATTTCAGCTTTGATTTCGTCACTCAATGTTCCAACAACAGTACCTGGAAGTGAAAGGGGAGAGAAGATTTTTTTATCTATTCCGAGCTTTTCGAGAATTTCTTCATCACGCTCAAATGTCTTTGTGTTTACAAGTCCACCTGTTGTTGAAAGGGTATATTCATTTCTGATTTCACCTGTCAACTTAAATGAAAAATATTCAGGCATCATAAGAAAATATTCTGCGTTGTCAAGTTTACCACTCTTTTTATCACAGTATAACTGATAAATCGAGTTGTAATTTGTTGCCTGAATGCCAGTGCGTTCATAAAGTTCTTTTCTTGGAATGATTTTGTCGATTTCTTCAGGAATACCTGATGTTCTTCCGTCACGATATGCCACAGCAGGCATTATTTCCTTTTTGTCCTTGTCAAGAAGCACATAGTCAACACCCCAAGTGTCAATTGCAACAGTTTCGGGTGTAATTCCAAGTCGATTGCACTCTTTAAGACCATTCTTGATTTCTTCAAAAAGCTTTTCGATATCCCAACAAAGTGTACCATCAACATCAATGATGCCATTTTCAAAACGGTATATTTCCTGAAGTTTCAACTTTCCGTCTTCAATGTAGCCTAAAATATGACGACCGCTTGAAGCACCCATATCAATAGCTAAACAGTATTTCATAATTATATAACACCTTTTTGTAAGATGATATTTGCATAAAGAGCAGATTCACCTGTAGCAATAATTGCATAGCAGTCTTTAGCCTGACGATAGAACTCAAAGCGTTCGTAATCACCGAATGCTTTTTCACCACGGTCGTCGTGCTTTTTAACAATTGCCTTGTATTCGTCCCAGATAGGAGTTTCCACATTGTCACCAGCCATAACCTGCATAAGACAAACGGGATTGTCCACATAAGTGTCAAGAGGGAATACTGTGAGAATGGCATCAAGCATATCTGTAGCAGAGTGTCCGTCAGCACGAAGAACTATTGCATTTTTACCCATACTTTCAGCAGGGAAGTTAGCATCAGCAATAACTATTCTGTCGCTGTGACCCATTTCACAAAGAACTTTAAGCATTTCAGGTGATAAAATTTTTGGTATATTTTTAAGCATTATTCATCTTCCTTATTATAATGTTTGTATCCAGGATGTTTGCCTGTTACACCGTAGTAGTTATCTCTTAAATAAAGGAGTTTATCGATTTTAGGCTTTGAAATTTCCTGTGCACCGCCAAGCAAGTGTGCAGTAAGAGAAATCTTAGCAAACAGTTCAAGAGTTTCCATTCTGTAATATGCAGTAATAAGGTCACAACCAACTGCCAATGCACCGTGATTCTGTAAAAGCATTACATCGTGCTCAGGAAGGTAAGGTGCAATAGCCTCAGGCACTTCGTCAGTACTTGGTGTACCGTAAGGAGTAAGAGGAATTGAACCGATTGCAATAACAGTTTCAATCATTGAGTATTCGTCAAGACTCTTACCTGCAACTGCATAACCTGTTGCTGTAGGTGGGTGAGCATGAACAACTGCGCCAACATCTTCTCTTTCTTTATAGCAGCGAAGATGCATTTTGATTTCACTTGATGGCTTGTAAGGTGCACCTTCAAGAACTTCACCCTGAGCATTGATAATAACAAGTTTTTCAGGTGTGATAAAGCTTTTGCTTATTCCTGTTGGTGTAGCCATAAAATTGCCATCAGGTAATTTCACAGATACATTACCGTCATTAGCAGCAACCCAGCCAAGCTGCCACATTTTGTGACATACATCACAAACCTGTTCACGGATTTCCATATATGATAAATTTGCCATTTAAGATAACTCCTTGAGTGTTAGTTTATTTTTTGAAAAGTGGTCCGAAATTCTGACAAGCTCTGTAATCAGCGCTTTCCTTATCCATACCAAATGCGTTCCATGCTGCAGGACGGAAAATCTTGTCTTCAGGAACGTTATGCATACAAACAGGAATACGAAGCATTGAACAGAGTGTAATAAGGTCAGCACCAATGTGACCATAAGAAATTGCACCGTGGTTAGCACCCCAGTTGTTCATAACTTCATAAGCAGTCTTGAATGCACCTTCGCCAGTTGTTCTTGGTGCAAACCAAGTGCAAGGCCATGTGTAGTCAGTTCTCTTCCAGAGTGTGTCAGAAACATCTTCAGGGAGTTCAACAGTCCAACCTTCAGCAATCTGAAGAACAGGACCAAGACCCTTAACAAGGTTAAGTCTAATCATAGTTGCAGGCATTTCTGCTCTTGTTTCAAATCTTGAAGAATATCCGCCACCTCTGAAATAACCAACGTCAGCATAGTTCCAAGTAGCATTTTCCATAATTGCTTTCTGGTCAGCTTCTGTGATTTCATACCAAGGCTTGATTACAGCGTTGCCGTTTTCATCTTTAGCAGCACCGTTAGCGTCAAGACAACAAGCACCTGAGTTGATAAGATGAATAATACCATCGCTGTCTTTTGCTTTGCCGTCAATGTCATATCCTGTAACTCTCTTGATAGCGTCGCCACTCCAATATGTACGAACATCAGCAAACATCTGTGCACGATTTGTAAGGAGTTTCATAAAGAGCATACCAAGACCGTTAAGAACGTCGTGTTCAGTAGCAAGGATATATGGTTCTCTTGCACCATTCCAGTCAAATGATGTGTTGAGCATTGATTCAGGGAAGTCACAGTTAGGATAGAAGTCTGTCCACTGACGCTGACCTTGGAAACCTGCTGCAATAGCATTGTGACCAACCATTTCTTCTTCGCAGCCCTTTGGAAGCTTGTCGTTACCGTTCATAAGGTCCTTGATAATAACCATCATCTTAACAACAAATTCCCAGTCTGCATCCTTTTCTTCACGAGTTTTCTGAAGATTTTCAGGGTTCTTGTCAAAACCTTCAATGCAGTTTTCCTTTGCCCAAGCAAGAGCCTTCTGGAATTCAGCTTCGTCATAAACACCCTCTGTCATTCGACGGATGATTTCAACCTCGTCAACTGATTCAACACGCATACCAAGGTAATCTTCAATAAAGTTACAGTCAATGATTGAACCGCCGATACCCATACAGATTGAACCAATCTGAAGATATGACTTGCCTCGCATTGTAGGACAAGCCACAGCAGCACGACCAAAACGAAGAAGCTTTTCTTCTACGTCAGCAGGAATTGTTGTGTCATCAAGGTCCTGAACATCGTGACCGTAGATGCCGAATGCAGGAAGACCTTTCTGTGCGTGAGTAGCAAGAACAGA
>JAZQUC010000070.1:0-5521 GCA_045631075.1 Candidatus Fimenecus sp. | reverse complement strand
GAATATAAGGACGTTGTTATCGGTGTCGGCGCAAACTACACAGGTGCAAAAACACTTGAGTATATCGGCTTCTGGTCAAGCTGTTTCCTCATTATGCACCACTATAAGTTGCCTTATCTTACATTCTCAGTTATCGGTCTTCTTAATATGCCTCTTGGTTATATTACAGCCCTTATCTGGTGGTATGTTTGTGACAACTTGGGCTTTTTGCCAAAGAAACAAGAAAGAAAAGTATATCTGGTTTATGGACTTATGATGGCTTTCGGTATATCCACGCTGTTATTTGACTATTCAAGATTATTTGACCAGTCAAGCTCTTTTATTACAATGCTTAACAGCTTTGAGGGTATGAATGCCACGGCGTGCTTTAAAACCTTTGGTACGCACTTCCTGTATTCAGGTTGGGTAGGCGCACGAAATATTTTCTGGCGTAAAAAGCTCATTCCTAAATTCGGTAGATATAAGTACGGTCTTTACTGTGACGTTGTTCCAAAGATTGTAATGGTTATTCTTATCGGTTGGCTTCCTGTTTACAACATTCCTGATGTTGCTACTCGTGTATGGGTTGCAAACCTTCTTTTTGCTACATATAACGTATTCGGTTTCGGTAATGTTTTGGAAGAATGTTCAAAGAGAATCAGCCCTAACCTTCAGGAAAGAATTCTCGTTCGTAGCTACCCTGTAAAACTTTCACACATTTTCAATTCAATTCTTGCAATTATCCTTCCTGCAATCGTTGGTATGCTTCGTCACGAATGGGCAGATATCAACTTCTACAGATGGGTTATCCCTGTAACATTCACTATTTCAGCTGTTTGCACAATGGGACTTGCAGGTAGAATTAAAGAAAGAATCCCACAGCCACCAATCGAAGAAAAAGTTCAGATTAAATTTTGGGACGGTATGCTTGGTGTTCTTAAAAACAAGTATTTGCTTATCAATACAATAGTTGGCCTTATTGACTCACTTGGTAACGGTATGCTTCCATTCGCAACAATTCTTTACTTCTACACATTCCGTCTCAGTGGTCTTCCATACTCATTGTTGGTAGCACTTATTTCATTCGCAGGTACTCCACCTGATTTGTTATCACCATACTTCCTTAAGAGATTCTCATATAAACAGATTATGATTTTCTATCAGTTAAGCCGTGCAATTGGTAATGCTATTATCGCAATTGCAATGTGGACTCTCGGTGATAATCTTGCACTTTGTGGTACAATCTGTATTATTGTTCTCTTCTTTATGGAAATGACAAAGACTGTTCCTACAACAGCAGGTCACGATATGGGTGTTCGTATCAGTGACTATCAGATGTACCTTTCAGGTGAACGTCTTGAAAGCTTCACAGGTATCTTTGGTTGGTTCACAGGACCTATCACATCATTCGTTGGTCTTATTATTCCAATCTTCTTGCTCAGATACGGCTTTAATAGTAACTGGGAAATTCTCTTCTTTGACGGCTCAAGAAGAAATATCGTTGTTGTGCCAATCATCGTTGACGCAATCGGTTTCTTCCTTATGACAATTCCATACCTCTTCTGGGACTATGACAATAAGAAACAGAATCTTGTTATGGAAGTTCTTAAGCGTCGTGCTGAAGTTACAGAAAAGAAAGCACAAGAAGCTGGCAAATCAACTGCTGGTAGCTATAAGGGTTAATGGAGGTGAGTTTTTATGAGTAAAAAAGAAAAGAAAGCAAAGGGTATTGCTTTACAAGAAGATATCAAACTCGACATTCCTGAAGACGAAATATGGACTTATCAGGTAGAAGGTCTTGCAGCACCTCATAGTAACAAGCCTTACAAACACTATAATCTTAAAAAGGCAGTATTCGTAATCGTAATTGTTATTTCAGTTTTCCTTTCAATGCTTTTCAGTGTTCTCGCACTTCAGAACGAAACATTTGAATATACAGAAATTGAAAATGGATATGAATTCTCAAAATTCAGTAACACAGGTTACCTTTATGAACTTGAAATCGACTATGTTTCTGATATTGAGTATATCCCTGGCAACAACGACCCTGCAACTAACTTCAAAGTTGTTAAGGACGAATCAAAACCAATTAAGGCAGTAAGACAGTTTACTCTTAACTGTGACGATAAGATTAAGACAATCTATATCGGTCCTGATGTTCTTGAAATTGACGGTAAAGCATTCTATTCATGCTGGGCATTACAGAACATTGAAGTTGACGAAAACAATCCTAACTATTGTGATGTTGACGGCGTTCTTTACAATAAGGATAAAACAGAAATTCTCTGCTATCCTTGTGACCACGACGAATATCTTCGTCAGAAATATGGTTATGAAAGAGAACTTTACAGAGATGAAGTTACTCCTGAATATGAAAGAGATGTTCAGACTTACGTAGTTCCATCAACAGTTAAAAAGCTTGGTGAAATGTGCTTTAACTACGCAAATCTTAGAACAATTTACCTTCCTGAAGGTCTTGAAACAATCGAAACTCTCGCAGTATTCAAGCTTCACGAAAGAGTTGACCAGTGGGGTACAACACCATCACTTTCAAACATCTATTCATATAAGGGCGAAGCAACAGATTCTCACTTCACATCACAGGATGCACTTGGTGAAGTTTACCTTTCACTTCCAGAAGGACTTAAATTCATTGGTTCTGACGCATTCAGCTACAATCAGGCTTTAGAGTATGTTTATATCCCATCATCAGTGACTAATATCGGTCACCACGCATTCTGGGATACATGCTATAAAGAAGATGGCGAAATTAAGGGCGTATCAGTTGCTAATGTTGCAGTCAGTGAAGAAGATTTTGCTAAATTGACAGTTGGCGACGACTGGATTCCAAAGTATGATTACTTGTTATTCAAAAAGGCAATTGAAGTAAACTATTCATCAGAAAGACAACCAATGCCATAAAACAATAAACAAATTAACCTCCACATCAAACGGTGTGGAGGTTTTTCTATAACCAAAACAACCAAATATAAATTGGAGTTTATAGGGGAATTGTAGTGGTTATGATACTCCTTGGCTCCCCTGAAGGGGGAGCTGGCGAACGAAGTGAGACTGAGGGGTCTGTTCCTTGATAAATAAACTAACTGACACGCTTTACAAACCACTCTGTCACCTTGCGGTGACATCTCCCCTTTCAGGGGAGACAAGAATTTAAACTCCCCCGACAAATTATAATTTATCTGCAAAAATACGCCGTAAATGTCAATAATTCAACAAAAAACAAAAAAATAAAAAAAATTTAAATTTTTTGAAAAAAACACTTGACTATTTCGTTTTTATATGTTATTATTATCGAGCGTTGAGACGCTGGTGTAGCTCAGTTGGTAGAGCAGCTGATTTGTAATCAGCAGGTCGGGGGTTCGAGTCCGTCCACCAGCTCCATTTTTTTGTAATTTAATATGGGTAGGTTCCCGAGTGGCCAAAGGGAGCAGACTGTAAATCTGCCGTCGACGACTTCGGTGGTTCGAATCCACCCCTGCCCACCATTTCGAGTGTTCATTACGGATTTAAGTGATGAACACTCGATTTTTTTGTGTTTCTTCATAGTATTTAATTTATGTATCGAGCAGGTTTTAGCCTGCTCTTTTTTGTTATGCCGTAAGGTATTCAACAGCCATACCCTGTCTCATATCCAATTTGAGGTTTTCTTCTTCTGAAGGAATATCAATGTTCCCTACAAAACAATAATAGATAACAATTCTTTGTGTTTTGTTTTTGCCCGTACCCTCTGTTTCATAAACCTCAATGCGGTCAACGAGCTCGTGAAGAAGCGGTGCCGTTATGGTTTCCATTCGTATAAAGCGTCTTATTGCCTCAACAAATGCAACTCTTTCACTTTTCTTATCATTAAGCTCATCAAGCTCCTCGTGCAGCTTTTGAATTTTGGCTTTCAGCTCATCTCTTTCAACACCGTATTTCTGCGACATGTGTAAAAACCATTCGTCCGTTACCTTGCCGAGAGCATTATCCTCATAAAGCTTTTCATACAGAGTGTTTACGGTGTTTTGTCTTGAAATGCATCTCTGAAGCTCGGAGTTGATACGCCTTTTTTCGTTTTGTACGATAGCTTCGGTCTTCATTGTAAGCACCTCGACAAGCTCATCCTCATTATGCTTCAGATAACCTGCAAGCTTTTGCAGCTCCATTGTAACTATCTGTTCTACAGCCTCTGCTCTGACATAATGCCTGTGCTGACAGCTGCCACGATAATCCTTTACATAATTAGAACAACTGAAATAGTGAATATTTTTATTTCGGGTGTTCACATGATACCACAGCTTATGCCCGCATTCGGCACAGACAAGGAAATCACAGAATATGCTTTTGCTTCCGTTTTCCGCTAACGGCTCACGGCGTTTACAAAAGCCTATAAGCTTCTGCACCTCTTCATAGGTGTGACGGTCAATAATAGGCTCGTGAACATCCTTGAAAATTTTCCAGTTTTCTTCGGGATTCATAAGCCTTTTCTTATTTTTGAAGCTCTTGGAATAGGTTTTGAAGTTTACAACATCACCGCAATATTCCTGACGAAGAAGAATCTGACGGATGGTTGAGCTTTTCCATTTATAGGGGTTAGGCTGTACCTTCTTACCGCCTCTGCCTATTCCTCTTTCCTGCCAATAGGATGTGCAGTTTTTAATGCCCTTGTCCTGAAGATGTCTTGCGATTTTATCAAGACCGTAGCCTTCAAGATAAAGCACGAAAATCTCTCTTACAATCTTGGCGGCTTCAGGCTCTACAATCCATCTTTTAGGATTCTGCGGGTCCTTCATATATCCGTATGGCGGTTGAGAAAGAGGCTCACCCATATTACCTCTGATTCTTTTGGCAGAACGCACCTTATTTGAAATATCTCTTGCATACATCTCGTTCATAACATTTTTGAACGGGATTATTTCATTTTCACCGTCAGCACTGTCAACCAAATCTGTAACAGCGATAAATCTGATGTCATGCTCGGGAAAATACGATTCTGTAAAAAGTCCGACCTCAACATAGTTTCTGCCGAATCGGGACATATCCTTGACAATAATTGTTTTGACATATCCTGCTTCAACATCCTCCATCATTCTTTTGAAATCGGGGCGGTTGAAGTTTGTACCTGTGTAACCGTCATCAACATAAAACCTTGTGTTGTCAAAGCCCTTTTCCTTTGCATAACGGGCAAGCATAAGCTTCTGATTTTCTATTGAGTTGCTCTCACAATCCTTACCGTCATCACGGGAGAGACGGCAATAGAGAGCAGTAATACCTGAGTAATTTGACTGCATTAGTCCTCCTTTCCGGCAGTCATGCATACACATTCTGTGTTAATTGTATTTATATCTTCGGCAGTAGTCAAATGTGCGAAATCGCTACCTAAATATCTTTTAATCTTATCAATGAAAGTCATTGATTCAGTTTCACTGTGTTTTACAGAAACAATATAACGGACACCGTTGATAACATATTCTTCAGTTTCCTGTCTTTCGATTTTACCCAATACACATTCGGCACGGGTGCCACTCAGCACGGATAAGCT
>JAZQUC010000069.1:0-19530 GCA_045631075.1 Candidatus Fimenecus sp. | reverse complement strand
ATGTTGGCCTTCCCCCTTGAGGGGAAGGTGGCACGAGCAAAGCGAGTGACGGAAGGGGGGTGCAATCGCAACGCAGTTCCGAAATTACGAATTCCGAATTACGCATTACGAATTATTCCTATAAACTTCCAATTTTTATTTTACACTTCTTTTCGTTTTTGAATATAAAATATAATCGGTTTTTCGTTTTGAATTACTGGTTTTTCTTTTCCTGTATTCGTCATATAACACCATTTACTCATATTGACATATGGCAGAGCATAAAATAAAGGAACCACAAAAACACAGGCAAAAAGCCAACCCACGAATGATAAACAGTAAAACGAGTATTCAACCGAATGACTTTCCATAATATCTATGCTTTCTGCAATTATTTTCAAGGGATTTTGCTGTTCATTTTTCAGTATAATGGCGTTGCACATTGAATATCGTTTTAATGTAACGAAAAAATGAGATGCACCAATCAGAAAAAGCAATACAGATGCCACAAAAAGCGTCAGATTTACATTCATACCATAATTTTCATATCTGTAACTGTAAGCAAGTAAAAGTGCCACTACAAGACACGGTGAAAAATACACTGCCGACCAGCTTAAAGAAAGAAGTATTTTTAAAACCGACACCTTTATATACGCAACATACTGTTTTTGAGATATACTACCGACTAATTTTAGAAATCCGACTTTTTTGCCACATACCTTCATAAGAAAAAATTTTTCCTTAATAAGACAGAAAACCATATACAAACCAATTGAAAGCACAGCACTCATTATCCTTATAAAAGAAATTAAGAAAAAGTCTGTATCAGGCAGTGTCTTTTTTAAGAAAAACGGTAAATAATAATTAAGAACAACAAGAAAAAAGAAAACAGCAAAAGGAATGACTGACATAACAAAACATCTGACGGTATCATTCATCATTCGTGCTTTTGCATCAAGTTTTAAATATGACTTTTTCACTTTATCGCCTCCTTTTACTATTGTTGGCATAAAATTTATTATCATACTTACAAGGAGATTTTTTATGTGCGGAATTATGGGATATACAGGAAACAACGAGGCAACTCCCATTCTTATTAACGGATTAAAACGACTTGAATATCGCGGATATGATTCGGCAGGTATTGCAGTTAAAAATGACAATGTAGTTGTTATAAAAGAAAAAGGCAGGATAGACAACCTTGGAAAGTCGGTTGAAAAAATCAATCCGAAAGGCACTCTCGGTATTGGTCACACAAGATGGGCTACTCACGGAATTCCCGATAAAACAAACGCTCATCCACATTCATCACAAAATGGCATTGTAACCCTTGTTCACAACGGAATAATTGAAAATTACATTGAGCTTAAAACCGAACTTACAAAACACGGATATGAATTCATTTCACAGACAGATACAGAAATTATTGCACAGCTTTTCGATTTTCTTTATGACGGTGATGCCATCAGTACACTTGTAAAAACTGCAAAAATGTTAGATGGCTCATATGCTGTTGCTATGATTGTTAAAGGGTATGACGATAAAATTTTTGCTATGAAAAAGGACAGTCCCCTTATTATCGGCAAGGGTAAAAATGAGAATTATTTGGCATCCGACATCCCTGCAATTCTTCCCTTTACAAATGCTTGTTATATCGTAAACGATGGTGAATTTATTGAAATAAGCAAAAATGACATAAAGGCTTTTGATGAAAAAGGTAACGAAAAAAATATAGAAATTGAAAATATACAGTTACATTCTGACTCGGCACAGAAAAACGGATTTGATTATTTTATGCAAAAGGAAATTTTTGAACAGCCAAAGGCAGTTAAAGACACTATTCTGCCACTTATAAAAAATGGTGAAATCGTTCTACCCTTTCCCTTTCCTGAAAATTTTATTAAAAATCTTAAAAGAATAAGCATAGTTGCCTGTGGCAGTGCTTTTCATGTTGGTGTTGCAGGAAAATATATAATTGAAGAAATGACAAGAATTCCTGTAAGCGTTGATATTGCAAGTGAATTCAGGTACAGAAATCCCATTGTTGACAAAAATGACCTTTGCATTTTCATAAGCCAATCAGGTGAAACTGCCGACACACTTGCTTCTCTTCGTGAAGCAAAAAAGCGTGGTGCATTCACACTTTCCATAGTCAATGTGCCTTTCAGCACAATTGCAAGAGAAAGTGACGGTGTAATTTATACGAATGCGGGCACTGAAATTGCAGTTGCAACTACAAAGGCTTTTTCCGCACAGTTAAGTGTAATTTATCTTTTGTCTGCATTTTTGACAACAAAAAAAGGGCTTATGAGTGATACTGAACTTGAAAAATTTACTGAAAATGTTCTCTCATTACCTGAAAAAATTCAGACTGCACTTGAATGTGACAGAGTGACAAAAAAACTTGCAGAAGCAATAAGCCAGAAGCAGAATGTTTTCTTTATCGGTCGTGGTATTGACTATCCCCTTTGCCTTGAAGGTGCGTTGAAGCTTAAAGAAATATCGTATATTCATTGTGAAGGCTATGGTGCAGGTGAATTAAAGCACGGAACAATTTCACTTATTGAAGAAGGTACTGTGGTTGTTGCCATTGCAACAGATGACAGGCTTTTCCCTAAAATGATATCTAATATAAAAGAAGTCCGTTCCCGTGGTGCATTTGTGATTGCAGTTGTGTGTGATGATACTGAAAATATCAAGGAATTTGCCGACGAAGTAATCCTTGTGCCAAAAACCATAAAACACCTTTCACCGTCACTAACGGTTATCCCCTTACAGTTACTTGCATACCACACAACCGTGAAAAAAGGTCTTGATGTTGACAAACCAAGAAACCTTGCAAAAAGCGTTACGGTTGAATAAATGCATAAACAAAGCCCTTGTGCAATGAAAATGGAGTTTGTTGGGATGATATGAAATTAAAATAGAAACAAAAACCTTGTAGGGGCGGATGCCCACATCCGCCCGCATTTAGTTAATTGCATACTTTGGGACGGGACGATGAGGGCATCGTCCCCTACATTCGTTATTTATATTAGCAATCAATCATCCCGACAAATTATAATTTATATTTTTTCTTCCTTCTGTTTAGAGTTTCGATAGTTGGTAATACTTTTATTGAGACTTTATTCAGGAGGGATTTTTTGCAGTTCAGCAGAGTTGAAATATGTGGTGTTGATACATCGAAAATCAAGGTTTTAAAGGAAGCAGAAAAAATCGAGTTGCTCAAAAAAATCAGGGAAAATGACGACAAAAGAGCAAGGCAGAAGCTTATTGAAGGGAATCTTCGTCTTGTGCTGTCTGTGGTGCAAAGATTTTCAAACCGTGGTGAAAATCCTGACGATTTGTTTCAGGTGGGTTGCATTGGTCTTATCAAGGCAATTGACAATTTCGACACATCCCACGATGTCCGTTTCTCCACCTATGCTGTGCCCATGATTATCGGTGAAATCAGGCGGTATTTAAGGGACTATAATCCTATTCGTGTCAGTCGTTCATTAAGGGACACAGCATATCACGCTATGCAGATAAAGGAAAGAATACAGAATGAGCTTGGTCGTGATGCAACTATTGAAGAAATTGCAAAGGAAATGGAAGTTGAGCCTGTAAATGTGATTATTGCACTTGAAGCCATTGTTGAGCCTATATCACTTTACGAGCCTGTTTATTCCGATGGTGGTGACACCATTTATGTTATGGACCAGGTGGGAAGCTCAGAAAGTGACGAGGACTGGCTTTATGAAATTGCTATAAAAGAGGCTATAAGCAATCTTGGTGACCGTGAAAAGCAGATTTTAAATCTTCGATTTATGCAGGGCAAAACTCAGATGGAGGTTGCAAAGGAAATAGGAATAAGTCAGGCGCAGGTCAGCCGTCTTGAAAAGGGTGCTATTAAAAAAGTGAAAGAATTTTAAAATCCGTTGACGCATATTATTTTCAGGGGTGTTTTTATGAATTGTTGTATAACTGATATGCGTGAAAAGGAAGTTATCAATTTAAAAGACGGTTGTCGGCTTGGCAATGTATGTGATGTGGAATTCGACACCTGCTCAGGTACTATTGTTTCCATTATTATTTTTGGCAGAGGCAAGGCTTTTGGTCTTTTAGGCAGAGGTGAAGACATAAAAGTATGTTGGAATGACATTAAGGTGATTGGTGATGATACGATTCTTGTTGATGCAGTAATTCCTGAACAATGCCGATGCAATTCAAAGGAAAATGTGTTTGATTCTCTTTTTCGACACAAATAACCCGTACTTGAAATGAAAAAGCATATGTGATACAATAAAGAAAAGCATACATTTATTGTATCGGGGTGTAAAATCAATGGATAATAAAGTTAAACTTACTATTCGTGGTACTAATTTCTTTATCAATACTGACGAAAGCGTTAACTATACAAAGGCTCTCGGCAAGGTAATTGATAACAGACTTAATGAAATCCTTGAAGGAAATTATCGTCTTTCAATGAGTCAGGCAACTATTCTTGTTGCTCTTGAAATGGCTGATGCAAAGGCTAAGGCTGAAAAGGAAATCAAGGAATTGCGCGAACAGATGAAGGGTTATCTTGACGATTCTGCAAAGGCAAAGAGTGAACGCGATTACTACAAGCGTGAAAACGAACGAATCAAGACTGAAGCAAAATTCAAAAATGACCAGATAAATCTTTTCGCAAACAGTAAGAATAACGATGATGAATAAAATTGAAATATTGGCTCCCGTTGGGAATGCCGAAAATCTTAAGGCTGCTGTGTTGTCAGGTGCTGATGCAGTTTACTTTGGCTTGGGTAATTTTAATGCTCGAAGAAATGCACAGAATTTTACTTTTGACACAGCAAAAGAAGCAATAGAATACTGCCACAGTAGGGGTGTTAAGGTACATATTACGCTTAACACCCTTATTAAGGATGCAGAAATCAAGGACGCAGTTGAGACAGTAAAGGATATCTGCCAAATCGGTGCTGATGCAATTATTGTGCAGGATATAGGTCTTGCCAAAATCATTAAGAGTGTTTGTCCAGAAATGGAAATTCACGCATCAACACAAATGACCGTTGGTACTCTTGAAGGAATTCGTGAGCTTGCAAGGTTAGGCTTTAAAAGAGCCGTTTTGCCACGAGAATTAAGCTATGATGAAATAAAATATCTTTGTGAGCATTCCCCTATTGACCTTGAAGTTTTCATTCACGGTGCTTTATGTATGTGTGTTTCAGGTCAATGTCTTATGAGTGCAGTGCTCGGCTCACGAAGTGGTAATCGTGGACTTTGTGCTCAGCCTTGTCGTTTGCCGTTCAAGGCGCAAAAAGGCACTGGTCACGATTTGAGTCTTAAAGATTTGTCACTTATTGAGCATATTCCTGAGCTTGCGGAAATGGGCGTTTGCTCATTTAAAATTGAAGGCAGAATGAAGCGTCCTGAATATGTGAGTGCTGTTGTTTCTGCTTGTAAAAAATCCATAAATGACAGCTACACATCTCTTGTACGCAAGGATTTAGCTGACTTGTTCTCCCGTTCAGGCTTTACTGACGGATATTATGAGAATATGCTTGGTCGAAATATGTTCGGATATCGTGAAAAGGAAAATGTGCAGTCAGCTACAAAGGAGCTTTTCAGCAAATATGCTTCTATTTATGAAAAAGAGCAATCAAGATTCAATGTGAAATTTAAATTTTCAGGTAAAATTGGTGAAAAAGCAAGACTTACTGCAGTATATGAAAATTATATTGCTATGGTAGAAAGTGAAATGCTTTGCGAAGCACCAATAAACAGACCTATTGCAGAAGACAGAATTATTGATGCACTTAAAAAATGTGGTGGTACGCAATTCAATGCTGAAGCTGTTGAAATCAATGGTGAAATTGACTATTCACTTCCTGTTTCAGCACTTAATCAGATGCGAAGAAAGGCTCTTGATTTCCTGACACAAGCGATTCTTGGCAATACAGAGAAAAAACTTTTTCCTGCACCACTTCCTACAAGCATTATTTCAAAAAACGAACGAAAATATTATTGCAGATTTGATAATATAAATCAGATTCCTGAAAATATTGACGCTGATTTGATATTTGTACCTTTGGGTAGTGACGAAAAGATTATAAAGGACAGAAATTACGGTGTTGAATTGCCTCACGGTATGTTTGGTAATGGTGAAAATGTTGAGGAGATGCTTAAAAAATCTTCTGCAACAATTTGTCTTTGTCACACTCTTGACGCTGTTGCTGTTGCAAAAAAATGCAACAAGACTATCATAGCGTCACCAAGCCTTAACATATTCAATTCACTTTCAATGGATATGGCAAAGGAAATGAAAATCAGTGAAGTGATTGTGTCAAATGAATGCACAGTTGAAAATTTCAGAAAGATTTCTGCACCTATCGGCAAGGGAATTACAGTTTACGGTAAAATTCCGCTTATGCTTACTCGAAACTGTCCTGTTAAGAACGGAAAAAGTTGCAAGGAATGTGGTCGTCAGAGTGAAATCACCGATAGAATGGGTATTAAATTCCCTGTAAGATGCTTTATGGGATATTCAGAAATTCTTAATTCGCGACCTATTTATATGGGTGACAGAATGGGTGAAATCCCTGAATGTGACATTATGTTTTTCAACTTTACAACTGAAACAAAACAGGAAGTTGCAGATGTTATTTCTGCTTATAACTATGAAAAAAGCCCTCAGGGTGAATTCACACGAGGACTTTTATACAGAGGTGTTGAATGATGAAAACTTTAAAAATAAAGAAAGTCAGAGAAAATGCAAAAATTCCTACAAGGGGTACTGTCGGCAGTGCAGGTATGGACCTTTATGCTTGTATTGACGAGCCGATTACACTTAAAAAGGGTGACAAGGCTGTTATCCCAACAGGAATTGCAATCGGCATTGATGACCCACATTATGCGGCTTTTGTTTATGCAAGAAGCGGACTTGCTATCAAGCACGGAATCGGACTTTTAAATTCCGTTGGTGTTATCGACAGCGATTATCGTGGTGAAATCTGTGTTGGTGTTATTAAGCAGACTGACCCTGAATACACAATTGAGCCGTTTGAGAGAATTGCACAGATGGTAATTCAGCCCGTTGAATTACCTGAAATTGTTGAGGTAGAAAGCCTTGACGAAACAGACAGAGGCGCAGGTGGCTTCGGCTCAACAGGGACAAAGTAAGTGCAGAGTGCAGAATGCAGAGTGCAAAATTAAAATGATAAACTCAATTTCTTAAGTTTTTTACAATATTTTGAAATAAACATTGTTTTGAAATGCTCTTATATATAAGGGGGAATAAAAAATGAAAAAGAAAGTTATTAAAGTTCTTTGTGTAATTCTTGCAGTTATTCTGCTTATAACAGCGGTTATTGTAATCGGTCTGGGTATTATAAACTCAAAAGGCTATGGTTTCACTAAAGGAAAACTCCTTATTACCGCTACCGGCTCATATATGCTCATTGACGAGAATAATTCACCCATTGTGATGAGCAATCAAACTGAAAAAGATTTATTCGCAGACCTTTCAAGCGGTGATGAAATTCTTGTACTGCACGATGAAATTAAAGAGTCTTATCCCGCAGGTACGGGCGCATATTATTGCAAAAAACTCAACGATGGCAAAGCAGAAGATATTTCCGCATCGGTTATTGAAAATTTGACCGAAATGGGTTGGCTTGAAAAAGAAATTAAGGGCACAAAAGTTGAATGTGTGAATGAAAACTATAAATTTTCAATAACAATTCCTGATAATTGGGAATTTGAAACCGACACTTATAATTCAGATTGGATTTTAGAAAACCTTGAGTCACTTAAGGAAAATCCCACCTACAGAGGTCCTGCTGACACAATAAAATTTCGACCCGCAGATGTAAATGAAAAAGATGGGCAGATTGTATTTAGATTTGATGATAAATTTGGAGTATGTGGCACGGGACTTGAAAGTAAGACCGTTTACCTTGGTGAATACGCCGGTAATATGGGAATCTACGATAATGATGAAAAATGGAGTTTCATTGTAATTGACAAGGATTATGTAATCATAAACGAGAGTGGAGATTGGTGGAATGATTATAAAGTTGAGGCTATGGAAATATTGAGCACGATAGAAATTGAATAAATTACAGAAAAAAACGGAAGAAAATTCTCTTCCGTTTTTCTTTATTTAATTATTTCATACATTTCTGTTGCTGTTTGCTTTGTTGCATATTCCGTTACTGTAAGCACTTTATACTTTGTGATTTTTTCACCGAACTGAATTTCGAGAACGTCCCCTTCCTTTACATCGTAAGAGGCTTTTACAACTCTGCCACTTACCACCACGTGACCAGCATCACATACTTCGTTGGCAACGGTTCGTCTTTTAATTATTCTTGATACTTTTAAATATTTGTCTAATCTCATATAAATTGTCCTTTTACATTTGTGTAATAAACAAAAGCAGGCGTGGAAGCCTGCCACTACGCGATATACACCAAATGGTGCGTGAAAAAAACAAGGGAGTCAGATTTGACTCCCAATTTTTTTTTGCAAAAGTTTAATTATTTAACAGCTGCTTTGAGTGCTGCGCCTGCTTTGAATGCAGGAACCTTTGTTGCAGGAACTGTCATTGTTTCGCCTGTTCTTGGGTTACGAGCTGTCTTTTCTGAACGTTCTCTAACTTCGAATGTACCGAAACCGATAAGCTGAACCTTATCACCGTTCTTAAGAGCGTCTGTAACTGATGCGAAAACTGCTGCTACTGCTGCGTCAGCATCCTTCTTTGAGATACCTGCTTTAGCTGCTACTGCTGCTACGAGTTCTGTCTTGTTCATTTTTGTATTCCTCCAAAAAATTTTTTATCTTTTTTATTTTAAAAAGAACCTTAGCCCTTTTTAGCCAAATCCCATAACTTGTCCAATGTGTCCAAGTCTGTATTTTTCATATCCAAGCCCTGTTCATTTGCCATTTTTTCAACCTTGCTGAAACGGTCAATGAACTTGTCCGTTGAGTTTGTAAGTGCTTCTTCACTATCAACCTTTACAAATCGTGAAACATTGACAACAGAGAAAAGCAAATCACCAAGCTCTTCGTGGATATTATCCTGATTTCCTTCTTTATATGCCTGTTTGAGTTCATTAAGCTCCTCGCTGATTTTATCGAACGCACCGTCAGCGTTGTCCCAGTCAAAACCAACCTTTGAGGCTTTTTTCTGAACCTTATCAGCACGCATAAGTGCAGGAAATTCACGAGGAATTGAAAGCATTGATTCGGTCTGACTTTTTTGCTGTTTTGTACGCTTTTTAATAACGTCCCAATTTTCAAGCACCTGTTCACTTGTTTCGGCATTAACATCACCGAAAACATGAGGATGACGCTCAATCATCTTTTTACAGATTCCGTCAGCAACATTTGATAATTCAAACGAACCCTTTTCACGCTCAATCTGTGTATGGAAAACAACCTGTAACAAAACGTCACCAAGCTCTTCCAAAAGCATATCCTTGTCGTCCTTATTGATAGCTTCAATCACTTCATAAGTTTCTTCAAGGAAATCACGACGAATTGATTTGTGGTCCTGTTCCCTATCCCAAGGACAACCCTCAGGTGAACGAAGAATCTCAACAATATCAATCAAATCGTTAACATCATATTTTTCTTTGAACTGAAAATTATCAATCATAATGTTCCCTTTCATTTTACTCTATAAAACCAAATTTTGCAAGTATTTTTGCAATTTTTTCTCCCTTTGGAAGCATAATTACGTCATCTTTTGCAATTCCTTTGACCAAAAGTATAGAAATTACATATACAAGACCGCCAAAGCCTATAGAAACTGCAAGGCAGAAAAGATTCTTGATTGAGAATTCAGGTAAGAATCTGTTGCAAATTCCGTAGGATGTATATGCTGCCACACCACAAAGGATACCGCTGAAAACAGGCTTTAAGAAAACAGAAAGAATGTTAATTCGTACCTTTGCTGTTTTGATAAGTGCCACAAAGTTGATTGAAACAACAATAACATAGCAAAGTACAGTACCAACAACAGCACCGTTTACATTAAGTTTTGGAATTGAAACGAAAATAAAGTTTGCAATAAGCTTTGCGAATGCACCCGCTGAAAGTGAGATAAGCGGAATTTTTGTTTTATCAAGAGCCTGAAGCATATTTGTCATTGGCTGTGAAAGTGCCATAAGGAAAATTGTAAATCCATAGGCAGTAAGTACAGGTGCTGCGATTGAAACACCACTTGCAGCGTCACCGCTACCATAGAAAGCAGCAAGGATTGGTTGAGCCAACACACCCATACCGATACCACAAGGCATTGCAATAAGCATTGTCACACGAAGCACAGATTCGATTGAAACTCGGATTGCTCTTTTATTTTTAACAGCCCATGCTGCTGAAAGTGCAGGAATAGCACTGATACCGAGAGTCATTGTAATTGACGGAATAAGATTACGGAAGTCAATTGACAATGAATACGCACCGTAAAGGAAATTCTTGATATCACCATCAAGGACACCTGTAAGCTCTGTGCTGTAAAGATTTCTTATATAGTCAAGGTTATTGAGAATAACATATTCAAGACGATTCTGGATTGTGATTGAGTCAATAAGGTTTGTGATACTGAACACAAGTGAGCTGATTGCAACAGGAATTGCAAATTTCAAAAGTTTACTTGCAACCACATTTGCTTTTTCAGGCTTTGGTGCAGAAACAAGCTCTGCCTTTGTAATTCTGTCACCCTTGATTTTATGAAGAATAATAAGATACACAACGCCGATTACAGTACCGAGAGTAACACCTGCTGCTGCACCTGCTGCGGCATATGGATAGATAGCACTTAATGCTTCACTTTCATTTGCAACTGTTCGACCGAAAACTGTAAGCCCCTGTTCAAAGCGTGAATAACCGTAAGTAATAACAGCTTTTGCACAGATAAGACCGAAAACAAGCTTGCCTGCTGCTTCAAAAACTTCTGAAACTGCAGTTGGTGTCATATTTGAAAGACCGTTATAGTAACCACGATAGCTTGACATTATACAACAGAAGAATATTGATGGAGTTATTACGAAAACTGCAGGAAGAACATCCATATTCTTTGCTGACATAGCATAAGGGAACGCAAGAATAAACATTGCAATTGTGCCGATTATACCTACTATCAGGAAAAGACGCTGTGCAACCTTTCTTATAATCTTTACATCACGATAATTTCCCATAGCCATAGCCTTTGAAACCATATTTGAAATGGCAACAGGAAGACCTGCCATAGAAACTGTATAAATAGGCACATAAAGATTATATGCTGAGTCAAAATATCCTCTGCCTACAGTACCAATCATATTGGAAAGAGGAATTTTGTAAATAACACCGATTACCTTAACAATAAGTGATGCAAGGCTTAATATCAACGCACCGTTGAGTAGTGTCTGGTTAGTTCTTTTTTTGTCTGCCAAATTTATCACACCTTTTAAATTGGTATTACTGTCCTAAAAATTCACGAAGAAGGGAATTTTCAGGAACTTTATTTTCATTTATATCATTAAACTGTTCAAGAGCTTTTGCCAGCTTTTCAATTTCTTCCTTAAACTCGTCAGATACCTGACTGTTTTTGAGAAGTGGTAATGCCTGTTGCTTTATTACACACGGTTCATAAAGGTGAATTGTATCAGCCTTTATATCGGCATTATCACGGAACGGAAAAAGATATTTATCTTCACCTGCCGTAACATTTTTCCAGAGCTTGCAGGTGTTTTCCACACTGCTTGCACGGAATTTGTAGTCACGAATCATTCTGCGTAAAAAACGAAGATTTCTTTTATTCAGAAGTACATTTCCATTGTCGTCATAAATTCTTGATGAAACATTTATATATACTTTCAAAAGTTTTCCCTGAACTTTTTCAGTAATAACAGGATTAAGTGCGTGAAGTCCCTCGATAATTACAACATCATCGTCACCTAATGTGATTTCGTTAAACTCTGTATCACTTCGTTTGCCTGTTGTAAAGTCAAAGATTGGTGCTTTAACCGTTTCACCACGAATCAAAGCATTCAAATCCTTTTCAAGCTGTTCCAAATCAAGAGCATAGACAGTTTCATAATCCTGTGTGCCGTCAGGAAGATAAGGAATATCGTCACGATTAAGATAGAAATCATCAAGGCTTAACACATAGGTTTTTATGCCTTTTTCTGAAAGTCCTTCCTTGAGCTTTCGTGCAGTTGTGGTTTTTCCTGCTGACGAAGGACCTGCAAGCATTACAATTTCCCTGCCGTCTTCCGTTACAATTCTTTCGGCAATTGAATCAATTATTTTTTCGTATCTTTCTTCACATTCATTAATGAAAATTTCAGGATTTGTTTTTGCTCTTTCGTTAATATATTCAAGTTTATTCTTTAAGATTGTCATTTATAATACCTCACAAAATTATTCTATTATTTGTATGTATCATAAAACTGTGTTATTCTTTTCTTTCTTTCAATTAATTCGTCAAAGCCACTGATATATTCAAACGGATATTTAAAATTGAAAATTCGCTCAATTTCGTCACCCTTTGGTGCTTTAAGCTTTGTAACAGCACCACCACCGCAGGAAAGAATTGTATGACATTCTTCCATCATAAAAATATTATAAATACATTCACGATTTTCCTTTGCCCAACCTACATTTTCAAGTGCACCTGCTGACTTTGACTGACGGTACATATAGTAAGGATGGTATTTTTCGTATAGCTTATCGTAAGTATATTTTAACATTTCAGATGCTGTATTTGCATTTTCCACAGCAAGTTTAGGCGTATTTTGTCCGATTGTTGATGAACGCTTAACAGCAAGAGTGTGAACTGTGATATTTTCAGGGTCAAGGCCTATTGCAGTATCAAGTGAATGACAAAAGCCCTCAACTGTATCTGTTGGAAGACCTGCAATCAAGTCCATATTGATATTCTGAAAACCGATTTCACGAGCCAAATTGAAGATATTGATTGTATCTTCTGCACTGTGTCTTCTGCCAACTGCCTGTAAAACAGAATTGTTAAAGGTCTGTGGATTTATGCTTATTCTGTCAACAGGACTGTTTTTAAGCACCCACAATTTTTCTTTTGTTATTGTGTCAGGACGACCTGCTTCCACAGTAAATTCACGACAAGATGACAAATCGAAATTATTTTCAATTGCATTTATTGTTGTTTCGAGTTGTTCTGCTGAAAGAGTTGTAGGTGTACCGCCACCGATATAAATGCTTTCAAGCTTTACGCCGATTTTATTGGCAATTTCACCTGTTAATTTCAATTCTTCTGACAAAAGGCTTACATACTGTGGCAAAAGATTTTTTGCCTTGTCATTCTCGACGGAATGAGAAACGAATGAACAGTAACTGCACCTTGAGGGACAAAAAGGAATTGAAACATAAAGGCTGAACGACTCAGGACTACTTGTACCGATAATTTTTTCTTCCCAGTCAGCAACTTCCCTTGCAAGACGGAATTTTTCATCACTTACAAGCAAGTCGTTTTTAAAATACGCTTCTGTTTTTTCGCGTCCCATTTGTTTTTCTGTATTTATGAGGAGCTTTGATGGTCGGACACCTGTCAGCACTCCCCATTTAGGATAAAAGTGTGTATATTCGCCCATAAGAGCATACACCATTCGTCCCATTTGCATTTCGTTATCGTCACAAAGAGGAGCAGTAAGAGTTTTATTAAAATCTTCAAAATTTATTATGACCTTAATTTCGTCTGTTACAGATGTGTATAAATTAAAATCGTCACATTCTTCATACACAACCTGAATTTTAACATCAGGCATAAAAATTCTGACTAATTTTTCCATTTCATAATGGAACTTATGATTTATTACAAGTAGTTTTATCATTTTCTTCTGAAACGAGTTCTCATATAACGGTTATTTTCACGCTCAAAGTCGAGTGTTGTATCTGCTTCGTGACCCGGATAAACCTTGTAGTCACCTTCTAACTCACCGATTTTTGCAAGTGAACGAAGCTCGTCACGACCGTTACCACCGTAAAGGTCAGTTCTGCCTGCTGTAAGACGGAAAAGAGTGTCACCTGAAAACATTACTTTGTCTTCTTTAAAAAGATAACAAACGCCACCCATTGAATGACCAGGTGTATGCATAACTGTGATTTTTGTGTTGCCAAGCATCAATTCTGTTTCATCTTCTGAAAGAATATCGGCATCAACCTCAGGGAACAGAAGACCGGGACAATTCACAGCATATTCATTAGCCGCTGTATCGTGAAGCATAATATTATCATTCTTGTGAATAACAACCTTTGCACCTGTGTTATCCTTGACCATTTTTGCACCGCATGTATGGTCAAAGTGGCCATGAGTAAGAAGAATATATTTAACATTCTTTCCACTTAACTTATCCATTAACTTTTGTTCAGGAAGTGATGGGTCAACAACTGCAACTTCACCTGTTTCATTATCAGTTACAATATATGTGTTTGTTGTAAAGCCATCATTCATTATTGCTAAATGCTTTTCTACTGTTATCATTTCTTTTACTTCTTTCTCCAAATTTCAGAATCATAAAGGATTGTTACAGGTCCGTCGTTGAGAAGTTCAACCTTCATATCCGCACCAAAAACACCTTTTTCTACATTTTTCACACCGTTTTTAATGAGTTCCTGACAGAAATATTCGTACAATTCATCAGCTTTGTCAGGATGAGCAGAGTGACAAAATGACGGTCTGTTACCCTTTTTCACATCAGCACAGAGTGTAAACTGTGAAACTGCAAGAATTTCACCCTGAACATTCTGTATGTCAAGGTTCATTTTGCCTTCGTCATCTTCGAAAACACGAAGTGTTGATGTTTTTCGTGCCAAAACCTCGGCATCGGCTTCTGTGTCATCATCCATAACACCAAGAAGAATAAGATAACCTTTTCCAATCTTTGAAACAAGCTCACCGTCAACTGTGACACTTGCTTTTGATACTCTTTGAATTACTGCTTTCATAATTAACGCTCCACAGATAAAATTCCGTCAACCTTTTCAATACGCTGAATCAAGTTTTTGAGATGGTCAATACCACTGACATTAACGGTAAGCTCAATAATTGTTCTTCCGTCCTTCATATCATGGGTACTGATGCTTGTAATATTAACTCGCATATTTGCAACCTGCATTGCAACCTCTGCCATAAGTCCCACACGGGAAAGACAAGTAAGCTGAAGTGTTGCCTTGTATTCTTCTTTTACATTATTATTCCAATATGCATTTACCCAACGAGCAGGCTCGGCACAATTCACAACATCCTTTGGCACATTTGTACAGTCACGCTTATGAATTGAAACACCGTGACCACGGGTGATAAAGCCGATAATGTTGTCACCAGGCAACGGATTACAGCATTGTGAGAACTTGATAAGACAATTATCAATACCTTCAACAGTAACACCGTCTTTGTTTTTCTTTGAGTTATCCTTAACAGTAACAACCTTGATTTCCTGACGGCTCTTGTCGTAATTTTTCTGATATTCTTCCTTGATAAAAGGCATCATTCGGTTAACAGAAAGTCCACCGTAACCGATTGCAGCATAGAAATCGTCAATGTTATCCATATGCTGACGCTCTGCAAGTTTTTTAATGAAAACCTGATAATCTTCGTCTGACAGACGGATATAATTTCGTCTGAATTCTCGTTCGATTTCAGCCTTACCTTCAATAATATTTTCTTCTCGTTTTTCCTTTTTGAACCAGGAACGGATTTTAGTCTTTGCCTGACTTGTCCTTACAATATTGAGCCAGTCACGACTTGGGCCCTTGCCCTGTTGAGAAGATGTAAGGATTTCAACGATTTCACCTGTTTTGATTACATAATCAATAGGCACAATTCGTCCGTCAACCTTAGCACCTGTCATCTTGTTACCAACAGCAGAGTGAATTGCATAAGCAAAGTCGATTACCGTTGAGCCAACAGGCACATTGATAACATCGCCCTTTGGTGTATATACAAATACTTCGTCAGTAATAAGGTCAGTTTTAATTGTTGAAACAAGCTCTCTTGCGTCACCTGCTTCCTGCTGTGTTTCAAGCATTTCACGAATCCATTGAAGACGCTGGTCAAAGCTTTGTTTTCCACCTGAAACACCAAGCTTGTATTTCCAATGGGCTGCGATACCGAATTCAGCAGTACGATGCATTTCCCATGTTCTTATCTGCACTTCAAAAGGTGTACCCTCTTTACCGATAACGGTTGTATGAAGTGACTGATACATATTTGGCTTTGGTGTTGAAATATAATCCTTGAAACGACCAGGCAAAGGATTATACATATCGTGAATAATACCAAGGCAGTTGTAACAGTCAATTACGCTGTCAACAATAATACGAACAGCATAAATGTCATAAATTTCGTCAAACTGTTTGCCCTGCATATACATTTTACGGTAAATACCGTGAACGGACTTGATTCGTCCGCTGATTTGTGCTTTCGGCACATTTTCGCGAACTCTGTCACCAATTTTCTGTTTTATACTTTCAAGGAAATCATTTCCTGAAGCATTTGATTTTTTAAGGCTTTCTTCGATACCCTCATAAGCCACAGGGTCAAGGAAATGGATTGCTCTGTCCTCAAGCTCTTCCTTTACGGAACGGATACCAAGACGGTGAGAAATAGGTGCAAAAATTTCAAGTGTTTCGAGTGCTTTATCACGCTGTTTCTGTGGTGCCATAAACTGTAATGTTCTCATATTATGAACACGGTCGGGAAGTTTTACGATAATAACACGGATATCCTTTGACATTGCAAGAAGCATTTTGCGGATATTCTCTGCCTGAGCTTCTTCCTTTGCTTCACTTGAATTAATCTGTACCTGACCAAGCTTTGTAACACCGTCAACTAAAACTGCTACTTCTTCGCCAAAATCTTCGATAAGCTGTTCAATTGTGTATGGTGTATCTTCAACAACATCGTGAAGAAGCGCAGCAACAAGAGATTGCCAGTCCATACCCAAATCAACAAGTATGTCACAAACTGCAATAGGATGAATAATATATGGCTCGCCTGATTTACGCTTCTGGTCACCGTGATATTCGTTTGCAATCTTAAATGCTTTATCGATAACCTTTAACTCATCTTCATTATGAATTGCCTTTATTTTATTTCGTAAATTTTCAAAAAGTTCATTCACATCAACATTTACATTAACAACATCTGCCATTATTATTCACCGCCTTTCATCTGATTTAATTGATTAAGTATCTTTGATTGTGACAAGTCGGCTTTTTTGCCGTCACCGTCAAAGACAATCTGTTCGTTTTCGTAATATATAAGCTTTAATTCATGAAGCACATCAACAGACACGAGCATTGTGCAATATCTTTCAACAGGACATTTTGCTCGGTATGTAAGTGTTTCCACATCATAAGGCCATTTTTTATACTGTTTTATAAGATTATAAACACCAAGCAGGAATTCCCTTGTAGGCATTAAAAATCGTGCTTCGTGAGAAGTAAGCTCTTCACCGCGTTTATATTTTTCATAAAGTGCACGGGATTTAAAGAAGGTTTCGTCATCCACACCTGAAAAACGGATTTCACGCAGGTGAACAGATGCCTTGACCTCACCCCTGAATTCATTTTTTTCAATTCGTACAGCAAGGTCAACTGTATCACCCTCGCTGAATGGAAATTCAAGAATGGTTGTTGCGAATTTCATTGCCACAAACTGAGTATTGCCCTTTGTGAATGAAATTCGAAGATGCTTACCTTCGCCAACAGGCTTAATTCCGTCAATCCTTACACCGAAAATGCCAAAAACAGGCTGTGGATTACCTGCACCAAATGGTTCAAGATTTTCAAGGGATTCCACCAATGCTGTATCAATATATGCAGGATTAAGCTTACAATCCAGAAGCAATTCAGGTACTGCATCAGGAAGTGAGTTTGCATAATCATTTACACGGTTAAAAAACTCACCCACATTTTCTCGTTTAATTCCAAGTCCTGCCGCAAGAGTATGACCACCAAAGTGAGTAAGTAAATCTTCACTTGACTTAATTGCATCATATACTGAAAAACCGCTGATGCTTCTTGCAGAGCCTGTACCCTCATCACCGTCAAAGGTAATTACGATAGTTGGTTTTCCGTATTTTTCTGTAATTCTTGCAGCCACAATTCCGATAACACCGTGGTGCCATCCTTCACCGCAAACAACAAGCACACGGGAATATTTAAGTCTGTCATTACTTTCAATATGTTTAACGGCAGAATCCATAATTTCTGCTTCCAGCATATGGCGTTCACGGTTACACATATCAACCTGTTCACCGATATCCAACGCTTTAAGAAGGTCATCACAAAGCAAAAGCTTTAAAGCAGTTGTAGCAGATTCAATTCGACCTGCTGCATTGATTCGTGGTGCTAATGAATAAGTAACACCAACTGCATTAAGCTGTTTTTCACTTACTCCTGCTATCTGACGAAGTGCATTTATACCGTTACAAGGATTAGAATTTATTTTTGCAACACCATATTTTACGATTGCTCGGTTTTCGTCCTTTAATTCAACCACGTCGGCAATAGTACCAACTGCAATAATATCGGCATATTTATTTAAAATTTCTGAATAGTCACCTTTTTCCAAGGCACAGACAACCTTAAACGCAACACCAACACCAGCCCAGTCTTTAAAATGAAGATTGCAGTCTTCTCGGTGAGGGTCAATAACAGCAACTGCTTGTGGTAAAACTTCACCAACCTGATGATGGTCAGTAACAACAGTATCAATACCGAGTGAATTACCATATTCTATTTCTTCAATTGCTGAAATACCATTGTCAACTGTTACAATAAGCTTTACGCCCTGCTCATGAAGATATGTTATAGCATTTTTGTTCATACCATAACCTTCGCTTATTCTGTCAGGAATATAGTACATCACATCTGCACCACGGGAAGAAAGATATGAATACATAAGTGCAGTTGCAGTAACACCGTCAGCATCATAGTCACCGAAAACGCAGATTTTTTCGTGATTTTCAAGTGCCTTTTCAATTCGCATAACAGCATTTTCCATATCAGCAATAAGATATGGGTCGCAAAAACTGAAATCAGAGTCGAAAAACTCTTCAACATCTTCATATTCCGTAATACCACGAGATACCAATATAAGGGCAGTAAAAGGGTCAAGACTGTGATTTTCCGCAACCTGTGCTGCCAATTCTTTATCAATATGTGCTGTGAGCCATTTTTTTCTGCTCATAGGTCTTGTCCCCCTTTCACAAGTCAAATTTATCGCATTTTACTAATTTATCATTATACCATTTGTTCCTTGATTTTTCAAGGTTTTTCAAGGAAAAACAATACATTTTATTTGTGCAAATTGGAGTTTATAGGGATGAGTGCAGAACGCAAAGTGCAGAGTGCAGAACGTCGGGTCTGCGACGCGATTATATAACAAAACCAATATGGTTATATATGTAGGGCTCGCTGCCCACAGCGACCCGTTGTAGTTTGAATGTACATTTTGGAACGGGACGATGTAGGCATCGTCCCCTACAATATTATTAATTTGGTTGGAATGTAGGGGCGATTCAAGAATCGCCCGAATAA
>JAZQUC010000068.1:0-2447 GCA_045631075.1 Candidatus Fimenecus sp. | reverse complement strand
TTTTCAATCGACTTAAAAACGGTAAATTCAAAGTAACTCCTGACTATTGCGAAGCATTAAGCCTTGCAACAGTTGCTTATATAATTCTTAAGGAGGTCAATGACCAATGAAATTAAATCAGTTTTATGTAGATAATCTTATTAAAGAAGCAATCAGCGAAGATATTAATTATATCGACGTTTCTGCTGATTATCTTATCCCTGAAGACCAGAGAAACGACTCATATTTTGTAGCTAAGGCTGACGGTGTACTTTGTGGTCTCCAGATTGCAATGCGAGTTTTCACTTTGCTTGATGATACTTTCACATACACAGTTCATAAGAACGATGGTGACGAAGTAAAAGCAGGTGATTTGATTGTTGAATTCAACGGTAAGACAGCTTGTCTTTTAAAGGGTGAAAGAACAGCTCTTAACATCATTCAGCATATGTCAGGTATTGCAACTGCAACTAACAAAGCTGTAAAGCTTTGTGAAGGAACAAATGCATCTGTAACAGATACAAGAAAGACTTTACCAGGACTTCGTGCATTACAGAAATATGCAGTTGTTTGTGGTGGCGGTAAAAACCACAGATATAACCTTTCTGATGGTGCAATGCTTAAAGATAACCACATTGATGCAGGTGGCGGAATTACAAACGCAGTAAAAATTTTACGCTCAAAGCTTGGTCATAT
The DNA here is from genome assembly GCA_045631075.1 of Candidatus Fimenecus sp. Classification (GTDB taxonomy): domain Bacteria; phylum Bacillota; class Clostridia; order Oscillospirales; family Acutalibacteraceae; genus Fimenecus. Next base: position 1,772 of record JAZQUC010000068.1, on the reverse strand, counting down.
GGTTAAAATCGAAGTTGAAACCCGAAACTTTGACGAGGTAAAGGAAGCAGTTGAAGCAGGTGCCGACATTATTATGCTTGATAATATGAATAATGAGCAGATGGCTGAATGTGTGAAATATATTGACGGCAGAGCAAAGACAGAGGCATCAGGTAACATTACTCTTGATAACATCGCATCAGTTGCAAAAACAGGTGTGGATATTATCTCTCTTGGTGCATTGACTCATTCAGTTAAGGCATTTGATATTTCAATGAAAATGAGATAAATATGAATTTTAGTGAATCAGTAGAATATATCCACTCACTGTTAGCATTTGGAATAAAGCCTGGACTTGAGCGTATTTCTATGCTTTTAGAAATGCTTGATAACCCACAGGATAAACTGAAAATTATCCATGTAGCAGGTACAAACGGCAAAGGCTCAACATCTACAACAATTTCCAATATGCTTATAGCAAGCGGTAAAAAAACAGGACTTTTCATTTCACCTTATGTTATTGATTTTTGCGAAAGAATACAGATTGATGGTGAAAATATCAACAAAAATCTGTTTGCAGAGTGTGTGACAAAGGTCCGTGAAAAAATTGAAGAATTAAATAAAAAAGATATTATCATTACAGAATTTGAAGCTATTACAGTTTCGGCATTTCTTTGTTTCGTGAAGGCAGAATGTGAATATGTTGTGCTTGAAGTTGGTCTTGGTGGTCGATTTGATGCAACAAATGTTGTGAAAAAGCCACAGGCAGTAGTAATCACCTCAATTTCCCTTGACCATATAGCAATTCTCGGTGATACAATCGAAAAAATTGCATTTGAAAAATGTGGAATAATCAAAGAAAATACAACTGTTATCACATCCATTAATCAGCACAAAGATGCATTAAAGGTGATAAAAGAAACTTGCGAAAGCAAAAACTGTAATTTAATTATTACTGACCCACACAAAACCGAAATTCTTGATGATTCAATATTGGGTACGCTCTTTGCTTATAACGAAAATGTTTATAAAACAAGGCTTACAGGTAATCATCAGATTGAAAATGCTATAAATGCCATTGAATGTGCAAAGGTGCTTGGAATTAATGAAGATGCAATCACACAGGGTATTGAAAATACAAGAATGATTGCACGAATGGAAATTATCAATGAAAAACCATTGATAATCCGTGATGGTGGTCATAATGAGGGCTGTGCAGAGGCACTTTACAATTTTCTTAAAAAGTACAATGTGCAGAATATCAATATGCTAATTGGTCTTATGGCTGATAAGGATGTTGAAGGCTATGTGAGTAAAATCGCACCACTTTGCAAGTCGATTGTAACAGTAACACCAAGTAATCCACGAGCATTAAATGGTGAACAATTAAAAGAAATTACAGAAAAATACTGTGATGATTGTAATTTTATCAATAATCCCAAAGAGGGATACAAATATATTCTTTCAAGCACAAAGGAAGATGAAACAATTCTTATATGTGGCTCGTTTTATATGATGAGTGACATATTTGGTGTTTGAGAAAGGCGGGATATCTTATGTATAAAGATTTTATTGAAGACAGAATTAACGTGTTTCTTGAAGAGTTTGAGAAACTCGTTATCAAAGAAAATATTCCTGTAACAGATTTTCTTTACAAGGAATGTGATTATAAACTTGATAATACTTTACCTGAAATGGACGATAGTTTCACACTTTTTACACCATATCTTAACCGTTGGGGTGGTAAAAAGGATAAGCACGCTTGGTTTTATAACGAAATTGAAGTGCCATCA